>JAHFGV010000008.1:48302-72112 GCA_023247255.1 Candidatus Omnitrophota bacterium | reverse complement strand
GAGATCAAGCATGTGCAAGCCCTCTTGAATGGACGGCCTCGCAAGGTGCTGAACTGGCACTTCCCCTGTGAGGCTCTTCGTGATCATCTTGTTGCGTTAGAAACTTGAAACCACCATTCCTGAAAAACGGCTAACTCGCCGTTTTTCAGGATAGGTCTCGACGAGAGACGGCGAAAGACGATTTGCAAATCGGGTCAGATCAACGGACGCACGAAGGCGTGGCGCGTTAAAGCCTGTCCAACAGCTCGGCGATAATGTGCGCCAGATACAGGTCCGTCGGATGGTAGGCGCGCGGGTGATCGGGCGGCCACGCGACGTAGGTCTGGAGGAACTACCGCACCCGAAGCAGAGTTGCAAAACAGGTGGAACAAGCTCAGGCCGCCGAAGCAGTCAAGCCTGGATTCCCGATGAGAAATTGGAACTTCCGCAGGCCTTTGGGCATGTTGCACGAGCGTATCATTTAGGACGGTTTGTGCAACGCCTACTCTAGCGACGGTGCAGGGTTTGTCATAGCCGTTATTCAAGAATTCGCAATCCGCAACGTACCCTGTGCCGCCTATCATCCCATGCTCTCCATCAACTGGACGGCTGCCGCATACGCTTCATCCACACTAATGGCATCCATACCCGGATATCCCGGATGATTGGAACCGTAACAAGGAATCCGTGGACAGCTATCCGAATGATGCAACACGATCGTTCGCCGGGGATCGCCCAGAGGTCCGGTGAGAACAGGCGAGGTCGGGCCATAGAGAGCCACCACGGGCCTGTTGAGGGCGGCCGCCAGATGCAACACTCCCGTATCGTTTGCAACAACCAGACAGGCCCGCTCCAGAATGGCCGCCAGTTGGCGTAACTGTGTGCGGCCTGCCAGTACCCATGCCGGATGTTTCATCTGACGCGCCAGGGCCTCGGCTAACGGCCGATCGTCAGCTCCACCGGTGATGGCGATACAAACCTGGCGCGTCTGCGCCAAATGATCCGCCAGTTGCGCAAAACGTTCCGGGGGCCAACGCTTGTGCGCCCAATTCGCCGCGGGATGCAGGACGACGAGCCTATGTCCGTCGAGAAGCCCTTGCTGGCGCAACCACCCTCCGACGAAACAGCGCTCCTCTTGCTCGATCCAGTATTCGTAAGGACCCTTAAGGAGTGTTAGGCCCGCCACTTCAAGCAGTGAAAAATAGGAGGCCGCCTTATGGATCGGGCCCGAACAGACAGGCGCTTTGTGAGTCAGCAACCAACCGCTCTTGGAATTGGCAAATCCCACACGCATGGGAATCTGGGCCGCGGCAAGCAACAGGGTGCGTGATAGACTCTTGCGCAGGACAAACGCGGTATCAAACCGGAAGGACCTCAACTGCGCAATCAGCCTCCATTTCGACCATAGATCCTTATGCGTGGTCCGCTCATCGTAGTCGATCAACGCGCTCACGCGAGGATTGTTCAATAAAATCTCACGGCACTGAGGCCAGCCCAAGGTGGCCAAGTACGCATCCGGATATTGGAGCCGAATCGCCCGTAAAAAGGGGGTGGCAAAAAGCGTCTCTCCGTACCAGTTGGGCAGCACCACTAATATCCGTCGCATAGAAATCAGATGCTTGGTGTCCGGTGATCGGTGCACGCTAAGAGGTGATAAACTCACACCTCGCGCCTGTCAGCTTGAACCTTTTTCACTCACCAGTTCATCATAGACGGCCTCTACGGCATCCACCATACGAGTGAGGCTGTAACGCTTCTTGACGACTTCATACGCATGCCGAGCATATCGGGTAGCTGCCTGTCGGTCCTGTAACAACTGAACGATCGCTCCCGCAAGACCCTGTTGATCATTCGGTTCCACCAGCAGTCCGACGCCTGCATCCTCTAACACCCACTGTGCCCCACCGCCTCGACGCACCGCTACAATCGGACGCTGGGATGCCATCGCCTCAAGCAGAGAAAGTCCGAAGCCCTCCCAAACGGCGGGAAGAAAAACGAAAACATCCATCAGGGAAAGCACGCTTGCACTTTCAGGCAGCGTTCCGGCGAAACGCACGGCTGGTCCCACGCCGAGATCCTGAGTGAGACGTTCAAGCCTCGCTCGATCCTTACCGTCTCCCACGATTAAAAGACAAGCCTTGGGAATGGCTAAGCGGACAGGGACAAAACTCCGGATGAGCACATCCACCCCTTTGGAAGCGACCAGACGACTCATCGTTCCTACCACAGGATCATCCACGGACAGGCTGAGTTGTTGACGCAAGCGTTGCTGAGCGTTGGGATCAGCCAAGGATGCAAAATGTTCCACATCGATCCCGTGGGGGATGAGACGAATCCGCTCACCCGGCACATGAAAGTCACCAAGCAGATGCTGGCGAACCGGCTCGCTGATAGCAATGGTCCGATCTCCGGTACAGGGCCATAGCCACCGTCCTAGATTCGGGCGAAAGAACCCATGCCAGGTAGCGACGTAAGGAATCTGAAAAAAGCACGATAGCAATGCCGCCACCACTTGTCCCACTCGCGTATGGGCATGGATCACATCCACGGGCTCTCGCTGAAGAAATTGCGCCAACCGCAAAGCAGACCCGAACACGGCAGGGCTAAACTCGACACTGGTGTGTAACGGAACATCCCAGTGACGAATGCCGGCTCTTCTCACACGTTCCTCAAGCTCTCCCCCTGCCGAGGCGATGATCCCTTCATGGCGGCGTCTGCTCAAAGCCTCGGTGAGGCAGAGGATGTGGCCACTGACTCCGCCCACGTTGAGATGCGAGGTCAGATGAAGGATCCTCATTTTACTGGCATCCGTAATTGCGGATTGGGAATTGCGGATTGCGGATTCACGGCTCGGGACGAGCCCACGAGCGCCTCGATGGCATCGAGCACTTCATCGACGCTGATCCGCTTCATGCAGGCGTGGGTGACCGTGCGGCATCTGGGCGAGTAACAAGGGCTGCAGAATACGTCTTTCTTCAGGACCGTACCACGAAAAAGTGGAGGCAGATGTCGACGGGGATCGGTGGGACCAAACAAGGCGACCGTGGGTGTTCCCATAGCCGCTGCCAAGTGCAGGGTGGAAGAATCATGAGCAACGAATACATCGCAGCGTTTGATGAGGCATGCCAATTCCATCAGGCTCGTCTGTCCAATGACGTTTCGAACAGGCGCGTTTGTCTTGTGTATCAAGGCTTCTCCCAAGTCGACTTCGTCCGGTCCGCCTGTGACCAAAACATGGCATTGCCGCTTAGCCAAGGCATCACACAGAGAAGCCCAACGCATCAGATCCCATCGCTTAGTCTTCCATCGGAGGCTGCCTCCGGGATGCAGCCCGATCAAGGGAGAGTGTCCGAATTCAATGCTCTGGCTACCGGGCAGCAGTCGTTGCGCCCTGGCCTCTTCAGGCCCTGATGGCCACAATTCCAACGCTTCCCCATCAGGAGCGATCCCGGCCTGACGCAACAGATGGTGCTGGTGTGCCACCGGGGTCAGGACGACTTTCGGCAGACGCACCCGGCGGTTAAGCATCCAGCCGCCTTTGCGGGTATAACCCACGCGCACCGGAATTCCCGCCAACCAAGCCAGGCCATGGGTCATCCGGCTGTTCTGCAAATCAATCGACAAATCATAAGCCTGTCGTCGAAGACGTTGGAGCAACTTGAAAAATTCCCTCAGCCTGTGACGGCTGCTCGTGGAATCGTAGATGATGAAATCGTCGAGGTAGGGGCAACGGGCGACGACTTCATAGGCGGATCGTCCCACCACCAAAGCAACCCTTGCCTGAGGAAATTGCCGACGAATCGCACGCAGGCTTGCTGTGGCAAGGATCACATCCCCTAGGGCGCTGAGTTTCCAAACCACGATGCGGGGGCGCGTCAAACATTCCTCGTACACATCCAACGTTCGTTCCACCATGCGCTCCACAGCCCAATCACGCTCGACACGCACCCGGGCAGCCTGAATGCAACGCGCGCGCAACTGCGAGTCGGTAATCAGTCGTCGGATCGCCTGGGCAAGCGCCTGGCCATTGCCCGGCGGAACCAACAGGCCTGTCTGTCCGTCGTCGATCAACTCGCAGAGCGCCCCCATGCGCGAGGCAACGACTGGCCGGCCCACCGCCTGGGCTTCAATGACCCCACGCCCAAAAGATTCGGGATAGATCGAGGGAACGATCACCAGATCCACCGAGGCAATCAGCGATTGTATATCCTGACGCAGCCCTAGCCACGTCACGGCATCCTGCATCTTCAATCGATGAATGAGCTGCCGCAGGGAATGATTCTGGGGCAAATCCTTGGAAGGTCCTGCAAAGACAAGCTCAAGGAGAATCCCTTCGCGTCGTAACTGCGCGCAGGCCTCTATCGCCACGGCGTGGCCTTTGATCGGACTGAGCCTGCCAAACAGTCCGATACGCCAGATCCGCTGAGGGTCTTGGCTCGGAGGCTGGAAAAGAAACTCCTTCAAATCCACTCCACGGGGAATGATCCGCAGCCGGCTGGGGGGCAGATGAAAGTGTTCCACCAAGTAATCGGCCAGGGCCTGCGAAGGAACAATGACAGATCTTCCCCAAGTCATCACACGGGATCCGAGATTCGGGCGATAGAATCCGTGAGCCGTCGTGACAAAGGGCTTCTGGGCGATGCGCGATGCGAAAAAACCACTCCAAGCCGGAACGCGGGATCGGGCATGCACCACATCCACGCCCGTCGTTTGAATCATCTGGGCAATGGCAGGCACACAGGATCCTATCGCCAGAAGCGATTTCTGATGGACGGGTAGATGATAGTGCATGACGCCCAGTTGCGTGAGGCGCTCCACCAAAGGCCCACCGCAAGACACGACGCTGACCCGATGCCCGCGCGCCAGGAGTCCTCGGGAAAGATCAAGGACCCCACGCTCCACTCCACCGACCGTCAACTCAGGAAGTAATTGAAGGACGTGCATCTTAGATCTAGGATTGTTCAAAATGCATCGCGGTTAGTGGCCAAGTGGCCCAGGACCAAGAAGAAAGTAAATCATGATCCTAAGCTCCAGTACTTACGTCTGTGTCATGTTTCATGTGTCATGAGTCATGGAAAGCAAAAGAGCCCCTTTGGCTATGCTTGAGATGCCTGTTTATTTTCTGCTTTTTCATGACACATAAACCATGAAACATGACACAGTTTTTCATGACTCATGACTCATGAAACATGACACAATCCTCATTACTTCTCTTGGAACATGACACAATCGTCAGGTTTTCAGCAATCGAGTGAGGGCTTCACGAACAGGCCCTAGACTATCCAATCGCTTGACCGAAGGACGCGTTTCGAGGAGCCGGCGAATCGCATGCGCTAATTCATCGACAGGATGCAAATGGATATATCCCTGCTTGGCCAGATCCGTCACGAACCGGTGTTGCTTGGTTGCGCCCTGGCGATGCGGATGACGTAACGGCGGCTCCACCACAATCACAGGCTTGCCACTGGAACAGGCTTCGGAAACCATCGAGATGCTTTCACCGGTCACAACTGTAATATCGGCAAGCCCGAGCATTCCTTCCATCGTACCGTCCAGAAGATCCCGGCTGGCCAGGATCAAAAGACTACAGCGGTTATCTTTTTCCACTCCAGCGCCGAGCGCTTGCTCGACAGCCGGCTGGGTGCGACGGGAACTCGTCACCAGATACCTGCCTGCCTGCCACACACTTGCGGTGCGGACCTGCGCGACTAGAGCCTCCACAAACGGCACATCCACGACACAGACAGGCGTATCCCCACCAATGAAGAGTGCTATCACTGGATGGTGACTGATCCCATCGCTCTCGCTGCGGAATCGTGGATGACTGAGCAGACGCTGCCTTGCCTGCTTGAGCTGTTCCTCACGGATCCCATTCAAAGCGCCAGGCACTACCACCACATTCGAACGTTTGGGGAGCTCATCGTGTTGGGGAGCGATCACCAGGCTGAACCGATGGGGCGCAAAGGGTGCCGGGTTCATGATGACAATAGACTGCGCGCCATTCTCCGACGCCCACAAGCTATTGGCAGCGACGGTGGAGGAACCGCAGCCGATAATAAAATCGGCATAGCGACTCAGAAGCGCCTGGGCACTGGAATCGGTAAGCGTCAGCCGCAAACACACCCGCGTCCAGCGGCCCAAGGCTAAGGCCCACAACAGCGCCAGGGTCCGACACCATCGATTGCGGTACCGAATCTCAACCACGTGGTGGCTGATGTGTGGCTGGTGCTCTCGCATGGCTTCAAAGACAGCCAGCGACTGTTTCACGTGGCCAGGCTTGCCGTCGCTTAAGATCAACACGCGACGGTCGGGGGTATGCTTCCAGCGTTTGTGCATCCACAGCCACTGACTGGGATCCTCACGGATATGGCGGGCCAAAAGATCCGCAAATCGGTTGAGCCCCTCTTGAATGGCATCGGGTTTGGCGTGATCTTTCGACAACGTAAACGCCGACTCCAACACAATGCGATGAAAAGGCCCACGGACGCGATGAATGAAAACCGGTATCACCCACGCCTGCCTGCTATAAGCCAACTCAAACGGCCCCGTGTTAAACAGAGCTTGGCGGCCGAAAAAATCAACGAAGATCCCTTGGCGACTGGCTTGATCTGCTGCAATACCCACAAGCCCTCCTTGATCAAGCGCAGCAATCAGCCGTCGCATCGCACCCCCTTTATGAACGACCCGACATCCTTTGGACTGCCGATAGGAAACCAGCAGCGAATAAAGCTTGGGCAAGTGCCGTTGCAGACGAGCCAAAACCACGATGGGATGTCCGATCAGGGCTGCCACGATAGAGGCCAGCTCCCAATTTCCATAATGACCCGTCAGGAGAATGACCGGACGCTTGGAGGCGACTGCCGCTTCAAGGTGGGAATATCCTTCAATCGTAATGTACTTGTCAACGTAATCCTTATCCATGACCCCAAGACGCAACAGCTCAACGAACCCGGCTCCGAGTTGGGCAAAGCAGCGGCGGATGACATCCCGCGTCTTGGCATCTGAAAACTGTCCGTCAAAAGCGGCGCGCAGATTCCTCTGTCCGATGTGTCGGCGCTTAGACTCCAGGCACCCAGCGATCAGCCCCAGCCATTCACCAATTCTCACCGCAACCCAGGCCGGTAAGCAGCAGAAGAACGCGCTGAGTCCTTTAACGAGCACACAAGCAAGCGAGTCGATCATCCAAGGCTTGTTCTCCGCTTAAGATTTTCATCTGTACCCTCAGGATCCAAAGAGGAAAAGGAACCGGAACCTGCACGACGGGTTGCAGGCGGACCCAGTCTTTCTCCGTCGTCAGAAGAACCTCCACAGGCTGTTTCTGTCCTTGAGCGATAACCACTGCCCAATCCTCAGCCTGATACCGATGATGATCAGAAAATGCACGATGCCAGGAAATGACCGCCTGGAGTTTGCACACCGTCGCCTCAAACCCTTGCGGATCTCCGATGGACGAAAGCAATCCTACGCGCCGGTCTGCAAGTCGTTCCAAGGAATGATGCATTCCTGTAAAAGCCTCAAACAGCCCCATCGGTTCGTGCGCCGCACTGATCCAAATAGCCCTGGGATTGTACCGGCACCATTGCTCACGCAGCACCTCAGCCTTCTCGAAAACCTCGTCTGCTTTGGTGAGGATCACGACCTGCGCCCGCTTCAAGGCATGGAGCGGCTCCCGCATGGGCCCACGCGGTAACAGAGGCCAGCCCTCCAAAGGCATACGGGCATTCACCAGAACGACGTCACAATCACGATGCAGGCTTCGATGCTGGAATCCGTCATCGAGGATAAGCACGTCGGCACCCAGTCGATGAGTGGCCCATTGCCCCGTCCGCGAACGCCGGGATCCGACAACCACGGGGACCCCTTCCAGATGCCGCGCTAGAAGCTGAGGCTCGTCCGCCAGAGACTCCCCGCGCATAGCTTCTTTTCCATCGACCCACAGACGTCCCTGTTCACATTTGAGCCAATAATCCTGGGATCGACCGCCGTATCCGCGCGAAAGGATGATTACTCGACGTCCCTGGGCAACGAGCTTGCGCGTCAGAAGCTCCACGAAAGCGGTTTTTCCTGTGCCTCCAACCGTCAGGTTTCCCACGCTAATGACCGGGCAGCCCAACCGCAGCGGATCGAACCCCTGTCGGTCATAGGCAGCGTTGCGCATCGCCAAGCCAGCACGATACACACACGCTGCCGTACTCAGACCGGCGGTAACCAGGAAATCGAAGACGGACCGTGGATGGCGCTGCGTGGCTAGACGCCACCAGGCGTCATGGAGGGACTGTTGCATAGGAGCAAAGCATATGGATTCCCCACGGCCTTGGCCGTGGCGCAATGGCGGGGTTGAAATGATTTCTAGCAGATTGCGGAAAAACACACCTTTGCTCAAAGCTCATGACACGGGGAACGGGGCAAGTTTTTAATTTTGGATTTGGAATTGCGAATTGTGGATTGGAAAGAAATCAAAAATCCGAAATCCACAATCGAAAATCGACAATTCCAAATGCCCCACGTCCCCGCCCCCTTCCCCATACTAACGCCTAGAGTCGAAATGGGCTTTTCAGCATCGTCTAGGGCTCTATTGTACGTCGGAAACGAGGCTTGTGTCAAAGCGGCTTGTTTGAATCCTTAGCCTTGTGGTAAGCTAGAGTCCGACGCATCACTCCAGGATTCTGCGTGGATGATGCGTTTATATGGGTTATATGGGTTATATGGAATAGATAGAAAAGGAACATGCCACTCAAGCGGGAATACTACATCCAATTGAATCGCGTGCCCGGGATGGGCTCAACCCGGATGCATCAACTTTTGAATGCACTCGGTGGAGACATCGAACGTTTGTGTCAAGCCACAACGAAACAGCTGCAGGATCTGGGGCTGAATACGCAACTTGCCGAACGTATCTTCTCTACCTGTCGTGACTCGCAGGCCTTGGCTCAGGAACTGGCATGTGCCCAACGTCAGGGAGTCACCCTCATTACATGGCAAGACGATAGTTATCCTCCTGCCCTGCGCACGATTCCGGATCCTCCGCTTGTGTTGTATGTCCGCGGCGCGCTGGCTCCTGACGAAGTGGCGGTGGCCATTGTCGGTTCCCGTCAGGCCTCGCCTTACGGCCAGCAGGCTGCCCAGCAGCTGAGCTACGACTTGGCGCTGCGTGGAATCACGGTCATTTCCGGCCTTGCCCGAGGCATCGATGCTTGCGCCCATCGGGGAGCCTTAAAGGCCTCTGGACGTACCGTCGCTGTACTGGGCAGCGGCTTGAATCATATTTATCCTCCTGAACATGAAGCGCTCGCGCATCAAATCACCGAACAGGGAGCGTTGATCTCCGAATACCCCATGGACAGCTCTCCTATACCCCACCATTTTCCCCGACGCAACCGAATCATCAGTGGCCTCGCCTTGGGGGTGGTGGTCGTGGAAGCCCGATCGCGCAGTGGAGCCTTGATCACCGCTGACTGCGCCCTGGAGCAGGGCCGTGAGGTTTTTGCAGTACCGGGTCCCATTACAGCCATCACCTCACAGGGAACCCATGCTTTGCTGAAACAGGGTGCGCGGTTGGTCAGCTCCATCGAGGATATTTTGGAAGAACTCCGCCTGACTACAGTCTCTCCTAAAACCGTTCTTGGCTCAGGGATCGGGGCTCAATGGAAAGACGCTGAGGGTTCAGGGTTGAGGGTTGCGGGCAATTGCCCAGAGCCCAGAGCCGCAAGCCCAGAGCGTAGTTCAAATAAACCCACAGCCCAGGGTCCTCAACTTATAGCTTCAGAAATGTGCCGGGCGGAAGATCTTTCAAACCAAGAACAACAACTGCTTGCCTGTCTGAACACACTTGAGCCCATCGATATCGATACCCTAGCCTTATCCAGCGGGCTTCAGATGCCACAGCTCAGCCCGGTGCTGCTTGATCTGCAGATGAAACGACTCATCCAGCAGCTTCCGGGAAAACGATTCCTCCGATGGAAAACGCCCAGTCCAACGACTCGCTGATCTCTATCCTGGTCAATGGAGTCTCACGCTGTGTGCCGACTACGGCCACGGTGTCTGGGTTGTTAGAAGATCTACAGATCCTCCCGGAGCGGGTCGTCGTGGAAGTGAATCTTCGGATCCTCAAACGTCACGAGCATGCGACGACGATCTTGCACCCGGGCGATCAAGTGGAGATTGTTCATTTTGTGGGAGGGGGAATATGAGCACACAACAAACAGATCCTGTTTGCTGTAGCTCCCTCTGGGGTAGTGAACCATGACTGCTAAAAACCTCATCATCGTTGAATCACCGGCAAAGGCCAAGACGATTCACAAAATCCTCGGCCCCTCTTATGACGTGACCTCCTCCATGGGCCATCTCAGAGACCTGCCACACAGCCGCCTCGGGGTAGACCTGGAGCATGACTTCGAGCCTCATTACATCGTCATCCAAAAACGCCGCAAGTTCGCGAAAGAACTCCGAGAAAACGCTAGAAATCGACAAGCGGTTTATCTGGCACCGGATCCTGACCGTGAAGGAGAAGCCATCAGCTGGCACTTAGCGCAGCTTCTTAACGAGGACGAAAAATCCCAGGCTCAGAAAAAAAAGCGCCAGGCTGAAAAAAAGCCGAAGACACCGAAGTCGAATTCAAAGAAAGCCTCAAACGGCGCCGCTCAGAAAAGCCCTCAAACCCGGAAGCTGTACCGCATCACCTTTCATGAGATCACCGAATCCGCTGTCAAAGCCGCGCTCAAACATCCGGGCACAATCGATGTGAAAAAGGTCAATGCTCAACAGGCACGACGGATTCTAGATCGGTTGGTCGGCTACTCCCTTTCTCCGCTGCTCTGGAAGAAAATCGGACGGGGACTTTCGGCGGGTCGCGTACAATCGGTGGCCCTGAGGCTGATCGTGGATCGCGAAAAAGAAATTGAAGCTTTCGTCTCCCAGGAATATTGGACGATCGAAGCCGCTCTCCAGAAAGCCAGCGGTGGAGCGAGTTTCACGGCTCAGTTGGAGCGCATCGGAGAAGAAAAACCGCAGATCCCCACGCAGCAAGAAGCCGAGAAACTCATCGATGAGCTTCGCAAACAATCTTATGTCGTCGAAGATATCGAAGATAAAGAGCAGCGCCACCTTCCCAAACCCCCTTTTACCACAAGCACCCTGCAGCAGGAGGCCTTCCACAAGCTGGGATATTCTTCCGCGCGGACCATGCGTATCGCCCAGCAGTTGTACGAAGGCTTGGAGTTAGGCAAAGGCAATCCGGTCGGGCTCATCACCTACATGCGCACGGACTCCGTGCGCATCGCTGATGAAGCCATGAAAGCCCTGCGCCATTTTCTTCAGGACGAGCATGGAACCGATTTTCTCTCGGAGAAAACCCGCCTTTACAAATCCAAGAAAGGCGCCCAGGAAGCACACGAGGCCATTCGACCGAGCAGCCTTTCCCGTAGCCCGGAATCCCTCAAGGCTTACTTGAATGAAGAGCAATTCGCCCTCTATCAGCTGATCTGGCAACGCACCCTTGCCAGCCAGATGGCCGATGCCCGGGATCGCGTGGTTTCCGTGCGCATCGCTGCAGGACGTTATCGCCTGAAGGCTGTGGGACGCACCAACATTTTCGCCGGATGGAAGACGGTCTATCAGGAAACGAGTGAAAACGAACAGCAACCGCAGCAACAAGACCAACAACAAGAGGAAAAAACCTTGCCTGTTCTGTCTGTCGGAGAGCCGCTCACGTTGCTGAATGTCAGTCCGAGTGAGCACTTCACCAAACCTCCTCGTCGCTACACAGATGCCTCTATCGTCAAGACCTTGGAAGAACAGGGAATCGGCCGGCCAAGCACTTACGCTCCCATCATTCAAACCATCGTTTCCAGGAACTACGTCAGTCGGACGGGGGGAAGCCTGTTCCCGACTGAGTTGGGACGCATGGTCTCGGATATGCTCGTTGAGCACTTTCCAGAAGTGATGGACGTGAAGTTCACCGCCCAGATGGAAGAAGAGTTGGATCAAGTTGAAGAAGGCAGCCAAGAGTGGGTATCGGTCGTCAGGCATTTCTACACGCCGTTCTCCCAGCGTGTGAGTATCGCTCAAGAACAGATGCGGGAGGTCAAACGAGAAGTCATTCCCACCGAACACCGTTGCGATAAATGCGGCAAGCCGATGGTCATCAAGTGGGGGCGTTTCGGCCAGTTTCTGAGCTGCTCCGACTATCCGAACTGCAAGAATGCAAAACCCATTCCGAGCGGTGTCGCCTGCGCTCAGGAAGGCTGCAACGGCGAGTTGGTCGAGCGACGCGCCAAGGGTCGGACTTTCTACGGCTGCTCCAACTATCCGAACTGCCGATACACCACGCATCGGCTCCCAAAAACCGAAGGCTCAGACCCATCGCATCCGCAAAAAGATCCAGAAAATCCTGGGGTAGCACCCGCGCAAGGATAATTCTCTCGGAGGACCCCACCATTCGAAAGCAGCCGTCAGTTTCCGAACCCGCCATTGCACCCCCAAGCTCAGCGATGCCCCCAGAAATCGCGAAGCGCTCGGGGGGATTTATGTCCCGGGAATCTTTGCATTCCACGGGGCAAAGCAAAGCTTGGGGGGGCGACACAGCAGTGCACCCGTCGATGGGTGGGCGGGCTCATCCTGTGGGGTTCCTCCCCGCCGTCGGGCCTCGGCCTTTGGCCATGAAACAGTTCCAGCAATACCTCAGCATAGAGCGCAATGCATCGGTTCACACCTGCATTAACTATCAGCGGGATTTAGAAGAGTTTTTCCGGTTTCTAGGACAGATCGATCTTCGGAATATCACAGCGATGGACATCCGACGTTTCGTCGCTCACCTCAGTCAGTCGCAGGTTTCGCCCCGCAGTATCGCGCGCAAGCTCTCCTGTCTTCGCAGTTTCTTCCGCTTCTTATGTCGCGAAGGAACGCTAGACCAGAACCCGGCTGTTTCTGTTCCCACGCCGCGATTACAGCGTCGGCTGCCCTCTTTTCTTGACGAACACCAAATCATTCAACTGCTTCAAACCCCACCCACTACTACCTGGCGTGGGCTGCGTGACCGTGCCATCCTTGAAACCCTTTATTCCACGGGGATGCGGCTGAGTGAACTCGTCGATCTGAATCGTGAAGACCTGGATTCGATTTCAGGAACGGCCATCGTCCGCGGCAAGGGGAAAAAAGAACGCCTGTGTCCGATTGGGCAAGCCGCCCTGAAAGCCGTTCAACGATACCTCACCCGGCGGCCCGCTGAGCAGAAACTGCGCATGCCGCGTGCGTTGTTCGTGAGTCAGAAAGGATGCCGACTTACCGCTCGTCAAATCCAACGGTTCCTCATCCGCTATGCCCGACAGATTCATCTGCCTGCGACAATCCATCCCCACAGCCTGCGGCATACCTTTGCCACCCATCTGTTAGAGCACGGCGCGGATCTGCGCAGCGTTCAGGAATTGCTGGGACATGCCAGCCTTTCAACAACCCAGATCTATACCCACGTCACGGCCCAGCGGCTCAAGAAGATCTACGATCAAACCCACCCTCGAGCATAGAACCCATCCCACCCTATAACAGGATGCTGAAAACCCTTCAGTTAGCTCTAGCAGGCTGAGGAAAAAACCCCGCAGCTCTCAAGGCTCTGGCTCAAGGCTCGAGGGAAGGACAGGCTTCTCGACGATGACCGAATCGTTCCCTGGAGCCTCCAGCCTTGAGCCTAGAGCCCATTGATGGTTTTTCAGCATTCTGCTAGGCGTTAGTATGGGGCAGGGGGTGGGAGACGTGGGGCATTGGAATTGTCGATCTTCGATTGTGGATTCCGGATTTTCGATTTCTTTCCAATTCACGATTCGCAATTCCAAATCCGAAATTAAAAACTTGCCCCGTTCCCCGTATCATAAGCTTTGAGCAAAGGTGTGTTTTTCCGCAACCCTCTGAACCTTCGTCTTATAAAGATTCCTGAGTTCAAGTTTCTAGCGCAACACCTGTATCCTGGTCTGACCCAGGAGAAAGGAGTTGCGCTAGAAACTTGAACTCAGGATACTTAGAACATGACACAATCCCCATTATGGGATTGCGCGAGACTCGACAGACGCAAGCCGCTTGATCCCCGCCGGCAGATACTGTAATCTGCTGTCCTTGTGAGTATGCCCTCCAACAAGGACGCATGTGGTTTCTTTACGAAAGTTTGTACCTACTTGGACTGTTGGTCTATCTGCCTAAGACTATCTGGCGCAGGCGCCTGCCCCACCCTGGCTGGAGCATGCGCTTAGGCAACTATAGCCCTCAGATTCGCCAGCGTCTGGTTGGACGTCAAAGCATCTGGGTGCATGCGGTCAGTGTGGGAGAAGTCCTGGCCGCCCTGCCTTTGATTCGATTGCTCACTGAAGCCTACCCGCAACATCCCCTGGTCCTGTCCACCATTACACCCACGGGGTTTGCCGTCGCATCCAGACAGGCTATGGACGGCGTGATTCCGATCTATTTTCCTTTGGATCTACAGGGTTGTATCCGTCGAAGCCTGGAAACGATCCGTCCACGAATCCTCTTGCTGATGGAATCCGAGTTGTGGCCGGGTGTCATCCGCCAGGTCCACGCACGGGAACTTCCTATCGTTCTCATCAACGGAAGAATATCCCCGCGCACATTCCACCGTTATCGCATCCTCAAACGTTGGATGCAGGGGTTGTTCGATAACGTGAATCTCTTTCTCATGCAGAGCCCCATCGACGCCGATCGTCTTCGAGAAATCGCCGGCCCTAGAGACAACATCCATGTTTCAGGAAGCCTGAAATGGGACGCAAGCTTGGGGAGTCGCCCGGCGCCTGAGCGAATCCAAACCCTACGGCAACACTTAAGGGTAACGGACACAGATACCGTTATCGTTGCGGGCAGCACCCACCGGCGAGAAGAAAAATTCCTCTTGCAGGCGTTTCGAGCCGTACAAGCCAACTATCCAAACGCTCGATTGATTATCGCCCCCAGACATCTGGAACGCTTATCGGAAATCCAAACGCTCATCCACCGGGAAAGATTTCAGCTCATGCGCGTATCGCAGATGCAAAACAAGCCATGGGACGTGGCCCTGGTGGATACGATGGGAGAACTACCGACCTACTACGGACTGGCCACTTTGACCTTCATTGGGGGAAGCCTCATCGCCCATGGCGGCCAGAATCCTCTGGAAGCGGCCGGCCTGGGCAAGCCTATTCTGTTTGGCCCTTTCATGCACAACTTTTCCGAGATTGCCCAACAACTTTTGCATCACCAGGCAGCGCGACAGCTCTCAGACAGCGATGAGTTAGTATCCGCCATCCAAGAGCTTTTGTCCCATCCCGCCACAATGGCGATGATGGGTCGCAACGCTCAAGAATTAGTGGAGCGCTCTCGGGGTGCGTCTCGACGGACATTCGAAGCGGTCGCTGCGTGGGTGGAGAATCCTGGATAGTGGGTTTCTATCTTGCAGATAAAATGAGGCGTAATCAAGAATCAACGAGAGGCAGTCAGACGGGTCGCTGTGAGGATACGGGCGCGGTCATTGAAACACATCAGGAAATGATCGAAGAACCCGGCACGGCCCAAGAGATTAAAACCAACCCCGAGGGCGTCGGAGAATCCGGCTGGAACCATCAACTCCAAACCCGCGAAACGCACGCGAATCCGGCACAAATGAACCGGGATGACGCTGCCGTTTCCCAAGGCAACGTAGCGTTTCTTGGCCTGTGTCAGCCGGATCCCCAGCAACTGGGCCACATCCGCATGGAACACACTCCAAGACGCCCCGGAGTCGACATAGGCCTGAAGGTAGAGCCAACGATTGCCGGTCCAAACCTGCAAGTAAATCAGGGGGGCGAAACGTCCTTGCGCATCTTTGAGATAAGGAAACTCGAAGCGACGTAATCCAGAAACCGCCAAACGAACCCGACGATTCATGAAATGGCAAACAGGGCTGTGACGGACTCTTCAGGCAAGGGGATATAGTAGATTCCGGCTTCACGCTCGTTACTCAAAGAAGGTGAAGCATTCTGATAGGCCTCAAGCTGAGTCTCACCCGAGGCCACCACACGATTCTCCACCACCACGACATACCGTCCGCCGTAGCGTTTGGAGAGCTCCCCGGCATGTCGAAGAAAGTATTGCCAACTTTTACACAAAACAGGACTGAGTTGTTTCCAAAGATGATCCACGACCTCCTCGACGGATAGATGGCTGGTGTCAATCGTCACATCCGCCTGGGAATAGGCCGAAACCCGCTGAATCATGAGGGCTCGAATCCGCGAGACCACATTGGAGCCGGGGCTTCCACTCAACAGAGGCCGCGAGGACAATCGATGCCGGATACGATTCACAATGATTCGGGGTTTCGCCGTCAGGCAAATCACAAGGCCGGTTGCCCGTAGCCATCGCCGATTCTGCGGATCGACAAAAGCCCCACCTCCCGTCGCAATCACCTGCTGGATACCGTGCCGCAGCCGGTTGATGTGTCGGCGCTCCAGACGGCGAAACACCGCTTCACCCCGCTGCTCAAAAATCCCGGTGATTGGCATCTTTGCGCTCGTCTCAATGAGCTGATCCACGTCGACAAATTGCCATCCCAAGCGCTTGGCAAGCTGACGGCCCACGGCGCTTTTTCCCGTTCCCATAAAACCCGTGAGGATGATACTCATTAAAACTGATCCACCTGACGGAGATACCCCTGATAATTCCGTCGCAGCTCCCGGAGGCTGTCTGCCCCAAACTTTTCAAGAATCGACCGAGCCAACTCGAAAGCAACCATGGCCTCGGCCACCACACCGGCGGCGGGAACGGTTGTAACGTCTGATCGCTCGACGGTAGCCACCACCGAGTGTTTGGTGTTAATCTCAACCGATCGCAATGGCTGACGCAAGGTCGAAAGCGGTTTCAGAAAACCCCGCACCACAATGGGCTGTCCGGTGGTCATGCCTCCTTCAAATCCCCCGGCGCGGTTCGAGGATCGGTGAAATCCCTTGTTTGGCGAATAGAAAATCTCATCTTGAACCTTAGAGCCTAGCAAGGAGGCCGCCAGTATCCCATCCCCGACTTCCACTGCCTTCACGGCATGGATAGAAAGAACCGCGCCTGAGAGCAAGGCATCCATCCGTCGATCATAGTGGACATAGCTGCCCAGCCCCGCGGGCACTCCCTCGACGACCACTTCAAAAACGCCCCCCAAGGTATCCCCGGCCTTGACGCAAGCATCGATGGCGCGCATCATCCGTTTCGTCGCTTGGGGATCGAGGCAACGTAACGGGCTCACCTCTGCCTTGGCACGAATCCGGGCAACCGATACGTCAGTCGGTTTGGCGCGAATCGATCCCAGACTCACCACGTGGCTTGCCATCTCGATGCCAAGCGGTGAAAGCAGTTGCTTGCACAAAGCCCCAACCGCGACCCGCGCAGCCGTCTCCCGGGCGCTGGCGCGCTCCAGCACATTGCGGATATCGCGATGGCCGTACTTGATCGCGCCCACAAGATCCGCATGACCTGGACGGGGCTGCGTCACCACAGGCAACCGGTCAATCGAGGCGTCTTTGTTCTTGATGGCAATCGCGATGGGACTACCCAAGGTCCGGCCCTGCCGCAGGCCGCTGAGCACTTCCACCGTATCGGATTCCAATTGCATGCGCGGCCCGCGGCCATAACCCAATTGCCGGCGCCGCATCTCATAGGCAAGCTTCTCGCCATCAATGGAAAGGCCGGCTGGCATCCCTTCAAGAATCGCCACCAGGCAACTGCCGTGCGATTCACCCGATGTCAGAAATCGAAGCATGTAAAAATCCCTTCAAGTTCTGCGTCGGCCCTCATCGCCACCGATAATATTCCCACAACAGTCGAATCGTCTCTTCCATACCCGAAAAAAGTAAAATCTCCCTCCCAAAGAACAGCGAAACAATCAGCGCCAGCGATAGAAACGGCCCATAGGGAATCACATGGGAACGTTTGAAAAGCAACACAAACACTCCAGGGATCAACGCAAATAGCGGAGCCAGAAAAAAGGTCACGGTCACCGCCTTCCAACCAAGGATCGAGCCGGCCATAGCCAGCAGTTTGATATCCCCACCCCCCATGCTCTCCTTGCGAAAGAGAAAATCCCCAATGAGCCCAGTGACGTAGAGCAGCCCCCCACCTACTAAAAGCCCCAACACGGAATGCCCCAGCGCCACCATTCGATCGTGGGTCCCGTGCAAAGTAGGAATCAACACACTCAGCGCCAAACCCACCACCAGTCCCCCGACGCTGATCTCATCAGGGATGATTTGAAATTCCAAGTCAATGAAACTGGCCACGATCAAAGCACAGAGAAAGACAAAATAAACAAGTCCCACAACAGAGAGCTGGAAGCGCTGGAAAATCGCCACGGCACCCAGTCCCGTTAACAACTCGACGGTAGGATAGCGCCAGGAAATCGAACGGCGGCAGTTACGGCATTTGGCCCCAAGGAGCGTGAAGCTTACCAGCGGGATATTGTCAAACCACCGGATAAGGTGTTGACAATGGGGACAGCGTGAACGCGGGCGTACTAGGGACTGCTCCCTCGGCATTCGATAGATGCACACATTCAAGAAACTTCCGATGCAACTGCCGAGGGCAAACCCGAAGATTCCTTTCATCCACAAGGGAATGTTGAAACCCAGCGACTCAACGATGACAGCGCCTCCTTCTTGTTTGCATTATCCTCGACTCACAGGCTGCTGAAAAAATCCTCTTGGCTCAGGATCCTGTCCTGGGTTCGTGGCTCAATGGAAAGATGCTGAGGGTTGAGGGTTGCGGGCAATTGCCCAGAGCCGCAAGCCCAGAGCGTAGTTCAAATGAGCCCGAAGCCCTGAACAAACAGGAGTCTTTCCGCTCCCAGGGAATCATGAGACTGCCTTGGGATTTTCGATTGTCGATTGGAAGACGGCCGTTCAATCGAAAATCGACAATCGTCAATCGACAATCGACAATCGACAATTTCATCGGCTCTTTGATTGAAGGCTCATCTTCCTTCGAGCTCCTTAGGACGTTCAAAGAAACTGCCTTGGAATTTTCGATTGCCGATTATACCGTCTTTCAATCCGCAATTCCCAATCCGCAATGGAACTGGGTTTCTGAAATGGCTCCTAGTCACTGGCCACTGACTTCAGCGCTTTTACAAGAGCCCGACGCATCGCCTCAACAGGCACAGGCCGATGCAGCCACAGGCTGAGCGATTGTACCGCTTGGTATAGTAACATCGACAGGCCATTGGTCGCAACACATCGGCGTTGGCGAGCCTGCCGTATCAGAGGGGTTTCGTGGTGATAGATCAAATCATAAACCAGCATCCCGGATCGCAGCATCCGAGGGGAAATAAGCACCGGATCGGAAACGTTCATACCCACCGTCGTTGCGTTAACCAATAGCTCTGCGTTTTCTAGACAAGACCCCGATTGCAGTTGATCCAAACTCAGGATATTGATGCTGACCTGGGGCCGCTTGCGCCTCAACCATACCGCAAGATTCTGCGCACGCTTGAGGTGCCGGTTGACGAGCGTCAGATGACTTCCGGAAACAGCCGTCAATTCCCAAGCAACCGCGCGGGCGGCTCCCCCCGCACCGAGCACAATCGCTTGGCATCGGTGCGGCTTCCATCCCAATTCCTTAAGGGCCATGCGAAACCCGAAGCCGTCAGTATTATGCCCAACGGCCCGCCGACGACGAATCACAATCGTGTTGACCGCTCCCAGGATCCGAGCAGAGGGCGCCAAGTCTTGCAGCAAAGGCACGACGGCTTCTTTCAAAGGAACGGTTACATTGAGCCCCTCCACCCCTGCACGGATGAGACCCTGCAACATCGGCCGCAGATCGCGTAAGGACACTTCAAACGGACTATAAAGGGCATCCGAGTGCCAAGCGCGAAATGCCGCGGTGTGCATGACGGGGGAAAGGCTGTGGCTGATGGGATGTCCGATCACCCCGAACAGACGTGTCATCGAGAAGGGGCGGGGGGTACAAAACAGGGGGCATCGGAATTTTCGATTTTCGATTGCCGATTGTGGATTTCGGATTTTTGATTTCTTTCCAAGGCCCCATTCGCAATCCTAAATCCGAAATTAAAACTCGCCCCTTGCCCCCTAGTCATGGATGCAGGGCTTGGCGCCGCTTCACATAGGAGCGACGGTTGGTGGAGGAAACCAATTTGTTGACGGCGCTGACGTAGGCTTTAGCGGAGGCCTCGATGATGTCGGTGGATGTGCCGCGTCCGGCCACTTGAATACCGCGATGCCGAAGTCGGACGGAAACCTCACCCAGGGCATCCTTGCCTTTGGTCACCGAGCGAAGGGTGTAATCGACAAGCTCCGCGGATAACCCGCTCATCCGGTCGATCGTCTTGTAGCAGGCGTCCACCGGCCCATCCCCACAGGCGGCGTCTTGAAAAACCTTGCCCTGTTTGGAGAGTCGAATGGTCGCTGTGGGTACCGTCTCGGTGCCGGATGTGGTATGGACATAGACCAATTTGTACGTTTCTTGCTCAGAAGGGAGATACTCCTCAACGATCGCCACCAAATCGTCATCGAATACTTCCTTTTTCTTATCCGCCAGATCTTTGAAGCGCGCAAAGGCCCGTTCCAACTCCTGTTGGGATGGTCGGAATCCCAGTGCAGCCAGTCGTTGGCTGAAGGCATGCCGCCCGGAATGTTTGCCAAGCACCAGTTGACTGGCTCCAAGCCCAATCTCCTCAGGCCGTATGATTTCATAGGTTCGACGGTATTTCAGAATGCCATCTTGATGGATACCCGACTCATGCCGAAAGGCATTTTCTCCGACGATGGCTTTATTCGGCTGAACCACAAGACCGGTCAAGGTGCTGACGAGCCGTGAAGTCTTGTAAATTTGCCGCGTGTCGATTCCTGTGGTAACGCCATAGAAACCCTGGCGCACTTTCAGCGTCATGACTATCTCTTCCAACGATGCATTTCCTGCCCGCTCGCCAATGCCGTTGACCGTGCACTCCACCTGAGAAGCTCCATTTTTGATCGCCGCCAGGGAGTTAGGCACGGACAATCCCAGATCGTTGTGGCAGTGAACACTGATGTTCGCCCGCTCAATGTTCGGGACGTGCTTCACAATGCCCGCGATGAGGGCACCGAACTCATCGGGGATCGCGAAACCAACGGTATCCGGAATGTTGACTGTGGTTGCCCCGGCCCGGATGACTGCTTCGATCACCTGGAAAAGAAACTCAGGCTCGGTACGAGAGGCATCCTCCGGTGAGAATTCCACGTCTTGCGTGTAACGCTTGGCATATTGCACCGCCCAGACCGATTGGCGCAGGATTTCTGCTTGAGCCTTGCGCAGTTTGTACTTGCGGTGTATCGGAGAGGTCGCCAGAAAAACGTGAATCCGTTTTTTCTTTGCGGGAACCAAAGCCGCAGCCGCCGCATCAATGTCAGCAGCAAGAGACCTAGCCAGGGCTGCGATCGTCGGGCCTCTGAGCTCTTGGGCGATCATCTTGACAGCGCTAGCATCGCCGGCTGAGGCGATGGGAAAACCGCCCTCGATCACATCGACGCCCAGACGAGCCAACTGCCGCGCAATCTCCAACTTTTCAGTCGGACTCAGGCTCGCTCCCGGACACTGCTCACCGTCGCGTAGCGTCGTATCGAAGATAACAATCCGTCGTGCCATTGTGAAACTCCCAACGATGCCGGGGCACGGGGTGTGGGGCGAGGGATAACCCTGTATCCCCAGAGGCCCATCGCCTCCCGTCCCGTGTCCCTGTTTTTTAAACCCCACGCCCCCTGTCCCTTACTCTCCGTCGCCACCCTCTTTGATGTAGGGCTCTATCAAATCGATGAGCCGATCCAGCACATCGAGCAGTTCAGACTCTCCCCGGTCCAACAGTTCCTGTCTCACTGCCGCCAGATCGATCCGCTTGGTAATGATGGCATCCGAGAGCGCATTCGCAATCTCACCCCGCTGTTCCTCATCGGCTGCGTGGAATTCGCGAAGCGCATCAATGAACACTTGTGGATCATGCACCTGGCCTTCAAACATGGATATCGGTTAGGGTGTTTGCGCGTTTGTGTGTTTCAAACCCGTCATAGAACCTCTAAACTGCACCTCTGTTTGCAATCCACAGCGTTATTCTGAGTCGTTCTTAAGCCCTGAGGCTTATCCGATTTACTCAAGTCGCCTTCACGTCAGGCGTCCTCGCTTAAGCGGTAACTTGAGCAGATCGGATAAACCTCTAAGCCCTAAACGTCGACGCATCTCTCTGGAAGCGATTCCCCCTTCAGTTTTATACCGTGAGCGCGATCTTTCGATGAGCGCAAGAAATTTAGGATGAGTACTTAAGCTTACCGTTTCAATGTCCGCGTTGCTAATCAGCACCAATGCCGCAACAGGCTTACCTTTGGTAGTCAACACGACAGGCCCTTTACTCATATGACTGGCATATTCTGCTAGGGGTTCCGTTGCCTTCGCTAACTCAAGGATCCTCATAGCTTGATCACCTCTTTTCCGATAAGTACTTGGTCGCGTTGTTTGATTCCAACAGCCAGGATACGTACGAGAGGCTCTGGCTTTACCTGCACGTCATAGTATACGCGAAGCTCACCCATCCGGAGTTCCCAGGGTGCCACAGGGTTTGGCCGCATGGGTTTTCGATTTTTGGTTTCGTGCGTTGGCTGATGGGATAATCGGATATCAACTGTGTCAAGTACAAGACGCTGATCTTGGATGGTTAATCTGCGTAAGTGATCTTCCGCCTCAGGTGAGTATTCGATCCGGTATGGCAATGTATGCGCCTCTTGCACGAGTAACCCTCTACAACGATCGGCTCTTCGCCACCTGCCGTCGTCTCTTTGTCTCTCGTGTCTTGGTGCTTTGCCTTTGTTTTGTATTTGTCTGTTTGCCGATTTGTGTTTTCCCCCGCCCCACGCCCCCTGTCCCGCGTCCCTGTTCCCCGATCCACGGCATCATCGCGCGAAGCTTCCGACCCACCTGCTCAATCAAATGCTCGTCATCCTGCTGCATCAGGCGCGTAAAGTTAGGCCGACCCGCTTCATGCTCCTCAACCCACTGCTTGGCAAACGCGCCCGATTGAATCTCGCGCAGGAGTTGGCGCATGGCTTCCTTCACATGGTCGTCGATGATCCGTGGGCCTCGACTCACATCTCCCCATTTGGCTGTATCAGAGATTCGCTTGCGCATCCCTTGAATGCCACCCGCATAGATCATGTCGGTGATAAGCTTAAGCTCATGCAGACATTCAAAATAAGCAAGCTCCGGCTGATAGCCGGCCTCTACCAGCGTCTCAAAACCGGCTTTCACCAAAGCAGATAATCCACCACAGAGAACCGCCTGCTCGCCAAAATTATCGGTCTCGGTTTCTTCTTTAAAGGTCGTCTCAAGAACACCGGCCCGTGTGGAGCCAATGCCTCTGGCCCAAGCAAGCGCCAAGGCTTTGGCTTTTCCTGTCGCATCCTGATGCACGGCAAGGAGCGCAGGAACGCCCTTGCCTTCCAGGAACTGTGAACGCAGTAAGCTTCCCGGCCCTTTGGGGGCGATCATAATTACGTCTACATCCTTAGGGGGTTGAATCAGGCCATACAGGATCGAAAACCCGTGCGAGAATCCAAGAGCCTTACCGCCTTTAAGATAGGGGGCAATCGCGGCTTGGTAGAGTTGTTGCTGGGCTGTATCCTGAGTCAAAAGGATAATCACATCGGCCCTTTTTGCTGCCTCCGCAACATCAATCGGGCTAAAGTCATCTTGTTTAGCCAACGCAAAGTTTTTCCCGCCCGGCCGTTGAGCCACAATTACCTCGATTCCGCTATCACGCAAGTTCAGCGCTTGGCCGCGTCCCTGAATCCCGTAGCCGA
>JAHFGV010000008.1:0-48202 GCA_023247255.1 Candidatus Omnitrophota bacterium | reverse complement strand
CCTGCCGCTAACCCCCAGCCGGGTGAGCCCGCCAGGATCAGCCAGGCGGCGATGGCGAGAATGCTGACGGTGACCAGCCACGCACTCAGAATGGCAAACCACCGACCCCAGACCTGTCGCAGCGGCAGCCCCAACATCGCCGCCCCTGAGAGGATGAGCCAAACCACCTGGAAAGTCAGCGGTTTGTGAACCACGCCGGTCAACACCTGCCACACCGAAGTGGCGGAAACAGCCATCAGCATTCCGTAAAAAAGACTCAGCAGCGCAATCGGCCAGGGTATCATCAGAACAGTGACCAGTGACTAGTGATCAGTGACCCGTTAACACCAAGGAAAAAAATAGAACGCTCATACGCTTTTCAGCCTTTCACTAGTCACCAGTCACTAATACACAAGAAATTAGTTTTGTGTCATTCCAACGCTCCCTCACCCCACCCCTCTCCCCCCAGGGGAGAGGAAACAGGTGAGGGGAATGGCTGCACGACTTAGTTCCTTTGTATTAGTCACTGGTCACTGTTTTTCGAGGGCCACACGACCGGTCCGAACCAGCTTCGTGATTCCGTAGGAGCGTAACTGCTCAACGAGACGGTCGAGCGTATGGGTATCGCCTGCTGCTTCAATCACCACAGAATCCTCATCCGCCTCTGCCAGTCTCCCACCGAAGTTTCTCACGATGGATTCCATCTCGGCTCTGGAGCGGCCATCGACGCTGACGCGAGCCAACAACAGCTCCCGATCGATGAATTGCCCTTCCTTGAGCTCCTGGACCTCGATGACATCGATGAGGCGATTGAGCTGATTCTTAACCTGCTCCAATTTGATGGCATCGGCATCGACGACAATCGTCATGCGCGAGATCGTTGGATCCTCGGTGGTACTCACGGTCAAGGAGTCGATGTTGAAAGCACGGGCACTGATCAGGCCCGACACCCGGGCCAGGACCCCGAAGTGGTTTTCGACCAAACAGGAAATCGTATGTCTTTCACTCATCGCTTGTAATGAAATCCCATTTGTTGCTTCGCTTTCCCACGTCCCCCGTCTCCCATCCCTTGCCCCTTATCGGTATCGTTTGTCCTTGACTCAACCCAGGCTCAACTTCGCCTCTTCATCGGGATCCGAGCGACGATGCTGGGGAACGCCTCCGGCTTGTTTGAGCGTCTCATAGGTGCCCAACATTTGATCGTGCGGCTTACCGGGGGCGATCATCGGCCAGCAGTCTTCGGTCTCCTCCACCACGAAATCCATGACGGTGGGCCGATCGGTGATGGCCATCGCCCGTTCGATGGCAGGACGAACGTCGTCCTTTTTCTCGACGCGAATACCCACACAGCCGTAGGCCTCGGCGAGTCTCACAAAATCCACCGGATTGATCTCGCTCTGGGCATGCCGACCCTGGTAGAACAAATCCTGCCACTGGCGCACCATGCCATGGTGCTGGTTATTCATAATCGCCACTTTAATCGGCAGCTTATGTTTGGACGCAGTGGCCAACTCCTGGGTGGTCATTTGGAAACTGCCATCCCCGTCGATATCCCAGACCACTGCATCGGGACGGCCAAACTGCGCTCCGATGGCGGCCGGAAGACCAAAACCCATCGTCCCCAAACCGCCGCTGGTGATCATCGAACGCGGCCTGTTAAACTGATAGAATTGAGCGGTCCACATCTGGTGCTGGCCGACGCCTGTAGCCACAACCGCATTGCCTTTCGTTAGTTCGGAAATCTCCTGGATGATGAACTGAGGAAGCAACTTTTCCTTCTCTCTGTAGAGCAGCGGATATTCCTGGCGCATCTTTTGGATGGTGGCAAGCCAAGCGCGCGTATCGGGAGCCTGCACGATGCGATTGAGCTCCTGGAGCACCTGCTTCACATCCCCGATGATCGGGTAGTCCACGACGACGGTTTTATTGATTGATGAGGGATCCACATCGACGTGGATTTTCTTCGCACGCCTGGCGAACTCATCCGGTTTTCCCGTCACCCGATCATCGAAACGGGCGCCGATCCCGATCAGCAAATCGCACTGGGCCACCGCGTAGTTGGTGTACTCAAACCCGTGCATCCCTAACATCCCGAGACTCAAGGAATCGGTCTCTGGAAATCCCCCAAGCCCCAAAAGGCTGGTGGTAACGGGAATGTGCGTTTTGTGCGCCAGCTCCAGCAGCTCGGCGAAAGCAGTCCCATGAATCACCCCTGCCCCTGCATAAATGATCGGTTGCTTACTCTGGGCAATGGCCTCTGCGGCCCGGTGAATGGCTGCGCGGTCAATCAGCGGGCTGGCTTGTATTCGATAGCCACGGATGTTGATCTGCTCGGGATAGATGAACTCCGTCTCAGCTACGGTGGAATCAACAGGCAGATCGATCAGCACCGGCCCCGGACGTCCCGTGGAGGCAATATAAAAAGCCTCCCGAACGACCCGCGCCATGTCCCGAACGTCTTTTACCAGGTAGCTGTGTTTCGTAATCGGCCGGGTGATTCCGATGGTATCGGCTTCTTGAAAGGCATCGTTTCCGATGACGGATGTGCGCACCTGTCCGGTGATGGCAACCACGGGAATCGAATCCATAAAAGCCGTCGCAATGCCAGTGACGAGGTTAGTGGCCCCAGGACCGGAAGTTGCCAGACACACCCCGACCTTGCCGGTAGCTCGGGCATATCCATCCGCCATGTGCGCCGCACCCTGCTCATGGGCCGTCAGGATCACTTTGATCGGGGAATTGTACAGGGCATCAAAAGTGGGCAGATTCGCCCCGCCGGGGATGCCAAAGGCCACCTCCACGCCTTCGCGCTTGAGGCATTCCACCAAAATCTGAGCACCCTTCATCTTCGCCGCCATAATAGTCTGAGTATTATATCATAGGAATGTCTTTCTCCGTCGGTCTACCACCTGGTGTTTCTGAAGGTGATCCTATGTTTGTTTGAACTTTTCAAATCGCGCGTCGATTTCTGGTTTTAGCTTGACGCCGACAGCCTCGAAGCAATCCAGCAGCGTTTCGTACGCACCCTGTCCACCGAGGAAATCCCACAGGTCTTTAGCTACGTAGAGCTGCGAATCTAAATCCAATGATAACCCCACACAGCAAAGCTAATCCGTCTTCACGCAGTAGAAAATCGACTCCTAAAAGGAATCGTCTCCCTGTTCCGTCCTCTTCGTGACTGCACGAACTATAGTCTCCTTGATGCGAAGCCCGCTTCTTTGCATGATCTCTGGGTAGAGCCCGAATCGGTCGTTGGCAACTATGAATACCTTACCACCTGGCTTGAGGAACTTGCTGCAATGACCAAAAACGGCGGCGATGTTTTCGACATAGCTCTGTTGCGCTAGCTTTGACTTGCCGCCTCTCTTCGGTCCTATCTCGGAGGAGTCTCGGCGGGGAATCCCGAACAATTCATAGGCGTAAACATGTTGGTTGTGGTAATCGATCTGTCCGACATAAGGAGGACTCGTAAAAATCCCATCGAATTGAACATCTGATGGGAGAACTTTTTCAAGGTTCACCCGTCTTGAATCCCCGTTAACGACGAGAGCGGGTTGGTCGGACCGGAGACCTGCGAAGGTAGCAATCCGGCGGACGGTGTCTTCGCTGTAGGCGTGAATCTTCTCCATGCAATTATCTATCGGCATGAAATGCGTTTGTGTTTTCTGCACCAGTAGGACTTACCAACGGGTATAGGAGTGCGGGGCGTGGCCAAATCGTAGTGCGGAATCAACCGGCTCGAGCGAACCGCTCGACTCAGCACTACGCGGAGCAAATCCTGGTAATGGTAATATGGAATGAGCCGCCGGTAGTACAGCATTTCAAGCAGAGCTTTCCGAGCAAACTAGGCACTCAAATATTCGCTCTTGCATTCAGCTAGCAGACTCTCCTTAAGTGCTTCCAGCTTGTCTTCAGGAAAAAGGGTGGGGATTTGGTCTCCAGTCGGCTCGAGACGATTGCTGAATTTCTGAACCCGGGATTCGACCTCCAGAACTTCCTGCTGGGCTTTGGCCAAGTCATATCGGGCGAGTTTAACGCGGGCGATGAGACAATTAAACTCGGAGATGTCCACGCCGACGGAAGCTATGCCGAGTTCACTCGCCTCGACGAGCGTCGTGCCGCTGCCCATGAAGGGGTCGAGAATCCAGTTACCAGCTTTGAAGTATCGCTTCAAGAACCACTCAACCAGTTGGGGGATGAACTTCCCAAGATACGGGTGCAACCGGTGGACGTGCTTGGTGCGCTGGTGCTCCGGTACATCGTAGAACCCAAGCTCCGGATGCAGGCCTGCGCGATGGTGCTTCTCGTCCTGTTGTGAGACCAAGTACAGAAATGCACGCAACTCCTTCATCGAAACGCGCAGCTGTCCGTTCTTGGCGTGGTTAATGACGTTGCCTTCGAGATCAAACTTCATGATTCGTCCGCGCTGGATATAATCGCGGATGTTGTGAGGCGTCTTGCCGGTAAGACTCGCCGCTTCCTCCAGTGGCACCAGATCAGTTTTCTCTACGGCATAGAGCGCGGGGTCTTCGCATAGCAAAAAGCCAATCTTACCAGTGGCCGTGGGTGTGGCACTACGCTTGATCTCCTTCTTTGCCTGCGTCTTTACTTTCTTTTACCCTTTCGCCTTCGTCTGAATGGATTGTTTTATTCCAGGCATGGTTCTACTCAAGCTGATTCAGGAATCTCCTGAGGTCGCTTTCTCTGTACAATCGATATCGGTTGATAGGATGGCGTTTACTGCAGAGCCTACCTTTACTGTCCCAGCATCGGAGCGTTATCAGTGTAACGCCAAGAAACTCTGCGGCTTCTTTAACGGTGAGATAGTCTTTGAAGGACGGCAGGCCTATTTCAACATTAATCAAGATTATACCAACAGAGCCGCTGACTTGAAAGCGTAGAAGCTGTGAAGAGCGACGTCCTTGCTAAAAAAAGCGACAATGCCCGTCGGGTCGGTACCCGATGGCTTCTATTGATGCTCGCGGAGTTTCTCGACAGGCTTCACCGTCGAGAAACGCTGTCATGCTGATTTGCGAGACTCAATAAAATGAGGGCTGTGCGATCTCAGGGGGGCTTGGCAGACGGCTGGTGGGACGATCGGCAGAGCGGACTTGGCAGTCCTGGGGATAGAGGTAACGCGGAACCAGTTGACTCGGATCGTCCTGCTGACCTTCGAGCAGCCGTTTGCAGCCGAGTCGAGCCAGCGTCCCGGCACGCGGCCACCACAGATCAGCAGGAGCGAATTGCGCGCCTGGGCATTTCTGGAGAATGCGGTCGCGGTAAAGAGCGCAACCGTCCCCCAAGAAAATCACAGGCTCCTGGATGCGAGATAAAATCGCATCCACCGGACCCAGGAAATCCGGTATCTGCCTGAGCGGTTGAGCTTCTTCTAAACGATAGAGGCCTGCGTAGACGTTTTTCTGCTTGGCATCGAGAATGGGGCATACCCAGGATGTCGTAAAAGGAACGGCGGCGGCCAACACATCGAGGGAAGAAATGCCGACGACGGGCTTCTGAGTCGTGAAGGCTAAGGCTTTGACAAACGCGACGCCGATGCGCAGACCCGTAAACGAACCAGGCCCCACGTCCACCACAAACCCATCCATTGCCTGAAGGGTCCCGCCCACGCTAGCCAAAAGGCGTTTGACTGCTCCCGGAAGCTCAATGGCATGCGGATGATCGCTAACCAACAGCTCATAGGTGGCGGCCACTTGATTAGCATCAGAAACGGCAATCCCGAGTTGTCGGCTGGAAGTTTCAATCGCGAGAATCGTCATGGACGTAGTATTTTTAAAGAATCCTCGATAGCAATCAGCACACAGATTCGCTGCTGGCTGATTGCCGACCGCTCATAGCGGATCCTTGTGACTTTATCAATTCTGCCACAATACCTGGAGAGCGCTGGCCGTGGGGGATTACCTGGATACGTCTGCGATGGGTGCTTACATACTGAAGTCGAATCTCCAAATAGTCATCGGGCAGAAGATCTGCAAAGCGATCCGCCCATTCGACGAGCGTGATTTTGTTGGGAGCAAACATCAGCTCGGTATCCAGCCATGCGACTTGCACCACACCCTCTAACCGGTAGCCATCCAAGTGGACGAAGGGCTTCGATCCGGAATACTCCCGCATGAGGACGAACGTGGGGCTCTTGATGGTAGAGGGATCGTATCCTAATCCTTGGGCGATTCCTTGAACCAGGGTGGTTTTCCCACTACCCAGATCTCCATGCAACGCTACCACATCGGCGCCCTGGAGTATCCGCCCCAACTTCTGGCCGAAGGTCTGCGTCTCCTCGACGCTACAGGTGAGCCGCTCGAAAACCGAGTGCCCTGACTGTCCTGTTTCCCTGCGCTTACTTTTCATGGAATCCACATCAAAAATGCCGGAAGCCACCTGGCTGCAAGGGATGAACGCGCCCATCGGCTTTCCTGAGTTCGACGCCGACTCCCGAGCGAACCACGCTTCCAATTCCGGTAATCGGACATCGGCCGACTCGATGGGGAAGACGCGCTGCGTCTTGGCTAGAAACGGCAAAGAGCAACTCGAAATCTTCGCCGTCCGTCAGTGCCTGATTCAGCGTCTTAACGCCGGCAGACTGAGGAACACGATCGGCGTCAATGCGCAGGATCCTGTGACTCGCCCGGCTCATCTGCCAGAGATCCGAAGCCAGCCCGTCGGAAAGGTCCATCATGGCATGAATAGGGATGCGCCTCAACAACTGTTGCGCCTCGCGCAGCCGAGGGATAAAACGCGCGTGGCGACCACTCGGATAAGACCCTCCGAGTCGTCCGGTTACACACAGCACATCCCCCACCCGTGCGCCCGTTCGCAGGCACAAGTGCTCTGCGCGCACCTTGCCGACCACAGCGACGTCAATCACCACCTGCGGGGAACGAACCGTATCCCCTCCGACGATGGGCACGCCGAATCGACGGCCGCAACGCTTCAATCCTCGATACAACCCATCCACGAATGGAACAGGTATCGTTTGGGGAAGACCCAGGGACACCACCGCCCAACAAGGAAGGCCTCCCATAGCGGCGATATCGCTGAGGTTTGCGGCCAGGGCTTTCCAACCAATCCAGACTGCCGGCAGAAGCCGTCGGTGAAAATGGACGCCTTCCACGAACATATCACTGGCGAAAAGCAAAAGAAAACCTCTCGGACATTCGAGAACCGCTGCATCATCGCCAATCCCCACACGGACACTGGATGAGCGAAGGCCTTGCATGCGACGGGCAATCCGTCCGATGAGCTTGTGCTCCGTCCAATCGTGCACGGTTGGGATGGCCATTTAGCATCTACACCGTAGCCGGCTGCGGAAAAACGTCCCTTCGCTCAAAGCTGACGATGTGGGGCACGGGGTTTTTGGCTGGAAACATAGGCCCAACGAATTGTCGATTGTCAATCTTCGATTGTCGATTTGTTGTGTTTTCCAATCGACAATCGAGAATCTACAATCGAAAATTATCTCAGCCTAGAGCCAAGACGAGTTTTTCAGCATCCTAACGCGCTCACTTCACTAAGCCCCGAAACACCATCGACACTCCCATCAGGACAGCGTTGTGAAAAATGTGCACGGCGATCGGGCTGATCAAGGAACCGGTGCGTTCATAAAGATAGGCCAATAGACACCCCAGAGCCATGATCGGCAAAAAACCCAACACATTCGTATGGATGAGCGCAAAAAGGCACCCACTGACGAAGATACCCAATCCCCGCGAGGCATATCGGCGAATCACGGCGTAGACCACCCCTCGAAAGAACATCTCTTCAGCCGCAGGGCCAACCAAACAGGCTAAGACCATAGTCAGTCCTAGAACCAGCGTCCGCTGCTCATGGAATATCAACTGATGAATCGGCTCAAGGGGTGGTTGAAATCCAAACAGCCGCGCCAACTCCGTCACCAAAAACAAAAGCAAAAGCAACCATGGAAAAACCGTGACATAGCTGCGAAATCCTTCTGTCAATGAAGACCTCAGATGCGCTCGGGATAACCCCAATGTCTCCCACCGGGAACCCCGCTTGCCTTCTGCGAAGACCAAAATCATGGCGACCACCCACAGATCCAAAAAGAGCATGGAAATCACTATCCAGAGATTGAGATCCAATTTCGAGCTCGGCCACATGACAAGCAGCGAGACGCGCAGCGCCGGTAACCAAACAGCCGCAAACACAGCCAAAAGCGCAATCCGTGCGATTTCTCCGAACGACCATCGGGGAGGCGGATGCATGGGCACACGCCAGATTCGGAAAATCTGTCCGGTCTTGCAAAACCATAAGGTCAAAGCAAAACCGGACAGTGACAATCCGGCAAGCACCACCATCGATATCCCCCACATCATTGCCAGCAACGGACGATGCAATAAATAATCTTTCATTGTATTCGCATCCATCGGCTCCGGCCACGACAGATCCATGCCCTGAACCGACGGTGGCGTGGGGATGTGATCTCCCATCAGGGAACCCGTGCGCGCGGCCCAGAGCACCAGAAAGACGCTGAGTAAAGCCAACCCGACGTAGATCGCTTTACCACGAAGCAACTGGGGAATCATCCGGAAACTCCACAGCTGCGGGACAGAGGAAACAATGCAGAAGGTTTTCCAATCGCCTGAGCGTCCGGCAACCCAGGCCAGACGGTGCCATCGATCCATCGATAAAGCTGCCCGCAGCCTAATTGTGTCCTTATCGCTTCAGAGACTGATGGCATAAACGGTTCCAAATGAATCGACACCACGCGAAGCACTTCGGCTGCGATACGCAGCACGCTTTCCAGCCGACTCTTTTGGCCTTCCTTACTCAGCTGCCACGGCGCCTGTGATTCCAGGTAACGATTCGCTTGCCCGACAACTCGCATGATGGCATCAAGGGCGACCGAAAATTCCAACCGAGCCATTGCCTCATCGACCACAGTGCCAAGTCCCACCGTAGAGTGCTGGAGAGCAGCATCATCTACCGCACAACCTACGGAAGCCATCCGCGGAATACGACCGGCGCAATAGCGCGTGATCATCGACAGGGTGCGATGGACGAGATTTCCCAAATCGTTGGCCAAGTCTGCCTGAAGCCGAGCCAGGATCGCGTCTTGCGAGAAACTGCCATCCTGCCCAAAGGGAACATCCCGCAGCAGAAAATACCGGTAGACATCAGCAGCATGGGGCTGGCCCTGGAGTAATTGCGTGACGATTGCCTGCGGATTGACAATGTTACCCAAGGACTTCGACATTTTCTGCTCGTCGACTTTCCACCAGCCGTGCGCGACGATCGTCCGAGGCATTTGGTCATCCGAGAAGCCGAGGGTGTGGAGCATGATCGGCCAATAGACGGCGTGGTGGCGCAGAATGTCTTTGCCAATCAGATGCACGTCCGCAGGCCAAAACTGAGCAAAGCGCGCCGGATCGTCCACGAATCCAACAACGGTTATGTAGTTCAGCAAAGCGTCAAACCATACATAGGTTACATGATCCTCGCTAAAAGGAACAGGGATTCCCCAACCCACCCGCCGTTTGGGACGGGTGATACAGAGGTATTCCGGCAAAGGCTGCTCCAGAAGGCTGAGTAGTTCGTTGTAGCGAGTCTGTGGCCGGACAAATGTGGGATGCGCCTTGACGAACGTCCTCAACCACTCCTGCGACTGACGCAGCGGTAGATACCAGCCCTCTTCGCGAGTCGGCTCAAGGACCCGTTGGCAGGACGGACACACAGGACCCTGCGGATTGGCTTTAAGCTGCCGCAATTCCTCCTCGGTCCAAAACGTCTCATCCGGGGTGCAATACCAACCCTGGTAGGTGGTCCGTTTGAGCTTCCCCGCGTCATGCAAACGGCTCAGGATCACCTTGACCGCTCGTACGTGCCGGGCCTGAGTCGTGCGGATAAAATCATCGTAAGAAATCTGTAACGTGGCCCATAACGACTGGAAGCGCTCGACCACCTCATCGACAAACACCTGAGGCGACTTTCCTGATTCCTTCGCCGCTTGTTCGATCTTCTGACCGTGCTCATCGGTCCCGGTCAATAGAAACACCTCCTGAGCCTTCAGCCGATGGTAACGGGCCAAACAATCTGCAGCCACATTCGTATACGAGTGCCCGATGTGAGGGGCTGCGTTGACGTAGTAAAGAGGCGTCGTGATAAAGAATGTTTTAGACATTGCCGTCTCGTTAGTATGCCAGCGACGAGTCGCGGATCACGAGTCACGAATCGTGCTTACTCTCACTCAAAACTGAGGTTTTGCAAAATGCATCGAGATTAGTGGCCAAGTGGCCAAGGGCCAAGAAGAAAGTGGATTATGGTTCTAATGCAGCACTCACGTCTGTGTCATGAGTCATGTGTTATGTGTCATGAAAAAGCAGAAAATAAACAGGCATATCAGGCATGGCCAAAGTGCTCCTTTTTCTTTCCATGACTCATGACACATAACACATGAAACAGCCTTTCATGACACATGACTCATGAAACATGACACAATCCTCCTTACTTCTCTTGGAATAGGACACAACACTCGGTCGACGCGTTGGCTATTTTTGCAAAAGCCCAGTCAAAAGGCAGAGCCATTGCTCGCGTGCGAGAGTGGCGACCAGACGCGGACTGACGAACTGCTCCAACGATTCGCGCAGAGCCAGAAGCTGAAATGCCGTTTCCACGCACAGATCCACATCCATGGACTGCGCCTGTTCGTCAAGCACCTTGGCCCGATCCGCGTGCAGCACCCATGACGCACCATCGCTTGCGACAAAAGCCACATCGCGTAACCACATCACCATGCCATCCAAAGCCCAGGTCAGATCTTTGCGCGTTTCAGGTAACTTTTCCTCAAGCCACACAGACGGCCCTGTGGCCTCAAAGCGCGCAAGTAAACGTTGGTAGCCCTCCCATTCACTCGCCCAAGCCATGGCCCGGGACAGGCTCCCACAAGACAAAACCGACAGATACCCGGCTGTCTTTTCATCGCACGAATGTCCTTTTAGAAACTCCGCCACGATTTGTGGATTCAGACCCGGACACCGAATGATCTGGCAACGGGACACAATCGTCGGTAGACAACCAGACAGAACAGACGTAATCAAAATAAACCGGGCATGGGCGGGAGGCTCTTCCAATGACTTGAGCAACGCATTGGCGGCTTCTTCCGTCAGACGTTCCACCCCATCCAGAATCACGACTGACACATTCGCATTGAATGGGCGTAGCGCAATCCGGCTCAGCATCTGGCGCACCGCGTCGATCTTAATCCTATCTGCGTCTGCTTCAACACTCAATCCGTGCACGTCCGGATGGACGCCGCGCGCAATCGACACACACGAATGACAAGCATCACAAGCCTCTGAAGCCTGCAAGGCGCAGTTTAACGCCTTGGCCATCTCCAACGCAAGCAGACGCTTACCTACCCCTTCCGGACCAGCCAACAGATAGGCTTGCGCCACCCTTGCAGTTGCCAAATGCTCCTGCAAGATTCGCTTCGCCAATTCCTGTCCGATGATAGAGTCCCAAGCCATAAAGAGAGTGACCAGTGATCAGTGACTAGTGACTAGTGAAAAACTTTTGCACTTGAGGTATTTCAGCACCACTTCCTCCAGTTGTGCACGAACCTGTGAGGCAGGTTGTGCAGCGTTGATGATCATAAAACGCTTAGGCTCGCGCTTGGCAAGCTGCAAATAACCTTGACGGACACTGCGGTGGAACGCCCTCGTTTTACGCTCCATGCGGTCATGGCTGTGACGCAAGCGCTTGAAGCCTTGTTCCGTCGGAAGATCCAACAAGAGGGTCAGCGTAGGCGTAATATCCCGAATGGCTCTGCGTCCCAGCGCATCGAGCCAGTTCACGTCCAAGCCTGCGCCGAATCCTTGATAAGCCACGGTTGAATCATGGAACCGGTCGCAGACGACGATCTTTCCCTGCTCCAGCGCGGGTTGGATGTGCTCTTCCACCAACTGCACGCGAGCCCCGATAAACAGAAGCGCCTCCATGAGTGCAGACATATCCTCTTTCCGATGGAGCAGAATGCGTCGCAGAGCTCGTCCCAGGTTTGTCGAGCCTGGATCACGCAATCCTACGACAGCGTAGCCCGCCCGTCGTAAACGCCTGACCAACCACCGTCCCTGACTCGATTTGCCTGAGCCCTCGGGACCTTCGAGGGTGATGAAGAAACCTTTCCTTGGGGACAGGGGACGAGGGGCGTGAGGCATGGGAATAATTCAATCGTACTTCATTGCTTGCGCCTCACGTCAGGCTTACCAAGCCTATCCTCAATGATCCATCCTTCCGCCTGCAGTTCCTGCCGAATGCGATCGGCAGTCCGAAAGTCTTTTCGTGTCCTGGCCTCTTCCCGCTCGCGTAGCTTGGCCTTTTGCTGCGGGCTCAGCTCAACAGGGCTCTCCGCGTACTCAGTGAACAAGCCGAAAACCTCCCGGCCAAGCCGTAGTAGAAGCTCTTTCGCTGCCACGACACCCAAGGCAGAGTCATCCCTCGTCTGCTGATACTGCCCTTCATCAACGGGCTTTCCACTCTGCTCTAATTCAGTAACCTGGCGACGCAGTTTGTTTGCGAAGACAACGATTTCATCGAGAGACGCCAAGGCTTGCGGGGTATTGAGATCGTTAGCCATCGCGCCATCGAACTTGTCCTCAATCCCCTTTAGCCCCTTAGCGAGTGCCGGCGACAATGAGATTTTGCCCCTCACTGCAGACTCACGCTGCTTCACATGCTTGTTTTCAATCTCAGCATAACTAAATAGCTGGTTGAAGTTCGACCAGCGAGCATAGGCGGCCTGTACTTGCTGCAGATTGTAGTCTATAGGACTGCGATAATGCGTGCTGAGAAAAAAGACTTTGAGCGTATCACCCTTTCCCTGGGAATCCGTCAATGCTCGATCTACGGTAATGGTGTTTCCCAGGGATTTGGACATCTTTTCGCCGCCCACAGTTAAGAGGCCGTGGTGGATCCAATATTTGGCGAAGGGTTTGCCAGCAGCTATCGATTGGGCGATCTCATTTTCATGGTGGGGGAAGATGAGGTCTAGACCACCTCCATGAATATCGAAAGTATCGCCGAGATACTTCGTGCTCATCGCGGAACATTCGATGTGCCAACCCGGACGTCCATATCCCCAGGGACTTTTCCAGAAGGGCTCATCGGACTTGGCTGCCTTCCATAAAGCAAAATCCAGAGGATCCCGTTTGTGCTCTCCGGGCTCGACACGCGCACCTGCCTGTAACTCGTCGATAGAACGGTTGGAGAGTCGCCCATATTCGGGAGAATGGCGTACCGCAAAGTAAACGTCTCCCTCGGCCTCATAAGCGGATCCCGATACGAGCAGCTTCCCAACCAAGTCCGTCATCGTGGGAACGACGTGTTCCGTCGCTTTCGGCTCAATATCCGGCCGTCGGATGTCAAGCCGATCCATGGCCTCGTGGTACCCCTTGAGGTATCGCTCGGCCACTTCCTTGCACTTCGCTTTGAGATCCCCCTCCCCTTGCCCCTCGCTCCTTGCCCCTAACTCCTCTCTAGCCTTTTGGATGATTTTGTCGTCCACATCCGTCACGTTGCGCACGAAGCGCACTTCATAGCCCTTGAATTGGAGGGTGCGCCGAAGGACATCAAAGCAATAGGCCGATCGTGCATGTCCGATGTGGGGAACATCATAGACCGTCGGGCCGCAGACATATATTGAAACCTTCTTAGACTCAAGCGGCTTAAAGTCTTCGATGCTGCGGCTGAGGGTATTGTAGAGGCGTAACACGGCTGTTCCCGCTATCCCTGCTGCTCTCGCTGTCACGGATGAGGGTTTTTCCCAGGATGCTCGTCGCTGCGCGGGGCCTCTCGCTGAACGCGACCTCCCTCACCAGAGGGATGGTGAGTGGACGGCCGACTCGAAAGACGCTGGGTACGCAGATGCCTCTCCATCGCTTCGATCTCACCCTGAAGCCTTCGTATACGCTCAGCTAAAGGATCTGGCAAGTGCGTGTGGTCTAAGGTCGTTGCGGGTACGCTCTCTCCCCGGATCTTGGTGATATACCCGGGAACTCCGACGACGGTGGAATGGGCTGGGACATCGCGAACCACAACGGCATTGGCCCCGATCATCGAATCATCGCCAATGGTGATGTTACCCAACACCTTAGCACCAGCGCCAATCACGACGCGATTGCCGATATTCGGATGGCGCTTGCCCTTTTCCTTCCCTGTGCCTCCCAAGGTCACTCCTTGAAAGAGGGTAACATCGTTTCCAATCTGCGCTGTTTCTCCAATCACAACCCCCATGCCGTGATCGATGAAGAGTCCCCGCCCGATCTTGGCTGATGGATGAATCTCAATCCCCGTGAGCCAACGCACCCCAGACATAAACAGACGTGGAAGAAGGGGAACGCGAAGCTGCTGCAAGAAATGGGCCAATCGATAGGCCACGATGGCCTGTAGACCGGAATAGTTCAGGACGACCTCGAGCGTGCTGCGCGCGGCAGGATCCCGGTCGAAGCAGGCCTTCAGCTCCGCCCGAAACCCGATGACGACCGTAATGGCATAAAAGATAAACCCACCACCCATGAGGATCGCTAGGCCGCTCAGAGTCATTCCTATAGAGAACAGCACGTAGAAGAAAAACATCAACGACCCTTGCGTTTTGGAGAGCGCTTCAACAACACCACAGCCTGCGCAGCAATCCCCCTTCTCCCATGGCCCAACCCCTCGGTCGTCTTAGCCTTCACAGAGACTTGTGAGCTCTCGATATTCAGCAACCGGCTGATCGCTTGAGCCATCCGGCGCTTGTAGCCGATCAGCTTAGGCGTATCGGCAATCACCGTAGCGTCGAGATTGCTGACCGTCCAGCCCTGTTTGCAAATCGCCGCGTAGGCCGCGCGTACGAACTGCCGACTATCCGCCTTGCGGGTACGTGGGTCAGTCGGAGGAAATTGCTCACCGAGATCCGGCGCTCCAACGGCACCGAAGAGGGCATCGGCAACAGCATGGAGAAGCACATCCGCATCCGAATGACCGGAAAGCCCACGCCTGTGTGGAATCACGACACCGCCCAATTTCACCGGACCCCTTCCGTTAAACCGATGAACGTCGTAACCGATGCCAATACGCATCTGCAACAAGAACTCACTTTGTGAGGATGGCTCCTGCCAACCACAGGTCTTCTTTCGTCGTAACCTTGAGATTCAATGGATCTCCTTGAATCATGCGGACTGGAAATCCTGCTGATTCCACCATGGCCGCATCGTCAGGAAACGCTTCGCCTGATGGATCGACACGCCTTAAGGTCTCGGCGAACCAGTCCCGTCGAAAAACCTGCGGGGTTTGAACGAACCACAAGGATTCTCGCTTTAGGGTCAAACGAACCCTCGCATCCGGATCTGCAACCTTGACCGTCGATGCGGCCGGCAATCCACATGCGACCGCCCCATAACGTAGACTCAAGCGTACCGCTTTTCGGATGAGCCTCTGGTTGAGGCAAGGACGCGCGCCATCGTGCACCAGAATCCACCGTGCCCCAGACGGTAGAATCGCAAAGCCGCGGGCAACGGATGCAGCGCGCGAGGGCCCACCGCCACAGGGGCTGAGGGCTTTGGTAATGCGATAACGCTTCAACAAGGCCGTGGCACGCTCGCGCTGGGATTCTTCGACGACAAGCGCAATCCATCGAATGAACGGACTGCTCTGGAGAGCCCCCAACGTATGGGCCAGCAACGGACGATCACCGAGTGGAACAAACGGCTTCTGAATCCGAGTACCCAGGCGACGGCCAATGCCAGCGGCGGGGACGATGGCCGCTACATCCATGGGTCGAGTAAGCGGGGACATCTTGTGTCATGTTCCAAGAGAAGTAATGAGGATTGTGTCATGTTCCATGCGTTATGTGTCATGAAAAAGCAGAAAATAAACAAGTATCTCAAGCATAGCCAAAGGGGCTCTTTTGCTTTCCATAACTCATGACACATAAAACATGAAACAGTCTTTCATGACACACAACACATGACTCATGAAACAGACGTGAGTGCTGAATCTTAGAAACATGACACAAACGTGAGTACTAGATCTTGGAACATGACACAATACGAGTCATTAGCCCCGGCCGGTCAAGAGTCCACGCTTTTCATCCGATGCGTGTTCCGATGAATGGGCCTGTCGCGTGGTTTGCCCTTCGGATCGGACGAACACCATTCGGCCTGCGGATGTCTGGAGCACACTGGTTACCACCCCTCGAATACGCTGGCCGATCAAATTCCGGCCGTTCTCCACGACCACCATCGTGCCATCATCGAGGTAGGCGACAGCCTGAGCAGCCTCTTTACCTTCTTTGATCGGCCTGATCTCAATCGTCTCCCCAGGAAGCACCACTGGACGCAACGCCTGGGCCAATTCGTTCACATTCAATACAGCCACTCCCTGAAACTGAGCGACCTTGTTAAGGTTGTAGTCGTTGGTGACGATCTTGGTTCCCAAAAGCTGGGCCAGCTTCACCAATTTCTCATCGGTGGCCGCCACATGCGGCAGGTCTTCTTCGTGAACACGCACATCGATGGTCGAAAGCTCGCGCAATTGATTGAGCACCTCAAGCCCCCGACGGCCGCGGCTGCGTTTGAGCGGATCGGTGCTGTCGGCTACCGTTTGCAGTTCCTGCAGTACAAACCGAGGGATCACCAGACGGCCTTCGATAAACCGCGTCCGGCACAGATCCACCAGGCGGCCATCGATAATCGCGCTGGTGTCGATGAGATAGAATTCCTCTCCGCGATCCTGCCGTGCCAAGCGAACATAGGGAATGATCACCGCAAACTCATCACGTCCGCGCAGCGCCATGGCCATGCCCAGGTAGCAGAATGTCCATGTCAAAACCACCCGTATCAATCCCGCCGTTCCCACATCCAACGGTAACAGACCGATGGCATCCGAAACCAACTTGGCCATGATCAAACCGAATAGAAGCCCAAAGACGGCTGCCGAGAATCCACGGACCGAAACGCGCCCGATGCGGTGCAGGGCCGCTTCAAGCAACACCAAAAGCGCACCGGCCGCAGCCCCGACCAAAGCCCGCAGCCATCCCACCGGTATCATCGGATGTTCAATCAACAAGAGTCCCATCAAGGCGCTGATAACCACAAATCCAAACCGCACGAACCGAAAATTAGTCATAATCAACCCCTCAAGATTTTGAGCGCAGGGCTTCCTCTACCGCCTCACTCAGATGACGTATCGGCACGATCTCAATGCCTTCAACCGGAGATAGCTCACGATGCGCAGCCATGAAACAGCGTTGGAATCCGACACGCTTGGCCTCATGCAAGCGTTGCACGACGTTGACCACAGGCAGAACTTCCCCAGTCAGTCCTACTTCACCAATGGCAACGTCCGTCCGACGCGTGGGCCGTCCTTTGAGGCTCGAGGCGATGGCAATGGCAATTCCCAGATCCGCACTCGGCTCCAGAAGCCGCAGGCCAGCCAAAGAAGACACGAAGACATCCTCCTGCGCCAGACGGTTGAGTCCCACGCGTTGTTCCAACACGGCGATCAGCATGGAAAGCCGATTGCCGTCCACTCCGCTGGTGCGCCGCCGAGGAAGGCCTATCCCGCAGGGACTGGTCAAAGCCTGAACCTCAACCAGTAAGGGTCGACTTCCCTCCAGACTGACCGTGACCATACAACCGGCGACGTCTTCTGTCCGTCGACTCAAGAATAACTCCGAGGGATTTGAGACTTCCACCAAACCCTCCGAGGTCATATGAAAAACGCCCAGCTCGTGAGTGGCCCCGAAACGATTCTTCGTGGAACGAAGCAGTCGAAAGCCGCTGGTCGAGTCTCCTTCAAAATACAAAACAGTATCCACCAGATGCTCCAACACCTTGGGACCAGCCAGATACCCTTCCTTGGTCAGGTGCCCGACCAGAAACAAAGCGCTTGGGCCTTCCTTCACCAAGCGAACCAGCTCATGCGCACAGGCGCGCACCTGTCCGATCGACCCTGGGGCGGAACCCAGAACGCTTGTCTCAATCACCTGAATCGAATCGATGACAATCACCTGCGGCTTGAGCCGATGGATGGCCTCCACAATCCCTTCCAACTGCGTGTGTGCCAGAAGATGAACCGGACAGCTGCTGTATCCCAACCGCATCGCGCGCAGTTTCGTCTGTTGGAGGGATTCCTCCCCGCTGACATAGAGCACTCCTTTTCCAGACGTTGCCAGTGAACCGGCGATGCTCAAAAGGAGGGTGGATTTACCGATACCCGGCTCTCCACCGACTAGCGTCACGGAAGACGGGACAATGCCACCGCCCAGAACCCGATCAAATTCTGCCAGGCCGCTCGCAAGACGTATCGTCTCATCCAATGTCACATTGGGTAAAAGAACCGGCTGCGCTTCTTCAACCGTTGCATCGGATCGATCCCAAGCGTCTGCGGCGAGCTCCTCAACGAGGGTGTTCCATTCCTGACAACCCGGACAGCGCCCCAACCATTTGACGACCTGATATCCACATTGCTGGCATACGTAAATGGCTTTTACCTTCGCCATTTCTAGGGCCCATCCCTAAACCTCAGAGTGCCTAACTGAGGTTTTGCAAAATGCATCGAGGTTAGTGGCAGCGCTCACGTCTGTTTCATGAGTCATGTTTCATGTGTCATGAGTCATGAAAAAACGGAAAATAAACAGGCATCTCAAGCACGGCCAAAGTACGCCTTTTGCTTTCCATGACTCATGACACATGAAACATGACACAGTCCTCATTACTTCTCTTGGAATAGGACACAACACTCGGTCAATGCGTTGGTTATTTTTGCAAAAGCCCAGTTATTACCGAGGAGCTGAGGAACCGACTGCTTACTTTACGGTTTCTCTTTCTTAGGACGGACCAGCAACTTCCAGGGATTGGCGCGCAGATCTTCAATGAGCTGCTCCACCTGCCGATGGAGACTGTCATCATACAAGAATTTCCCGATGCTTCCCTGCCCGGCCTCTACATGCAACATGGCAAGGTTCAATCGTTCACCCAGAACCCGCCATTGCCGCGTGGCATCGCGTGCCTCCTGAATGGCCTCTTTGAGAAAGATCCGCGCTTGCGGATCCCCGACCAGGCTGTTGATCCCACCCAAGGTTTGTTGCAACTCCGTAAGCACATGATTGGAACGCTCGATGATATCCTCGGTTGAGACCGGAGGCTTTCCCACCAACACCCCGTTAGCACCCAACGCATTGCCTAAACCGGGCCCTGGCTCAATCTCAAGGAACTTCTCACCTAAAAGACCGAAGGTGCTGATGGAGGCTTCATCGTCGGAACGCACCGTCACCGAAGTGGGTATGCGGATGATCAGCTCTACCTCTGGAACGGAGCTTCCCGACTGCTGAACGATACGGACGTCCTGAATCTTGCCCACCTCAAGGCCGGCATACTGAACCGGAGAACCTTGCGTGATACCATTAGCCGACTCAAACTGCACACGCACCTGATATCCCGGTTGAAAATAGGTTGCCAGATCCCCAATGGCAAACAGAAAAATAACAAAGAGCCCCACACCCGATACGATGAATAACCCGACCTTTACCTCAAGCGCTCTACGTTGCGCCATGCCTGCCTCTCTATCGTGCCTGCCTTATGGATGCCATCGACCACTGAGGTTTTGCAAAATCCGAGGTTCTGACCCTCCACTGGTCACCCCGTCAGTTTTGCAAAACTACAGTTATCAATCGAGTCGCTCGCCGCAAGCAGAAGAAGCATTCCCCCAGTTGGATAACACACTCGGATCTGGCAAGCCCTCCTGAATGGGACCCACGGCTCGTCCGTGAATGAACTGTTGGACAATCGGATTAGGCGATTGCCATATCTGCTGGGGTGTGCCGACTTCGACGATTTTCCCATTGTAGAGCATCGCAATGCGATTCGCCACCTTATCGGCACTGCGCATGTCATGGGTAACCACGACCGATGTCACTTTGAGTTGCTTGCGCAGGGTGATGATCAGCTCATTGATCCAGTCCCCCATGATCGGATCAATCCCGGTCGTTGGCTCATCATACAGCAAGATTTCCGGTTTCATGGCAAGGGCCCGGGCCAACCCTACCCGCTTACGCATCCCTCCGGATAACTCCGCGGGAATCAGGCCTTCGATCCCTTTAAGCCCAACCACCTGGAGACACTCCTGCACACGCTGACGGATCGCATCATGACTCAGACTCGCATGCTCTCGCAGGGCGAAACCGACGTTCTCCTCAACCGTCATGGAATCAAACAGCGCCGCCCCTTGGAAGAGCATGCCACACTTCATGCGCACGCCATCCAGCCTCCGGGTGGACAGCCTGTTTAAATCCACGCCGTTGATCAAAACCCGTCCTTCGTCTGGCTTCAGCAAACCGATGATGTGCTTGAGCAGAACCGACTTGCCGCAGCCGGAGCGGCCGATGATCACCATCGTCTCTCCGGTCTGGATGGTAAGGTCCACTCCCTCAAGCACTCGATGGTCGTTAAACGACTTTACAAGCCCCTGGATTTCAATCATCCTAAAGTGGCACGGGGCAAGAGACATGGGCCAAGGGAGAGCGTAGTTCCCACGCCCCCCGCCCCCATCCCTACCCACTCTTTCATACTCTTACGTCCAAACGAAATAAAACAGCGCGGTGAAGAAACAATCGGCCGCAATGATCAGGATAAAGGAACTGACCACCGCCAAGGTAGTGGCGCGTCCCACTCCCTCAGCTCCTCCTTCGGTTCGGAATCCTTCAAAACAACTCACGATGCAGATGATTACAGCAAAGATCACTGCTTTCAACAAGCCCGATGTGAGATCCTTGAGGACCAGCGGAATCGTCGTCATTTTCCAATAAAGGCTTGGCAACACGCCCAACTTGACGGTGCCGATCAGAAAACCGCCCAGAATGCCGATGGCATCCGCCCACAAGGTCAGCAGGGGAAGCGCAATCACCATGGCCACAAACCGTGGCACGACCAGATAGCGCACCGGATCGGCCGCCAAGGTGACCAAGGCATCAATCTGTTCCGTAACTTTCATCGTGCCCAGCTCGGCGGCAATGGAAGACCCCACGCGGCCGGCAACGATCAAGGCGGTAATCACAGGGCCGATCTCTCGTACGATCGATAGAGCCACCAGGCTGGCAATGTAGATTTCGGCCGCCAGCTTCTGCATCTGGTAGGCACTTTGAAAAGCCAGAACCATCCCGATGAATAACGAAGCGATGGAAACGATGCCCCATGATTGAAGACCGATCTTCCAAAGTTCGTAGATGAGGGCGGAACGACGCAGGGGGCGTATAAAACAGCCCCCCACCGTCTGCACAAACAGAAGAGCGATGCTGCCCACGTACTCACACAATGCCACCGCCCACGCGCCGGAGACTTCAAGGGTTTGGAACAGCGATAGGCCTACGCGAGCAATCATCGAACGGGATGGCTGTCTACTTTTCAGAGATCACCGACGGCTGCTCGAGCGAGCTGAGCTCCTCGAACTCTAGCGCCTCACCCTTGCGAAACGCGTGGATCAACGCCCCGCTTTTCAGCCGCTTAGCCAATACTTCTTCCGCCAAAGGATCTTCGACGAAACGTTGAATGACCCGTCGCAGGGGTCGAGCGCCATAGACGGGATCGAAACCTCGCTCGACGAGAAATTCCTTGGCTGATTCATCCAGCACGACCGCAATCCCTTGTTCCTGCAGGCGTTGTCTGACCGCGTTGACCTCCAGATCCACGATCTGAACCAGATGCTCGCGGGAAAGCGGATGGAACACGATGACCTCATCGATACGGTTGAGGAACTCCGGTTTGAACGTCCGTTTGACCTCATCGAGCAACTGCTCACGCATCTTCTCAAAAGTAACGCCCTCGCTGGTGGGGGCAAAACCGATGCTTCCCTGCTTCTTGAAGATATCCGCCCCCAGGTTTGAGGTCATGATGAGCACGGTATTGCGGAAATCCACCTTGCGTCCGAAGCTGTCCGTCAGGCGGCCGTCCTCCAAAACCTGCAGCAGGATGTTGAACACATCCGGATGGGCTTTCTCAATCTCATCGAGCAACACCACGGCATAAGGTCGCCGACGGATACGCTCGGTCAGCTGTCCTCCCTCCTCATACCCCACATATCCCGGCGGGGCACCCACCAGACGGGAAACGTTGAATTTCTCCATATACTCAGACATATCCAGTTGAATTAAGGAATTCTCGTCACCGAACATAAACTCTGCCAGCCCACGCGCCAACAGGGTTTTGCCTACCCCGGTAGGGCCCAGGAAAACGAAGGAACCGATCGGCCGACGAGGATCTTTGATACCGGCGCGCGAGCGGCGAATGGCACGGGCGATCGCCGTCAGGGCCGGTTCTTGACCGATCACGCGCTTGTGCAAAGCCTCTTCCATCTTCAGGAGCCTTTCGGTCTCCTTCTCCTCCAAGCGGATCAGCGGAATACCCGTCCATTTCGAAACGATGAAGGCGATATCCTCCGCGGTAATGATGGGCATGGCCTCGCCCTTGGTCTTCTTCCACTCACCCTTGACCTTCTCGAGTTGCTCTTTGGCTTCACGCTCCTGGTCGCGCAACGATGCGGCCAGTTCAAAGTCCTGCCCCTTGATCGCCGATTCCTTTTCCTTGCGGATCTTTTCAATCTTCTCCTCCAGATCCTTGATATTCGGAGGAACGGTCAACACCGAAAGGCGCGCCCGCGAGCCGACCTCATCAATGATATCGATCGCCTTATCCGGAAGGAACCGGCCAGCGATGTAGCGATCGGCCAGTTTGGATGCAGCCTCCAAGGCTTCATCCAGGTACTTGACCCGGTGGTGGGCTTCATACTTGTCGCGCAGCCCCTTGAGAATCTCGACGGTCTGACTCACTGAGGGTGGCTCGACCATGATCGTCTGGAAGCGGCGTTCCAACGCCGCGTCTTTCTCGATGTACTTTCGGTACTCATCCAACGTGGTCGCGCCGATACACTGGATCTCCCCCCGAGATAAGGCGGGTTTCAGAATGTTGGAAGCGTCAATGGCCCCTTCGGCGGAGCCAGCACCCACCAAGGTGTGCAGTTCATCGATGAAAAGAATCACATTCTCCGATCGGCGAATCTCATCCATCACCGCCTTGATGCGCTCTTCAAACTGACCCCGGTACTTGGTTCCCGCCACCATGAGCGCGAGATCCAAAATGATCACGCGTTTGTCCCTTAGGATTTCGGGAACATCCCCTTTGATAACCTTCTGAGCCAGTCCCTCGACGATCGCCGTCTTGCCCACCCCCGCTTCACCCAAAAGCACGGGGTTATTCTTGGTGCGTCGGGCCAGGATCTGAATGACCCGTTCAATTTCCTCCGTTCGACCGATGACAGGATCCAGCTTGCCCTCACGAGCCAATTGAGTCAAGTCGCGCCCGAACGAATCGAGGGCGGGCGTCTTGGTCCGTGCACTAGCGCCACCGGTGGGCGCAGGACTGGAAGAACCCAACAGGGTGATTACTTCGTTGCGGACTCGATTCAGATCGAGCCCCAGGTTCATCAACACCTGCGAGGCCACCCCTTCTCCCTCGCGGATCAGGCCCAACAGCAAGTGTTCCGTCCCGATGTAGTTGTGGCCGAGGCTGCGGGCTTCTTCCATGGCCAACTCAATGACTTTCTTCGCCTTGGGTGTAAAAGGAATATCCCCGGAAACCATCGTGCTGGGCCCACTCTGCACCAGCTTCTCCACCTCCAAGCGAATCTTCTCCGGAGACAGCCCCAGTTTTTGCAGCACGGCTGCAGCCACCCCCTCGCCTTCGCGAATCAATCCCAAGAGGATGTGCTCCGTCCCGATGTAGTCATGATTAAAACGCCTGGCTTCTTCTTTCGCCAGCAGAATTACTTTTCGCGCTCGTTCCGTGAATTTATTAAACATCTTTTTTCTCGTCCTCTCTTTTCACTGGCCACTGATCACTCGCCACTGGCTGAGTCACCGGTCACTGGTATTACGACGGGCCACCCAGTCGCTGCCGCATGAGTTGCGCCCGTTTGACATCCCGTTCCCGTGTGTTGAGGGTCTTGCCCTCCAGTTTTTGTAGGTGGGCCGGCTGAGATACCATGAAGAGTTCATTGACGGTCTTGCGATCCAAACCATTCATGATCCCCAGGTCCACTCCCAGACGCACCGCCGAAAGCAGATCCAGCGTCTCACTGGAGCTGATGGTCTTGGCATGTTTGAGAATCCCGAAGGCCCTCCAAATCCGATCCTCCAGTTGAACCCGGTTGTTCGCCATCAGAGATTCACGGGCCATCTGTTCGTGCTCAATCACCTGCTTGAGAATCTGATCGATGTTCTCAATCAATTCTGCCTCCGCACGTCCCATGGTCACCTGGTTGGAGATTTGGAAGAAATTGCCCGATGCCTCGGTGCCTTCCCCATAGAAGCCGCGAGCCGTCAAACCAAGCTTAGTGATGGTATGCAAAACCTTGTTGATCTGCTTGGTGAGAACCAGAGAAGGCAAATGGAGCATCACCGAAGCGCGCATACCGGTTCCGGTATTCGTGGGACAGCAAGTCAAATAACCCCAATCGGCCGAGTAGGCGTAAGGCAACAGCCTCGCCAATTCGTCATCAAGGCCGTCAACGATGGACCAGGCATCCTCCAGATTTAATCCGGATTGCATCACCTGAATACGCAGATGGTCCTCTTCGTTGATCATGATACTGATCACCTCACCACTGCCGATCGCCACTGCTTTGTGGTGCGGTTGGACGATATGCTCGCGGCTGACCAGATGGCGCTCCAGAAGAAACTGGCGATCCACCTCCGTCAACGCATCCATCTCGAAGATGAGGGGAGACTTGAGCGCAACGCTCTTGTTCAGGGCCCCCTTGAACAGATCGAGCACCTCTTGTTGCGAGTTGCTCGAAGCGCGTGTGGCAAAAGGGAACTGATCCAAGTTTCGGGCCAGCCGGATGCGACTGGACATCACAATGTCGGATACCGGCCCTACCCCGCGAAGCCATTCACTCGGTTGCTTCAGGAGACTATCGAGTTCTTTAGCCATCTTCAACCATTCCTTCTCTATGATCTATAACTGAGGTCCTGCAAAATCCGAGGAGATAGCCCTACGTTAGTGACCAGCGAAAAACAGAAATCCGTCGCTGAAGGCTTTGTATGCCACTAGTCACGAGGAACGGATCACTGCCCGCTGACTTAGGCTTTCTTCTGTCTGGCCTGACGTTCCTGCTGTTCCATCTGGCGGATCTGATCCCGTAACTGAGCGGCTTCCTCGAAGGCTTCTTCCTCAATGGCCCGTTCCAGCTTACGTTTGAGATCAGATAATTCAGATTTCGTTTGGGGGGGCTTCAATGCCCCGATTGGCGATTTACCCAGATGCACCGGGGAGCCATGAATCCGTTTGAGTAGACTGGCTAGACTGCGCTTAAACGTCAGGTAGCAGGTAGCGCAGCCCAATCTTCCTACTTTTCGGAAATCCTCGTAGGTCATCCCACATTTCGGACAGGCTTTGCCTGTAACTTCTTCGGCTTCCTTGACCTTGCCACCCCCGGCCAGGCCTGACAACAAATCGGCGAGTCCGAAGTGAGTCTCCACCTGTGCCCCCTTTTGGTTGGCGCACGTCTCGCACAGGTGCAACTCGCTCATCTGCTCATTGACAATCTCTGTCAGATGAACCGTCGCCTGTCCTTGTTTGCACAACTCGCACAACATCCCGCGGTCCTCCCTTCTCATAAACCCCACAAGTCATGGTACCTATCGGGATCTTTGCAGGAAACGGGAAACGACACTAGTGTACCGCGTTTTACTTGAAAATCACAGGGGCTGTCTCCCGCCCTTCTACTTTACTCAACGCTGCATTCTGACTGAGGTTCTGCAAAATGCATCGAGATTAGTGGCAGCGCTCACGTCTGTGTCATGTTTCATGTGTCATGAGTCATGGAAAGCAAAAGAGCCCCTTTGGCCATGCCTGAGATGCCTGTTTATTTTCTGCTTTCTCATGACACATGACTCATAAAACATGACACAATCCTCATTACTTCTCTTAGGACAGGACACAACACTCGGTCAACGCGTTGGCTATTTTTGCAAAAGCCCAGTTCTAACAGGTTAGACCCTTACGCCATCGATCCGGGTCAGATTCCGGAAGTCCCGCTGAAGGGATCGTGTCACCGGCCCAGGCGTTCCTGAACCGATCCGGCGCCCATCGACTGTGACGACCGGAACGATCTCTGCCGCTGTCCCTGTTAAAAACACCTCATCGGCATTGAACAAATCATGTCGGGTGAGGATCTCCTCACGGACATCGAGTTTCTGAGCCTTTCCCAGATCCATGACGGCCTTTCGGGTAATCCCGCGCAGCACCCCGATGTAAGGCGGTGGGGTGAGCAACTGCCTGCCCTTGACCACGAAGATGTTCTCACCGGTGCATTCCGTCACGTAGCCAGAAGGCGACAGCATGATGGCTTCTTCAAATCCTGCGTTGATCGCCTCAATCTTGGCAAGGATGTTATTGAGGTAATTCAGCGACTTGATCTGCGGGTTGAGCGCTTCAGGGACGTTGCGTTGGGTGGCGACCGTGATCAATTCGAGTCCCCGGTCATACAATCGTTGGGGGTACAACTGGATTTTATCGGCGATCACAAACAAGGTGGGTCGTTTGCACTTGCGCGGATCCAAGCCCAAATCCCCCTCGCCCCGGGTAACCACTAGACGAATATAAGCATCCCGCAGGCGATTGATGCGTAGGCTCTGCCTAACAACGTTGAGGATCGCTTCCCGGCCGAGGGGAATCGTCAGCATCACCGTCTGGGCCGACTCGAAGAGCCTGTCCACATGCTCCCGGAGCTTAAAAATCAGACCGCTGTAGGATCGAATCCCCTCAAAGACCCCGTCCCCATAGAGCAGGCCATGATCAAAAACCGAGATGACGGCTTTGGACCGTTCCACAAACTTGCCATTCAGATACACTTTCACGTCTTTGCCCTCCTCGTTACGGATGTCCGTAGGTCTCAGGATGCGTCTGCAGGATTTCTTCAAAGAATGCCATCATATGTTTTTGCGTATCCCGTTCCAGGTACAATCGAATGACGAAAATTCCTAAACCCCAGACCGTCATGCCAAGCAACCATAATAACGCATCGTCGGATTCACGGGTAATCAGTCGGTTCCACACCCGCGAGTATCGAAAGATAGACACCATCATGCAGACCGCCCAGATGGTAAAGCTTCCCATCACAAACGGATGATCGCGAAAATAGCCGGTAAGCCTAGTCCTGTCACCATAAAGGCTGACTCGACCGACGAATGTTGGAACGAATGAGTGGCGGCTAAGTCTTCGCAGACTCCATCGAACGGGCCAATCTTCTTTGGGACTGTCACCGATGACGCTTGAGCCAGTCTCGTTTGACAACTCTGAAAGCGAAAAGCCCCTGGACCCATCCTGCGTAACCGCCTGCAACCGTTTCACACATTCCGCAATACTCACCTTGGTATAAAGTATCATTCCCACTTTGTTGCTTCATTCAGCAGTGTGTCATTTATGGGACTCACTCACAGGACCGTCGGATACGATTTGACCATCACGCATAACCAAAATCCGATGCGCCCGGGATGAAAATCGCGTGTCATGAGTGACGAGAATCAGACTCACCCGCTCTTGCTCGCAGAATCGAATGAGCAAGTTGGCAATCTCTTCTCCTGTAGCAGAATCCAAATTGCCGCTGGGCTCATCGCAGAGCAACACCCGTGGCCGATTCACCAGCGCGCGGGCGATGGCCACCCGTTGTTGCTCGCCACCGGAGAGCTGTTGCGGCCTGTGTTGAATCCGATGAGCCAACCCTACCTGCTCCAGACAGGACAAGCCACGCTCTCGGAGTTGCCGAAGCGTGGCTTGCCCGTTTACCAATCCGGGCAACATCACATTCTCCAAAGCCGAAAGTTCCGACATGAGGTGATACGATTGAAACACCACTCCGAGCATACGATTCCGAAGCATGGAGCGCTTGGCATCGCTTATGCTGGAAAGCGCCTGTCCTTCCCAAAGAACTTCACCCTTCGTCGGGCTATCCAGACCGGCTAACAAATGCAGCAGCGTGGATTTACCCGCCCCGGAAGGGCCCACAATCGCCACAAAGCTTCCCGTCTCGACTTGAAACGATACTCCCCGGAGTGCCTGCAGCGTCACCTGGCCCATTCGGTACTGCTTAACGAGATCGCGAGCCTCTATCATTTAACAACTAATCTCATTCATAACGAAGCGCGTCAGCCGGCGCCAAGGACGCTGCGCGCAGCGCCGGGTACACACCGGCCAAGAGGGTCAGCAAAAACACCGAAACCAACACAATGACCACATCGGTCGAATTGACCTGAACGGGGATATGATCCAAGTAGTAGACCTCCGGTGGAAAAACCGAAATCCCAAAGGTCCTCTCCAGCCAAGAGGCGATTCCATTCACATTGCCTGTCACCGAAAGACCGACGATCAGCCCGAGGCATATGCCGAAGAAACCGATGGCACAGCCCTGGGAAAAAAAAAGCCAGGCGATCGACGAGCGCGTCGCTCCTAATGTCCGCAGGATGCCAATGTCCTTGGTCTTTTCCATCACAATCATGATGAGCATCGAAGCAATATTAAGGGCAGCCACCACGATGATAAGCAGCAAAAAGATAAAAATCAGAATCTTCTCCATGCGGACCGCACCGAACAATGCCGGATCCAGATCCATCCAGGTCTTCACGCTATAGGCTGGGCCAAGGCCTGCTTGGATTTTCCGCTTCATTTCCGGAGCCTTTTCCAACTCATCCAGCTTCACTCCCAATCCGCTCACCCGTCCTTCCATGTGATACAACTGCTGCGCCTTGGACAATGAAAGTCCCACCAGCCCGGAATCGGAAGCATACATCCCGGATCGGAAGACGCCACTGATGATCAAAGCATGCGTACGTCCATCGACCGGACTGATGAGTTGTAAAGCGTCACTCGGCCCTGCGCTGAGGGCTTGACTCAACACGCTGCCGATGAGGATTTCGTTTTCATCTTCGGGTAATTTTCCAACAACCACGTACTCTGCCCAGCGGCTCACCCGCATCTCCCGTTGGGGATCCATTCCCCGTACCACAACCCCCAACGGCTGATGCGGCAAAGCGAGGATCGCCTGGCCGACGATAAAGGGGCTGACCCCGACGACATGATCCATCGCGCTGAGCTGGCGCATGAGCGGCTGGATATCGCGCAGTCCCTCGGGGCTGTCAACGATCAGATGCGCGTTGATCCCGATGAGCTTGTTCTTAAGCTCCTCGTGGAACCCGCTCATGACCGGAATCACGATGAGCAGCGCCGCCACGCCAAGCGCTACGCCGCCGATGGACAAAGCGGCGATGACCGAAATGAATCGTTCCTGCCGCTTCGCAAATAGATACCGTAGGCCCAGCCAAACTTCGTAGCGCATCGTCAGAGCAGTGACCAGTGATCAGCAAAAACATAAAAGCATTTGGATACGCAAAGTCGGCGCCACTCCTTACAATGGTAAGCCATTCACCCGATTGCACGCGTCACGTGTGGCGACTTTCCGGCTTTAGCAGCGGAAACAGGATTACATCCTTGATCGAGGGCTGGTTGAGTAACAGCATCGCGAGGCGATCCACTCCAACGCCTAGACCCCCGGCCGGCGGCATGCCGTATTCGAGGGCTTCCACAAATCCCTCATCAATCATCTTGGCTCGGGGCTCGGGGCTCGGGGTTCTGGGAGGCCTACAGCCCCCAACCCTGAGTCCAGAGCGTTTTTCAAAACAGCCCTCAGCCCCCAACCCTGAACGCTCTTGCAGTTGAGCTTCAAACCGACGACGCTGTTCGATCGGATCATTCAACTCAGAGTAGGCGTTTGCGACTTCCATTCCGCCGATGAAAAGCTCAAAGCGATCGGCAATAGAAAAATCGTCCGGCTTGCTCTTTGCCAGAGGCGAAATCTCCGTCCAATAGTCGGTGACAAACAAGGGTTTAGACTTGGCCTTGGGCTCAAAGAGTTGCTCGATGAGTCGGACCATTTGCGAACGCGACAGACCTTTGACCTGGACGCCCTTTTTCTGCAGAGCCTGCTGCATGGATTCAAGAGGAGTCTGTGGAGTCAAGCCCATATCGGCCATCGTCTGAGCGAATGAAACCCGATCCCAGGGAGGAGTCAGATCAATCATCTTGCCTTGGTATTCCCATTGAAGGCTTCCGAGCAGATTCCGGGCTGCGTCGCAGATCAGCTCCTGAACCAGGTTCATCATGGAAGCGCAATCCTGGTAAGCCGCATAGACCTCCAACATGGTGAACTCGGGGTTGTGCTGCGTCGATAGGCCTTCGTTGCGAAAGGAACGGTTTAACTCGTAGATGCGCTCAAGACCTGCGACCAAAAGTTGCTTCAGATACAACTCCGGTGCCAGGCGCAAATAGAGTTCGACGTCCAGCGCGTTGTGGTGCGTGACGAAAGGCTCACCGGCTGCCCCACCGGGGATGGGGTGCATCATCGGGGTCTCGACCTCCAAGAACCCATGACGCTCAAGACTCGCGCGCAAACAGGAAAGCAGGCGGCTTCTCTGCAGAAAGACCCGACGGACCGGCTCATTGGCGATGAAATCCAGGTATCGCCTGCGATAGCGGACTTCCACGTCCTTGAGCCCATGCCATTTCTCCGGCAGCGGACGCAACGCCTTGGCGAGCAAGGTAAGCCGAGACACCTGAATGGTGATCTCTTCGGTCTTCGTCTTAAAGAGAGCGCCTTCGACGCCTACGAAATCTCCCAGATCCAGATTCTCAAAGAACTGGTAGGGCTCCGCTCCGACACGCTCCTGTTTCAGGCAGATCTGAATTTTCCCGCTTGCATCCCGCAGATCCGCAAAGGAAAGTCCCCCATGTCCCCGCTTGGCGCTCAACCGACCGGCCGTGGTGACCGAGAGCCCTTCGGAAAAATGGGCCACGAGCTGTTGAAGCGATTCGGCCTTAGGAAAGGCTGCGCCATAAGGGTAGATATTCTGCCGCTTGAGGGCTTGCAGCTTTTCATAGCGAATCTCAGACTGTTCTTGCCGTTCCATAGAAATTACGCTCCGCGAAATTTATTACTAGAAATTTTGCTATGCAAAATTTCTAACAGTCATGGAAGAAACGAACATTATAACAGACTGCGATGAGACAACCAAACAGACACAACCAGGCAAACCAATCGCCCCACTGAAGATACAAACTCTTGACGACTGGCAGACTCAACTCGCAGGTCGTGGTTCCTGCCACAAACAACGCATCGCCTTTCGAATCCTTAACCGCATCCAGCCAGCGTCCATGCGCATCGATGCAACCGGACCATCCGGTGTTGGCTGCGCGAGCGACCGGAACTCGCAACTCAACCGCCCTGAAGGTCGAGGCCTGAGCATGCTGGAAGGCTGCTGCGCTGTGGCCAAACCACGCGTCGTTGGTGATGACCAACAGAAACCGGGCTCCGTCACGAACAAACCGACGGGCGATCTCAGGAAAGACATCCTCGAAGCAGATGAGCACACTGAAAGGGGGCATGGGGTGGGAGACAGGGGGTGTGGGAACGACTGTCTCCCCTCGCCCCTCGCCCCATGCCCCTTGCCCCTCACTCAGTGTTTGTGCATGGGAATGGAACACCGTTGCTTCATGGCCGGCAACGAAATCCCCGATGGGGGGCAGAATATTCCGCAGCCATGGAAATAGCTTTTCAGCCGGGATGAACTCGCCAAAGGGTACTAGACGTTGTTTATCGTATCGGGCGACAATGGATCCTGACGGATCCATCAAAGCGGCGCTGTTGGTCAGTTCAAAATTGCCATCATCCATTGTGACGGAGCTTAGCATCGCAGCCCCCACGAGCAACGGCCGCTGAATCCCTCTGGCAAGCTCCCCCATTCGCTGAGTGATTGTTTCGTCGGCTCCCAACAGACCGGGCACTGAAGTCTCCGGCCAAACGATCAGATCCGTCGCTGTCTGATCCGCTTCCTTTGTCAAACGCGCATAACGATCAAGAATCTCTGCGACGTAAGCCTCCTGCCATTTCTGCTCTTGGGGGATGTTCCCCTGCACAACAGCAACGCGCACTATCCCTCCACCCGGTACGCTTCGAAGCCTCCATATACCGTAGCAAAGGACTAAGAGCACAAGACCAACGGCAGCTACCCATTCACTGATTGCTTGTTTTAGATTTTCTTCGCTGTTGGTCGGTTCTTTCCTATCCCTTGTCCCCTGTCCCTTGTCTCTTGTCCCCGCTCTGCTGCCCCACGCCCCTTGCCCAGTAGCCCTGTGTATGGATTCGGTCAGCACCCCATTCACGAAGACGATGACCCACGACACCCCCCAGGCTCCCGTAATATCCGCCATTTGAATGAGCGGTGTCCAGGAAGTCTGGGAATAGGCAAGCAGATTCCAGCCGAATCCTGAAAGCAGGTGGCTGCGGACGTACTCCAAGGCAACCCATGCAGAGGGGATCAAGACGTGACGGGTGAAGGGTGTCGGGTGTCGGGTATACGCCTGATCAGCGATAAGACCGAAGAGAGCGAAGTAGAGAGCCAGATACGCGCTGAGCGCAAACCAGCCTACAAACGCTAATGGCCCTCCAAATTCTTGGAGGTGGATCAACCAGGCCATCGAGCCAAGAAAAAACACAAACCCCACCAGCCACGAAAGCCAAAAAGCCTTGCGGCGTGGAAGCGTACGCAAGGCATACATCCAAGGCACCCAGGCGATCCAGGCCAGCCAGGATTGGTTAAAAGGCGGAAAGGCCAACACGAGGAGGATGGCGCTACTGACTGCGAGGAAGAAAGGAACAGGAATGGGAAGCACTGTGAAAAATTCTATCGCGTTTTTAACGCTTCAAGCAATTCTTGTACGAGAGGAGGAAATTTCTTCGCTTCTTCATACACGGCTTGCGCCAATTGTTCGTTATACTGAGGTTTTGCAAAATGCATCGAGATTAGTGGCCAAGTGGCCCATGGCCAGGAAGAAAGTAAATCATGGTTTTAATATTCACTACTCACGTCTGTGTCATGTTTCATGTGTCATGACACAGTCCTCATTACTTCTCTTGGGAAATGACACAACACTGGTCACTGATTTACTTGCCATGGCACTTCTTGTATTTCAGGCCGCTGCCGCAGGGACAGGGATCGTTGCGCCCCGCTTTGTGTCCGGAAGGCTGTCCTACAACGACAGATCGTTGTTTGGCTCTAGGCTCTAGGCTCGGGGCTCGAGGCAGTTGCCCAGAGCCCTCAGCCCTGGGCCCCGATCGAACTTCTATCGGTGTTTCTGCTGATGAACTGAAACGCTCGGTCAGGCTACTGGACAGCTCCGGATGCACTTCCTGATGCGGGGTTTTCTCAAACACACCGACGAGCGGTTGGGCTTCGGCCACCGGCTGAAACCGCAACAGGACGGTCAAGGACTCGACTTTGATGGCGCTGACCATATCCTGAAACAGGGTATAGGCTTCCCGCTGATACTCTACGACAGGATCCCGCTGGCCATAGGCCCGCAGGTGGATTCCTTCTCGCAGGGTATCCATCATATAAAGATGGTCTTTCCACTTGGCGTCTATGATCGAGAGTAAAATGTACCGCTCATGCTGGGCCATGACCTCAGGCCCAAGCTGCTGACGTTTCGCTTCGTAAGCATGCTGGAGGGTATCGGCTAATCGTTCCGAAAGCATCTGCCGGTCTTCATCCGATTTAAGCTCGGCGATCGACAATCCAAATTGGCGGGCCATCGCCTGGCGGAGCCCCTCTAAGTCCCAGGCATCCGGGCGTAGGGTCTTTGATGCAAAAGATTCCAGGAGTTCTTCCGCAATCTCTCGAATGATGTCAGTGATCAATCCCTGCATATCCACGCCTTCGAGAATCCGGCGGCGTTGCTCATAGATGACTTCGCGCTGGCGATTCATCGTGTTGTCGTACTCCAGCAATTGCTTGCGGATGTCGAAATTGTGGCCTTCGACTCGACGCTGCGATGTTTCAATCGCCCGGCTCACCATGGCATGTTCGATGGGAAGCCCTTCTTCCCATTGAAACCATTTAAACTCCATCAACCGGGAGAGCCTATCCGAACCGAAAATACGCATCAGATCGTCTTCAAACGAAAGATAGAAACGGGAAGAACCCGGATCCCCCTGACGGCCGGAGCGTCCGCGCAGCTGATTGTCGATGCGGCGCGCTTCATGACGCTCCGTTCCCAACACATGCAGCCCCCCCACGGCGACCACCTCTTCATGCTCTTTCTGACACAAAACCTGAAAGTGCTCGACGATTTTCTGTTTCTCGAAGGCTTCCAACGGCGCCTGCCGCCGGGACTCTTGCTGACGAATCTCATCGTCGGCCAACGCTTGGGGATTGCCTCCCAAGAGGATATCCGTGCCGCGTCCGGCCATGTTCGTTGCAATGGTCACCGCAGCCTTTCGCCCCGCCTGTGCGACAATCCCAGCTTCCTGCTCATGGTATTTCGCGTTCAGAACGTTGTGCGCAAGACCCGCCTTGATGGTGGTGATCGTCTGGACGAGCCGCAGGATCTGCTCCATGCGAAACACCAACAGCGATTTGGGAACGACCGCATCCACCCGGCGTAACAGATCTTCCACCTGGCTCTGTGTCAGCATCGCGGGTCGTGACAAGGCCTGTGACAGATCCTGCCGAAGGCCTTCATCGACAGCCTGCGTTTTCTTCAACTCTTCAAGCGCCCACTGACACAGCATCCCCAAACGTTTGTAAAACGGCCCCGGCTCCTTGAGCAGCCGAGATAGGTGTTCCGACTTGTCGATGGAGATAGTGCCAATGAGCACCGGCCGGCCGGCGCGATGCAATTCCACAATTTCCTCGACGACGGAGATAAACTTCTCGGCCTCGGTTTTGTAAACGACATCCGGGTAGTTCGTCCGAATCAGCGAACGGTTGGTGGGAACGCTCACCACATCCAGCTTGTAGATCTCGTTGAACTCCTGAGCTTCTGTAGCGGCCGTTCCGGTCATGCCAGCGAGCTTCTCATACATCCGGAAGTAGTTTTGGAACGTAACCGCGGCCAGGGTTTGGTTCTCCTGCCGGATGTGCACGTTTTCTTTGGCCTCGATCGCTTGATGCAAGCCATCACTCCAGCGCCTTCCCGGCATCAGGCGGCCGGTGAACTCATCGACGATGATGATCTCTCCATCCTTCACCACGTAATCCACATCGCTACGGAAAAGCTCATGCGCCCGCAGGGCCTGGTGGACGTGATGCACCAGACGCATGTGGGTCTCATCGTAAAGGTTGCCGATCCCCAAAAGTTGCTCCACTTGTTTGATGCCTTCTTCGGTCAGGCTCACTGTCTGAGCCTTCTCATCCACCTCAAAGCAAGCACCCTTCTCCAAACGATCCACCACCTTGTCGAGCCGATGGTAAAGGTCGGTGGATTCCTCCGCCGGTCCTGAAATGATCAGAGGGGTTCGCGCTTCATCAACGAGGATACTATCCACCTCATCCACGATTGCATAGTGAAACTCGCGTTGGGACAAATCATCCTTGCGAAAACGCATATTGTCACGAAGATAATCGAACCCGAACTCGTTGTTCTGCCCATAGGTGATATCGGCAGCGTAGCTTTCTCTACGAGTCACCGTTCGCAGATAGATAAAACGCTCATTGGTACTCGTCCAGGCAGGATCATATATGAAGGAAAGCGACTCATCACCCGCTCGACGCTCCACAGGATCCGCCCCCTGAATCACCCCCACCGACAAGCCCAACGCATGGTAGATGGGCCCCATCCAGCGGGCATCGCGCCGGGCGAGGTAGTCGTTGACGGTAACGATGTGCACGCCTCGGCCGGTGAGGGAATTGAGGTAAGCAGCCAGTGTGGCGACGAGCGTTTTGCCTTCTCCGGTTGCCATCTCGGCAATCTTGCCTTCGTGCAGGATGATGCCTCCCAACAGTTGGACGTCAAAATGGCGCATCGAAAGCTGTCGTCGCGCCACCTCGCGCACCACCGCAAACGTTTCCGGAAGGATCGCATCCAACAGCCGCTGCTGATATTGCCTTCGATGCTGTCTGACAACCAGGCGCTCATCCATCGACAAGTCATACCACTCGGGCGTGGAAGGATCCGAGAACCGTGCCGCCTGCATGTCCAGCGTCAGCCGAGTTCGAAAGTCTTTTGTCTTGGCGCGTAATTGTTCATCGGTGAGTGTGCGCATCTGCGGCTCAAGCTGATTGATCCGCTCGACGATAGGCCACAGACGCTTGCACGTCCGCTCGTGGTAGGTGCCAATGAATTTTTGAAGCAACCAATTGACCATGAGTCAATCCATGGCCAGCAGATAGTCATGGAGCACATAGCAAATAGATTCCTTGTACATCCTTACCGTTCCTCCTAGCCTATTTGCTATTTGCTATCTGCTAGCTTGTTGGGTTTTCCACCTCAGATAGGCTTCCATGAAAGGATCGAGCTTGCCGTCCAACACCGCTAGGGCGTTGCCGGTCTCGTAATCGGTGCGGTGATCTTTGACCATGTTGTACGGATGCAGAACGTAGGACCGAATCTGCGAGCCCCATTCGATTTTCTGCTTGGATGCATAGTCGCGAGCCGCCGCTTCCTCTTTTTTGCGACGCTCCGAATCGGCCAGACGGGATTTCAAAACGCGCAGGGCTTTTGCCTTGTTCTGCAACTGCGACCGTTCATCCTGGCATTGAACGACGATGCCGCTGGGCAAGTGCGTGATCCGCACGGCGGAATCGGTGGTATTGACCGATTGTCCCCCTTTGCCGCTGGAACGGTAAACGTCGATGCGCAAGTCAGACTCCTTGATATCAATCGGCGCATCTTCGTCGGCCTCCGGCACGACATCGACCGAGGCAAACGAGGTGTGCCGTCTTTTGTTGGCATCGAAGGGAGAAATACGCACCAGCCGATGGACCCCTTCTTCAGCCTTGAGGTAGCCGTAGGCGTAGGACCCGCGGATGATCAGGGTAACGTTCTTGACCCCTGCCTCTTCACCCGGCAACAGGTCGATGATCTGGCAACCGAGACCCCGTTGCTCGCCCCAACGTTGATACATCCGCAGAAGCATCTGCGTCCAGTCGCAGGATTCGGTGCCTCCGGCTCCGGAGTGAATCGCTACGATGGCGTCTTTGCGATCGACTGGCTGACCGAGGAATCGTTGGATCTCCAGACGCTCGTATTGTCCTTCCAAAGCCGACAGGTCACGTTCCATCTGATCTAACGAGACCGTATCCGTTGGATCGAGAATGGTGAGCAGCTCGATGGTATCATTGAGGTCTCGCTCGAACTGCTCGACGGGTGTGCGCTGAGACTTGAGGGCTTTCAACGTTTGGATGGTCTGGCCGGCGCGCTCTTGATCCGACCAGAAATCAGATTGAGCCATGGCTTGCTCGATCTGGGTGATTTTATCCGAGAGGCCCTGCAGGTCAAAGATACCTCCGCAGTTGAGCCCAGCGTTGCTGGAGCGACTCCGTCCGGCCTCGCAATTCGTCCAGTTTATCTGGCAAATGGCTCGTCGACATGGCCGTTAGTCTAACATGATTTCTGACCAGGGACAATGCGTTGTTGACAAAACGAGGAGTCGAGAAGATGGAAACTTCCCTGCTATGCGAAAGAGACTTACTTTCACAGATAAACCTTAAAGGAAACTTTTTCTCATCACATACCCACTCGAATCCGGTGGGGCTGAATGACGACAAAGCGTCCAACAATCTTTCTACCCAATCGTCTTACCGCATCTGTGACGGCAACAGCGATCATACTGCGTGCATCCGTGGGATATCGAATAAGTATGACACCTCCAGTCTTCTGTTGGCTTGCGTAAACAAGCTGGCCAAAATCTTTATCTTCAGTCACCAGAATGCGCTTCTCGCGAACCGCTCGCTCAATCACATCCACATCCTCTGCTCGTGGAGAATGCTCAACCACAGCCAGCACGTCATATCCTGCAATTCGTAGAGCCCGTACAATGGAGAAGTCGCAGCTTTCATCGGCCAGAAAGCGTATCGTCATCGTCTCGTTTGCTTCTGGGATGGCTGAACAAAAACGTCCTCCTCATGTGCAATAGTATCCGCGGCATAGGCAACGGCCGCATGGATGTCATCCCGTGTAAGGCGTGGATACGCGTCAAGCAACTCGGCTGCGCTCATCCCTTCACTCATCTTCCGTAGAATAAGCTCCACCGGAATACGTGTTCCCCGAATGACTGGCTTGCCCAGCATTACCTTCGGGTGGATCTCAATTCGATTAAGAATGGCCATGGCTTCCTCCACTATCTATCACCCTTATACCAGTGCTAATCGATGCTCCGCATACTGAGCCCATGCGATAGCTTCCAAGTTATCCCATATGGCCTGCGATTTGCCAACCTTATCCAAATTGTATCCCATATTTTTGGTCTGCTCCCTTAATATGGAATACAGCTTCGGTCCCACATGATCTGCAATCGTCCTCCAAAGTTCAGGATTTCTACGTTCCCTGTCGACAATCCTATTAAAAGCAAACGCCAGCGGTAATAACCATCCTTTCCAAAGCTTGTAATTTATGCTGGTTCGCAGAAAGATAAGTTCGTGGTCCCCACGCGACACACCCGCTAATTTCCCAAAACCGGACCGCTTGTTTTCATCCTGTCTCTTCTGTATGTCTATACCTTCTTCTTCCATATACCACGTCTCAAAACGCGAGTGAAGATAATCCACAAACCGGAAAAACTCTATTGCCACGTCTTTCGTAGCTTTAAGGCCGCCCATCAGCTTTGGATCCGCTTTTAACGCACTGATAATGCGCCCCTGTCCACTGTAACATCGCGTCTTCGATTCCAATTTCTTATTCAACAAGGAAAGAGTCGCAATAACGTCTTCACCCATTACGTCGCCTGTATCATCAAACTGTCTCCAGTTGATTTTATGATCGACATTTTCTTCTTGTAGGAGAGCACGCAGCCACTCAATATATTTTCCCGAGACGATCAGACTTAAGTCTGTCACAGCCATGTTCGTGTTTCTTGCGCCGACCAACTCAGACAACATTCCTTCTTCAATCCCAAGGAGTATCTCAAGAGTTACATATTGGCGCTCCGATGGGGAATCCCAGTTTTTCCACAGACCCTCTTGGATTTGTTTAATGATAACCCTATTCGTATGACCACCATCCAGATTGCCAAATATGCTTTCTCCTTGCACACCTTCATTCTGATCGCTGGGTAACTCTACGGTGAGCTCCTGTGTTTTGTTATTGTACTCGGCTGATTTTGCATTCCAGACAATGCCCCGATTGAAGTACAAGAACCAACCGGGTTTCGCAGTAAGACCCTCCTCAATTTTCTGAGAAACCTTTGTTCCTAGGTTTTGATTCCTAGGGTTAGGTCCGTAGGTAACACTCGAGCGATAAATTTCTTCGATGGGTACTTGAGCAATTATCCGCTTGCGTCCTTTACCGTTAGGATCGGGGAGAGTCTTGCAGTGCTCCGGATGGACTCGGATAGTCACAGTTCGACTGCTGCTTGTAGAACCCGTGGGACTCATGAAGGGACTCCTTTTCCGTGACCCGTAAGGATTGAAGAGTCTGCTGATCCCGGGTACGTTAGACCAACGACTCTACTTGCTCATCTCGAGCCAGTTGGCGGCACTTTACACCCTCCTCACTACGAGTGCAACAAAAATTTGTGACATTTTACTGAGCGGAGCGAATGAAAGGTTGCCCCTTGTACTGAGTGCAACGTCGAATCGGCATGGCGGTAACGCAACCTATTTTCCGCTCTCCTGATTAACTTTGGCGCGACATGCACTGTTTCTGGGCTGTTTCCGGGCTTGTCCAGGCTGATTGGTGTCGCCCGAGAATCAGAGAATCCATTGACCCGTTTATGCGATACCTGTTAGGATAAAGAGGATGAAGAAACAACCGAGTCCATTGATACCTGATCCTCTCTTCGAAACCCTGCCCTGGGAGCTAGCTGAGAACCTTCGTTCCATCAATCCTTGGTGGAGACAGGAACCTGCTCTGCCATTGCCGCGATTTCACCGGTGGCCGTTCAAACGTCTCAAACACCTGCTCCTAAAAGGAACAACTCCTGCTATTGTGCTTCGTGGCCCGCGTCGTGTCGGAAAGACAATCCTGCTCCGGCAGCTCATCGAGGATCTACTCGACGCAGGGGTCCAAGCAAACAGAATATTTTACGTCCCGTTCGACGAATTGCCTACCTTGGAAGCCTTGGAAGAACCTATCCTCGCCGTTGCTCGATGGTTCGAGCGGCAAATATTGGGTACCAGCTTTAACACTGCGGCTCATCATGGCCAGATCGCTTACCTCTTCCTTGACGAGATACAAAATCTCAACGCCTGGGCTCCCCAACTAAAGAGCCTGGTGGACAATCACGCGGTCCGGGCTCTCATCACTGGCAGCTCCTCGTTACGCATTGAAGCTGGGCGTGATAGTCTTGCGGGACGAATTACCACTTTTGACTTGGGTCCATTGATACTTCGAGAGATCGCTGAGTTGCGATTTGGAACACTCACCGAGGCATACTGGAAGGATAATGGGCCTGATGTGATTATCTCTGCGGAGTTTTGGAAACAAGGCATCGCGCGAGCTCAACAGGAATCGACAATCCGTCAGGAAGCGTTTAAGGCTTTTTCCGAACGTGGGGCATATCCAGTAGCTCATGAGAAGGCTGAGCTTGCATGGGGCGAGATGGCTGACCACCTCAACGAAACGGTCATCCGGCGTGCCATCCAACACGATCTACGGACTGGACCCCGAGGCGTGAAGCGTGACGAAAAGCTCTTGGAAGAAGTCTTTCGTCTCTGCTGCCGCTATGCGGGACAGGGTCCCGGCCAGGCTGTCTTCGTCCCAGAAATTCAGCAGGCGCTTGCCGGCAATGTCGGGTGGAATCGCATCCTAAGCTACTTGCGATTTCTCGATGGGACATTGCTCATTCGACTCATCGAGCCTCTTGAACTGCGTCTTAAACGTCGAAGATCGCGGCCAAAGATTTGCCTCTGCGATCACGCCCTGCGGGCCAGTTGGCTTCAAGAAATTGTCCCCCTTCATCCGGAGGGGTTGTTGGCCGATCCCCATTTAACTGATTTAGCGGGTCATCTCGCAGAAAGCGTGCTTGGCTATTTTCTCGCCTCTATCCCAACGCTTGACGTGGCGCATTTTCCTGGTCGCGGTGCCGAACCAGAGGTCGATTTTGTACTCGTGGTGGGAACCAGACGCATCCCCATCGAGGTCAAGTATCGCAAATACATCGATCCCCATGACGATACCCATGGGCTGCGAGCGTTCTTGGAGAAAACCGTTTACAACGCGCCCTTTGGACTGCTGGTAACGCTCCAAGACGACGTAAAGGTACATGATCCACGCATTATCCCAATTTCGTTGTCTTCATTCCTCTGGTTGAGATAATTCTCGCTTGCAGTTTTTGATTCGCACTCAGACCGATTCGGTTCCGCTTTCTGCTACGAGCTTCCCTTCGTTCCGCATCGAGTAACCGACGTTTTACCTCTGCTCCTTTTGAAAAACCGCCGAGGGAACCATCCAAGCGAATGACGCGGTGACAGGGAACCTGCGGGGCATAGGGATTGCGATTGAGCGCATTACCAACGGCACGCGCCCGGCTGGGATCGCCGAGTTGCGTCGCGACCCATTGGTAGGAGCGCGTCTGGCTTTTGGGAATGCGGCGCACAACCGCATAGACCCGTTCTTCAAAGGGTGTGGGCCGATGGAACCTCGAATCTTTCTTGAGGGTCATGGGGACTGTTGAATGTTGCGGCTGCGTAGAAAGGTCAAAATCGCTTCTGCTTGCTGCCGACTGATACGTATCTTCTGTGAAAGCTCATCCGGTCGTGCCTGAGCCAAACGGGATATGGAGCCAAATTCGGCCAACAAAGCAGCCTTGCGCTTGGGGCCGATGCCGGCAATCGCATCCAACACGGATGCTCGGATCGCGTGACGCCGCAGCCGACGATGATGGGTGATCGCAAACCGATGCGCCTCATCACGGACATGCTGCAAGAGGTGCAAAACCACAGAAGTCGGCAAAAGGACGATCGGATCGTCAGACGTTGGAACAAAGATCTGCTCCAGTTGCTTGGCCAGACCAATCGCAGGAATCGTCAGGGAAAGCGCCGAAAGCTCCTCACAAGCTGCATGCAGATGGCCCTTGCCACCGTCGATGAGGATCAGCTCGGGAAAGGGCAGGCTGCGCAAGAGGCTGCCGCTGTAGCGGCGGCGCACCAGCTCTCGCATCATCTGGTAATCGTCGATGCCTGAAACCGTCTGGATCTGAAAGTGGCGGTAGTGGGCCTTGTGGGGTTTGCCATCGATAAACACCACCATCGATCCCACCGCATGCGTTCCGAAGAGGTTGGAGACGTCGAAGGCCTCGATCCGACGGGGAAGACGGGGCAGCTTGAGGGCTTCCTTGAGCTCCTCCAGAGGCCCGGCATCGAGGGACTTTTCCTTGGCCACAACCACAGAGCTGAGCGCTTGAATCTGATCACGCAGGCGGGCCGCTTCCTCGAACCGCCGCGAGCGTGAGGCCTGTTCCATGCGTCGTGTCAAATCACGAAGGAGCTCTCCACGCTCTGCCCGCAGGAACGCCAGAAGATCCCTGACGATCCTCTGGTAGCGGGACCTATCGATATACCCCGCGCAAGGCGCCAGGCACTGACCCAAATGATATTCCAGGCAAGGGCTCTTGGGAAACGTCGAGCATGTCCTCAGAGGAAAAACCCGTCGCATGAACTGGACCGCCGCATGCATGAGGCTGGCGTTGGGATAGGGACCGAAGTACCAAGCGCCGTCGGGTTGTTTGCGCCTGGTAACGATCAGGCGAGGAAACGGCTCGTGAGTGACCTTCAGCATCGGGTAGGATTTGTCATCGCGGAAGGCGACGTTATACCGAGGCTGGTGGGCCTTGATGAGTTGCACCTCCAATAGCAAGGCCTCTGCTTCGGAACTGCTTGGGCGCACTTCGATCTGCGTGACCTGCTGAACCAACTGTAAGAGGCGCGGGCCCAGAGGGGCGTTGCGACGGAAATAAGAACTCACGCGCTTGCGAAGACTGACCGCTTTGCCGATGTACAGCACGTGGCCTTGCGCGTTTTTGAATAGATAAACGCCCGGCTGATCCGGCAGTCCGCCGACTGCTTCCTTGTGAATCTTCAGTCCCGTTGACGAAATCGGCGAAGCCATCGAAGGCTGGTGGCGAGTTCCGGAATTCCCATCATCCGACAACAAACGAGATAGAACGCCAGGCTGCAAAGAATCACAACCGGAATCCCCACAATCGGTCGGTGATTCAGAGAACCGTAGGTCCATAACGCCCAGCATCCCACGCCCATGAGCAGGGAGGCTGCCAGCATCCGAACCCAAGATCCTAACAAAGGGCTAAGCAGCGGTTTGTTCAATCGACGCTCCATCCCTCGCAGAAGCTGGTATGCGTTTACGGTGTTAGAAAGCGCCGAGGCCAAAGCCAGCCCTCCTACGTGCAGCGGATACATCAAAGCAACGCTCAATCCCACATTGACCGCCACGGCTTGGACGGCCAGCCTCACCGGCGTCCAGGTATCCTGCAGGGCATAAAAAGCCCCACTGAGAACCTTGCTGATGGAATAGGACAAAAGCCCAAGGGAGTAACCCGCCAGCGCTTGGGTAGTCAGAATCGTCGCCTGATGGTCAAAGGCCCCGCGCTCAAACAAACTGTGGACCATCGGCTCAGCCAAAACGATCAATCCCATCGCTGAGGGAAGAATCACAAATCCCACCATGCGCAAGACGGATAACAGCGTCGAGCGAAACGCAGCCAAATCATTTTCCGCAGCCTGCTCGGCCAGGGCTGGCAGGCTGGCCTGCGCGGAGGCGGTTCCAAAAAGCGCTAGAGGCAATTGCATCAGCCGGTTGGCGAAGTACAGCGCCACTACCGAGCCTTCTCCCACAACCGTTCCTAAAGAAGCCAGCGCCGTATGGATGAACACATTACCTTGATGGACCGCTGAGCCCAGCATGCGCGGGGCCAACAACTTGACGATCCGACTGGAACCGGTATGCCGCCAGCGCCAGTGCCAGCGCCATCCCAGACGAATTGCCGTCGGCAATTGAATAAGAACCTGTAAAAGACCTCCCACCATCACACCGATTGCCAGAGCCAAAATCCCCGGACTCACCCGATGAACCCAGCCTATGCAGGCAACGATCATCGCGACATTCATGATCGCCGGGCCTAAAGACGGCATCGTGAAATGCTGTAGGCTATTCAACAATCCCATGAAGTAAGCCCAGAGCCCCACCAGTAGGATCAAGGGAAACAGTATCCGGGTCAGCCGCACGGTGAGGGCAAATTTCTCAGGATCCGAAGCAAAACCAGGAGCCAATCCATAGACCAGCGCAGTGGCAAACACCCAACCGATGATGCCGATGGCACAGAGAATCACAAGAAGCCGCGCGAACAGAGCCTCACTCAGATGCCAAAATTCCTTCAACTGGGCCTTGGCCCGGTACCCGCTGAGCACTGGTACAAAGGCACTCGTCACGGCACCTTCCGCAACCAGATCCCGCATCATGTTCGGAATCCGAAAGGCCACGACGAAAGCCTGGGCAGCCGAGGTGGTTCCAAAAAACTTGGCGATGACTAGATCCCGGACAAACCCGAGCAGCCGACTGACGGCCGTCGTCGCAGCAAGGACGCTGGTCGAATGGGCAATCCGATGCAAGGAACGTTGGCGATCCATATCAGCAGGCTGCTGAAAAACCCTCAATGAGCTCTAGGCTCAAGGCTCTAGGGAACGATTCGGTCATCGTCGAGAAGCCTGTTCTTCCCTCAAGCCTTGAGCGTGGATTTTCGATTAGAAAACACAAACACACCCCCGCCATTGACACAAAGCTGCCGTCGTGCTACATTCAGCGTTTACTAGAGTGCGCACAGGTACAGGAAAGATACGCTTTAGACTACAGCCACAGGGAAGGATTGTCCACCGGGAGTACCACCAGCACCCGTGCTCTGCGGGTAGGATCAAACGTTTCGCAGAAGGAGCCGACCATGCCTATTCTCCACGCAGCCTTGAAGCAGATGCGCAAAGACCGTAAACACGCGCAACAGAATCAAGCGATCCGGTCTGAACTGAAAACACTCACCAAGCAGTTACTCATTCTATTAAAAGAACAGAAGTCCGATGAAGCCTCTTCCTTAATGCGGCTGGTTGTAAAGAAATGGGATCGCGCAGCCTCCAAAGGAGTGATCCATCGGAATACAGCCTCTCGTCAGAAATCCCGCCTCAGTCTTCAAATCAATCGGGCCAGTAATCCCAAAGCATCTCGTTGAGCCAAAACGTGTGGCCACTGGCTACGACTGCTCCAAGCACACCTCCATTAACAATTGCTCAATTGCCTGTTCAGGGGGGATCCTTCCACTCTTGGCATCGGTATCCAGTTGCCAACACAGCTTTAACCACCGATGAAGCAAGGACAGTGAGTATCTTGAACATTCTGATTTCAGACGCTCCAGTTGCCAAGGTTGCAATCCTGTAATGATTCCGATACGATCCGAGCGGTAACCCGCCTCAAGCAATCGTTTGACCAGCACCCAACGTTGCAACTGCCAGGCCACTAACCCTACCCACTCCAAAGGCTCTTTCCGCACGACCATCGGCTCATGCAGCACCCTAAGGGCACAAGAGGTATCGGCGCGTCCTAAGGCCTCAATGAGGGCGAATGGCTTGACGGATGCCACTTCCCGAGCGGGAAACGGCTCGACCGTTAGATGCCGCTGCGCCTCAGCCAATGGATGGCGAGACCCGAGATCATTTTCCACCAGCAGAATCACGCAAGCGGTTTTGCCAATCGCCGAGGCATGATCGACGAGGCTGTCAAGTGCCTGGCGATCCAACCGATGGGCTTGATCCACGACTATCAGGCGGGCCTTGGCAGATGCCGGACCCTGACGACATAACATCACCAGCTCACTGGCACTCAGTGACGTTGCATCGAGTTGATGACGATCGAAAACCGTCACCTGGAGGCAGCGCTCAATGGCCTGGATCCTCTGAAGCTTGCGGGCGCGGTCAGGGCCAAGGAAGAGGTAAATACCGGTGGGGGCATCATCCATACGGGATTCCTGAATTCTGCTTCGCGACATTTGTGAGAAGTTCCGCGAAGCGGAATTTCTACCAATTCTCGACGCTGCGTTCCACGATTCTCCTCGCTAAGTCGGTGATGGCACGGTTAAGGGCTGTGGCCTCCGACTCCGCCTGGGAGCCGAGTGCGAAATACGTCGTATCTCCCGTCAGGCTCTCCTCCTGCCAAAGCAGCGTATTGCTGGTCTGATCCCAAAACCGCACGTTGACCACCAGGTTCAAACGCCATTCCTCGATCTGTTGAGAAGCGTTATACCGCAGGGCGTCCCGACGAAAAGAAATCACTTCTCCTTCCAATCGGCAATCGGCCCGCTCACGGCTGGCCGGACGCAACAGGCCGGTGAACTGAAACCGATCGATGATGGCGCTTGTCAGGGTGACTTCCATCCCATGCCGATACAGAGGAAGCGACTCGACACTCGTCGTCACTTGGGTAAAGTCAATGCGGTTCGTAAACGGCTGGACGTAGATCGTTTTTAAGTGCGGCGCCAGCCCCGGCCGTGTGGTATAGCCGCAACCGGAAAGACAGCAGACAGCAGACAGCAGACAGCAGACAGCAGACAGCAGAAAAAGAGGAGGCTTCAGATCAGACGTAACCGCACCAGACATAATCACGGGGAGGGATTGAGGACGTCAAGACGGGCCATCGCCTGAGTGGCCCAGGAGGTGTGGGTGTATCGTTCCACGATTGTCTCGTAGTAAAGCTTTGCCGAAAGAGGATGCCGGCGGTGCTCATAGAACTGCCCGACTTCAAACTCGTGGGCGGCGCGCCGTTCGTAGAGCTCCGTCAGGCGGGTTTTGGCTTCATTGGCCAAATCGCTTTCCGGATAGGATTCGACGAAAACCTCCATCTCACGAATGGCCGTATCGGTAGGGGATTGGTCGTATCCGGACTTGAAGGTGCCTTTTAGGCTTGCCAAAGCGATCTGAAATCTTGCATCGTCCACCAATGGAGACTCGGCATAGCGCAAGATGAGCTGCTCAAAAGCATTCACCGCGAACTCGTAGTCTTGCAGCGCCATATGGGCCAATCCTAGATTATACTGGGCCAGTTGTCCATACTCGCCAAAAGGCCCATCATCAACCATCGCTTGAAAAACTTCCACCGCCTTATCCCGAGCAGGAATCAACGCCACCTTCCCAAAGAGCTTACGTTTCTTGCCTTCGAGGAACGCATTACCGATCCGATACTCCCGCTCGAGGATCTCATCAAATCGTTGTGTCGAGGGATAGGTCTGAATGGTCTTGCGGTATTCTAAGAAAGCCTTGTAATAGTCTCCCGACTCCTCCGCGCATCGGCCCAGATAATATTGAGCTTCCGGAGCCTGCTTGGCAGCCTGATAGGCCTTCAACAGTTTCTGGAACTCTCGTCGAGCCCGGTCATATTCCTGGTTTTCAAAAAATGCCTGGGCGAAGGTTAATTGATCTTCGGGGTTGTCTTTGACCGCTCCCCCAGGCCCGATCCATCCGGTCTGTGGCGACCATACCCACTCCGCAGAAGCTAGCGGAGCCCCACATAGGCTGAAAATAAAGCCCATGAGAAGGATCCCGGTTTGTCGGTATTTATCCGTCAAACGATTCATCCGGATGATTCCCTCCCCCTCGCCTGTGCCATACACAACAGAGAACCCTTTCTATCCCTCTGCTTCTTGATCTTCAAGGAACTCACGATACCAAATCCCCCGTGTAAAGTAAAGCCTTCCCCTGGGTGGATCGGATGTCTCCCCCATCGGGGCGGCCCTGCCGGTGCCACAGGCTCATTCCATGGAATTGTCGATTGACGATTGTCGATTTTCGATTGAACGGCCGTCTTCCAATCGAAAATCCAAAATCGACAATCGAAAATTCCAAGGCAGTTTCTTTGAACATCCTAAGGAGCTCGAAGGAAGATGAGCCTTCAATCAGAGAGCCGAGGGAATTGTCGATTGACGATTGTCGATCTTCGATTGAACAGCGGTCTTCAATCGAAAATCCAAAATCGACAATCCCAAGTTCAATAAGTAAGTGCAACACCTAGAGGGGTTGACGGCTTCCGCGTTAGAATACGCGGACTATGCCGATACCCTACCAACACCTGAGTAGCCATGAACGAGACGTCTTGGCAGTCCTTCGAAGTCGGGGGCAGTCGCTGCG
>JAHFGV010000040.1 GCA_023247255.1 Candidatus Omnitrophota bacterium | reverse complement strand
CGGAGCATGGAGCGATCTCCTCCCTGCCTATCACGGCCCCGGGTTGGCAGACAGGCCTGGTTGCTGCTCCCACAGCTGCTCCAATGGTAGCGGGCATTTCAATTACGCACAAGTTCTATTACTCCAGAACGAGGGGATGGTCTCTGCGTGTCTCATGCTAAGACAGAACGATAACCCTGCATATCATACCCACTCGTCTCATTAATTGCAATTAAAATTTGTGTTTGTGCAAGAATCGGGATACAGCTAAGCGTCTTGACTTTTTTGTTCCTGGTTGTAGGCTTCAAGTACGACGGAGGTGATGGTGTCTTTGGCGTCTCGGCTCAGGGGAGTGGCGATGTCGTACCATTTGCCGTTTTTGCCCTGTTGGCGCGGCATGCTGACAAACAAGCCTTGCCTGCTTTCTACGACTCGTAGTCCACGGATGAGAATTTGATCGCCTAGCGCAACGTCGCAGACTGCCTTTACGGCTCCCTCCTGTTGAAACCGGATCAGGCGTTTTACCGTTATTTCTGGCGTTACTGAGACTTCCTTCATGGGTGACCTCCTCGTATTATTGAATCTCGCAGATTAGGACGACAGTTTTTCTCAACGCTGAAGAGTGTCATCCCATTTTGCGAGCATCAATAGCGTTGTGTCATGTTTCATGAGTCATGTGTCATGAGAGACTGTTTTATGTGTTATGTGTCATGAGTCATGGAAAGAAAAAGGAGCACTTTGACCATGCTTGAGATGCTTGTTTATTTTCTGCTTTTTCATGACACATAATACATGACTCATGACACAGACGTGAGTGCTACATTAGAACCATAATCCACTTTCTTCTTGGCCCTTGGCCACTTGGCCACTAATCTCGATGCATTTTGCAAAACCTCAGTACTGTTAGGATCCTCTCGCGCAATCCCACAGAGAGGATGGCGCAAGCGCTGTTTGTCTTTCGATGCATGACCATTGAAATTGTTCGTTGACGGTCTTTGTCGGGCTGTCTTCCTTTTCGAGATGGCGGTCGTAGTGACCAACGGCACCGCAGCTACGGCACGTCACCCGATGTATCTGCAAGGATCCACCAGTGGTAGCGATGGTAGCTAGGACACGATCCGTTACCTGAATGCTGGTGCAGGAAAGACAATACCAACGGACTTCAGCTTCAACGGTCATCGCCTCGCTCCTATGTGCTCTATCTGATATGAGAAAGCTCCTCCGGTGAGCCCATCCAAGAGGGCCGTCAATTCCTGAATGCGCAGGTCTTGTTCCAGGTTTTTTCGCGGATCCTGAGGTGGGTCCGCCAGCCGCGTGGTCTGAAGCCGGCGTCTTTCGAAGTAAAGACGCGTAACCTCATCGATGATGTCGTCCCGCAGCTCAACCATCAACTTGGAACGCGAATCAATCGAGGTCTGGTCGTCGTTCCAGATCAGATCGCCCAGTTCCCAAGAAACGCTGGCGTTCCAGTCAATGTCCCGCTCGCCCCTGAGCAGGGAATCGGGGTTCGTGCCGGAATCCCAGTGGCGAAAGTCGGTAAGGTTGGTGCCGGCGGAGAAGCTGAGATCTGGCAAAATCGCCCGCCACTTTGCCTGCTTTCGCCATGAGGCTATTTTTTGTGGGTGGACCTCGGCGTAACGGATAGCGGCTTCGCGCACTTGCGTAATCGTGGGCTCATGCTCAAAAGCAGCCGCATCCGGATCCGAATGAATGGTCTGCTGGTCGAAAGCATGCGAAGACAGCACGAGTCGCAAAAGCCCCTGATGCGTTGCCACCCATAAATCCCTTGAGGTCATGACCAATTCATAGAGCTCGTCGCTTACAAGACCCTTGTTCAGCAGGCTCCACCGTTTGGCCTTAGCGTCATAGCGAGCCGGTCCGCGAGAGCTGAGCACATAAAAGTGGAGCCCCACGGGATAAGCCTGTGGCACCGGTAAGGCCGCCCCGATGGGACCGACATCCTGCCCACCCAGGCGGCTCTGCACTGCCGTGTCGCCCACATCCTTCGGCCGTGGCGCAATGGCGGGGTTGTCTGCATCGGATGAGTCACTGTGATTGTCACCGTGAAAGAGTATCTGATGAATCGATGCCGTGCCCAGTCCGATGCGGGAAAGCCACTGCCAACTTTTTCCGCGATCGTAGCTCACCTTAAGGCCGCGGGTCGTGCCCACGTAGAGCGTTGACGGCTGAGAGTTGTCTACGGCAACCGTTTGGAAAAAAGAAAGCGGGCTGACTTCCTGTGGGTTCTGTTCTGATTCATTAGGTTCATCGGATTCAGATGAGTCTTCATCGACGGTTTCTTCGACTCCAGCGGCTCCGAGAAGTTTTTGCCAGTTTCCCGTGCCGAGGCTGCCTGCAAAAAGCCCTTCTGAGCTTAAGACGTAAAGACGATCCCTCTGCTCAGGGTACAAATCCCATGCGGCGTGGATAACGTTCCTGGCGGCGGATGGCACAGACACCTCTTGCCAGGACAGACCGCCATCGGAGCTTACAAACAGCCCATTCTGGGTACCGACGAGGGCGTTTGAGGTTTTCGCAGGATGGAAGGCAACCGTCGTACACATGGCCTCTGGTTCGCCCAGTCCTTTCTTGAGGGGATTCCACGTCTTTCCTGAGTCAAATGAGCCTTGCAGACCTTGGGTTGTGGCAAGCAGGAGCGTAAGAGGCTCAGAAGGGCCGACTGCAAGGCCCCTGGGAACAACGCGTGTTTTGCCGCCTAAGCGATAAAGATGCTGCCAACTCTTGCCGCCATCGGATGATTGGTAGACATCGCGCGGTGTCGCTGCATAAAGCCATGATTCTTCGGAAGGATGAGCGGCAAGCGCCACCCACGGTTCTGCCGACTCAGGCACGTCCACAGGTGTCCATTCCCCTTCCATTGCGGTTCGGGTAGCCGCGGTTGGCTCAGCCGGCGTACAAAAGAACAAAAGTAACGGGACTATCAGTCCGACACTTTTCGTAAGATTCATCGGGGTCCTCTTTTTCATGTTCATCGTGGCCGGGCTCACTCTGTGGTAAAACGTGTGGGATATATGGGAAATACCCCAAGGATAGTTTACTTAATATTCAAATAAAATTAGACGGAAATGTCAAGTGATTTTTTTGACGGGGGTCTTGCAGGCAGGGCGTTACAGGACTAACTACGTAAATCGTTGCGCGGGATTCAAAGGCTATCTGCGTCAGTGATTAGTGACTAGCAGGCTGCGGAAAAACATCCCTTTGCTTAAAGCTCATGATAGGGGGCAAGAGGCACGAGACAAGGGGCGAGGGAGTTAAAGGCAGAGGCAGGGGGGCGGGAGACATGGGGCAGGGAAGACAAAAATACTCTTATCAGTTCCCGTGCCCCCTGTCCCCTATCCCTTATCTGCTTAAACTCAAGATAAGGGGGCAGCACGCTGCGCTACGCAAGAAGTTTCCTGCTCGGACTTGGAAGAAGAAAGCTGTCCTTCATTTGGAATCTCATCCAAGGCCGCCAGCGGCAGTGAGAGGGTCATCGTCGTGCCTTTAGCCAACTGGCTTTCCATCGAAATCCGACCTTTGTATTCCTCCACAATCCGTTTGACAACGGCAAGCCCCAGCCCTGAGCCCTTGGTCTTAGTCGTGAAAAACGGCTCAAACACTTGCGGCAGATCCTCCGGCGCAATCCCGCAACCGGTGTCGATAACACGCACAAGGAGTTTGCCATCCTCTTGGGTTGCCTCCACCGTCAAGGTTCCCGAATCGTTTATTGCCTGGATGCCGTTGAGGATCAAGTTGACGAAGATATGCCGCAACTGACGCGGATCCCCGATGAAGATACAACTCTCTGTGTAGCGCCGCTGCACGTGGATATGTCTCTGGATCAGCTCGTTACTGAATAACTCAAGCGTCTCATCCAGAAGACTGACTACGTTCACCGGAATCATCTGCGCCGGGGTGGGTTTTGCAAACTCAAGCAACTGCTGAACCAGATAGTTGATCCGCTCAACTTCCTTGCCCACGATGCGCTGGAATTTCCGGCGAAACTCCGGGTCGTCAAAATGGATGTGGAGGAATTCGGTGAAGGTTTTAATGGCGGTCAGAGGATTTTTGATCTCATGGGCAAGACCTGCCGCTAGGGTTCCGATCACCGCCAGCTTCTCCTTCTGCGCCGCCTCCGCCTGTGTTTTTGACAGCTCATCGAAAAGCTGCGCATTAGAGACGGCAATCGCCAGGGTGCTGACCAGCGTCATCAAGATGCCTACGTCATCATCCGTGAACTCCTCATCCGACTTCTTCTTGCCCAGGCACAAAACCCCAATGAGATCCTCGTGGACGATCAAAGGCAGACACAGCCTCGCATTGAGCTGCTTGAGCCGCTCTCCCACCTCATCCGGAAACCGAACCTTGCCCAACTGCCCATCCAGCCCAATCGGCTCACGTGTCTGGCGCAAGAAGGCAATGAACGGCTCCTGCTCTTCCAGAGCTACCTGCTGGCCGTTCGAGCCCTTGGAGGCGACAAGCTCATACTTGTGGGTGTCTCTGTTGAGCAGAAGCAGGCTGCAGCCGCCCAGCTTTACGGTCTCGGTTAGCCGCTCCACCGTCATCTCGACAAGCTGCTTCAGATCCCGTATCCCCACCGCCACCTCATCCGAGAACTTCCTCAGCAATTCCTTATAATCATACTTCTTCTGAAACAGATACCTATCCGTCACCTCCACCAGCCAGTTCCTCAGCCTGCCGTATGTAGCCGCAATAATCCCCGCCGCCAACACATTCGACAACCACTTCGGAATCGCCACAAACCGCGCCAGCAAATCCTGCGACACAAACGCCACCATCGACACCACCACCACCACCGCCCCCACCAACCCCGCAAACACCAAGGTTCGCTTAATAACAACTTCAATATCGAGAAGTTGATGGCGAACAATAGCATATGAGAGGATGAAAGAATATAACAAGGTAACCAGGTCATGAGGGATGTAAATTTCAAGATTAATACCGTATAGCAATAGGAAATATATCACCGTTCCTAGAAATCCAACTACAAAACCAACCAGGACATATAAAAGTTGTGTCTTAGTGTGTCCCGTTACCATCCTCCATAGAATCCAAACTCTATAGTGGGCGTATCCGACGAGACCGTAGAAAAACATGATGAAGAAGTGAAAGAGCAGTCCAGGTACAGGGACAAAATTAAAATTTGGGAGCCAAGGTCTGATATCTCTGATAAACAATTCTGTTAGAGAAAGTACTGAGAAGGACGTACTTATCACATAGGAGAGCTTGAGAATATTTTTTTGCTTTGCCTCCTCACCGATTATGACGAATATCAAATGTGCAAAAAGTGGGGGTATGAATGCAACCACCACATAGCAAATGTTCTTCCATGTCCAAGCGAGTTGTCTGTCTCTCAGGAAGCAGAGAATAAAAGTGTTAAAAATCCAGAACGCAGCACTGGCGTTGAAGACAAAAAATGCACGATGTACCTTTTTTTTCCAGCCTTTCATCAGCACGAAGACAGCTAAAGCAAACATAATTAGTGAAGAAGAAAGGGCTATTAATGCAAATCTATTCATGGCAAGATACTAAACCTCACGTTGGACTGCATAACTCCTAGCAAATCTTAAAGTGAAAGTAGCCGTAACGAGAGACCCCCGTCAGCAATAATGGTTTGACCGCATATCCATGATGAGTCTCGCTTACAAAGGAAAACCACGATCCGAGCAATATCTATTGGTTCCCCAAAACGTTTTAGGGGAGTATTTTTCAAGCTTTCATATATTCGTCGTTTATAATTTGGAAACGTCTTAAGTCCTTCGGTAACAATTGGCCCACCAGTAAAAATGGGGACGGTTCTATTTTTCATGGGGGGTGGCGGCTGTCAACCGACGCGGACGTCCCCGCGCCCGGATGACCACCGGGGCGCTCGCCTGGCTCGCCAGGTGCTGGAGGAACACCTGGGAGCCGACTGCCCTGTGACGGTCCCAGCCGGCCGGGGGTTCGACCTGGGCCCGGACGAACGCGCGATAGCTGGCCTGCCGCTCGGTGGGGTTCTTCCCGAAGGTTTCGTAGAGGGGATTGAGGGTCACCAGAGGATCATGCCGACCCTGCGCGTAGACCCGGTAGCTCGACCACGGGTAGGCGTCCGGGGCGGTCACCATCCGCGCGCGGATCGGGTTGAGCTCGACGTAGGCGCCACACTGGAGGAGGTAGTTGTCCTTCGCGATGAGCAGACTCTTGAAACGATCTTGCCAGAAGTGGCCGGTGTGGCCGTGCCGTCGCTTGTAGGCCAGGGCGTAGCGGAGGTTGAGGCCCTGCATGGCCTTGCGCAAACCTATGCCTGTCGCAGCTTCGACAATCAGGTGCACGTGGTTCGTCATGAGGCAGTAGTGGTAGAGGTGGAGGCCGTTTTCAGGGAAGTAGGTGGCAATGAGTCGACCGTAGCGCTGGAAGTCGGCCTCATCATGAAAGACCGTTGCGCGGTTGTTCCCACGGGTCAGAATGTGGTAGCAGCCACCATCCACCAAGAGCCGAGCCTGGCGTGGCATACGGACTCCTCATCAACAAAAATTAGAACCGTCCCCTATTTTCCGAACCGTCCCCTATTTTCCCTTTAACGCCTCGCCAACCAATTACGCCAAGTAGTCCTAACCCAAAGAGCAAGATCGAGGAAGGTTCTGGTATGGCCGGCGTGATTGGTGGGCCCGCAATTCCTGAGTCTGCTACCGACTCAAATGTAAAGTTGTCGAGATTAAAGCCATCTCCTTGTCGAATGTTATCAAGCCAGCCGGTGAAGAATCGAACTTGGTGGATACCTTCGTCTCGGTGAAGGCCCAGGAACTTGTTCTCGCCACCGCCGAACGTCTGAAGGCTTTCCAGCAAACCGCCATTCAGCCCAAACGCATCGAGTTGGAGGAAGGCGCGGTTATCCAGTTGGTGCGTGAACATGTAAGCACCCACCTGTGAAGTGGTTGCCAAATTACCGGTGATTGGATCGAGGAAGACTGCACCGATGACACCATTGTTCGTGCCTGTCGTGGAAGCTCGAACCCCCCCTGGGCGCAAATGAGTCAGCGCGACCTCTCCTGAAAACGGTAAGATCGGATCGCCGTCCTCCTCACGGTACCGGTTGCTTCCGAAGAACTCTATGCCAAAATCCGCGTAGAGATCAGAGACTTTTGTACCATCATTCAATTCATCGAAGGTGAGTTGGATCGCGCAAGATAGAAACGCTGAAAGCGAGTCATTCTCGCCTCCTCTCGGTTCAGTACGGTTCTCGAAATGAAGGGGACAGTATACTTCAATTCAGGTGCTTCTTGAGCGTCCCTTGGGCCAGCCACCTTTTCGGGGCTGAAGCCTACCACGCCCCTTGCCCTGTATCTCATGCCGCCCACTTTACGTATCTTCCATCTCCTATCCCAAGAGTAGGCTCTCAGAGAAAATAAACACATGTCGCATGCCGCTTTGGAAATAGGTGGGAAATAGGTGGCGGGGTCATGGCACGGTGACGATCGAAGAACCTTCAGGCCAGATGCGATTGAAATCGTCTGGGTTCAATGTTAGGAGTCGCTCCACATCCGACTTTTTGGCTACCTGAGCAATAAGGGCATCGTAAACGATCGCTCCATGGATACCTTGATCCGAAAGGTGCTTGATAACTGTGCTGTACTCAGAGGCAGAAAGCGAAACGACCTTGGCTGAAGTTTCGATATTTTCATGGATGAGGCGCCAGGCAATTCCGGAAGAAATGCGTGGGGTAACCGGTAACGTCGTCAGTACCGCATACAACTCAGCTAAGGTGTGGCTGGCGATGATAAACTCATTCTCTTTAGCCTTGGCGCGCTTGAGCCAAGCCAAGGCTCTTTCATGCATCGGATGAGGTTCAACAAGCGCAGCAACAATGATAGAGGTGTCTAGCAGAATCCTCATGAATGCCGTCGGCCAGAAGCTACTTTATTCAAGCGGGCTTCACGATGGGTACGCACGGCTTGCACTAAATCCCCCACTGCACGTCCTGAGAATACAAGAACCCCTTCTTTCCTCACCACACGAGGCTCGTCATTCACTGGCTCCAAGACAATACGGGAGCCTTCTTCTTGAACGCGTAGAATAATCCCTGGATGCAATCCCATATCTTGGCGCACGCGTTTAGGGATAACCACACGCCCAAATCTATCGAGATTAGTTTCCATAGACCCCTCCTTTATTTTGCTATTATAGTATACCAATTGCCAAATAAAAATGCCAAAATTTAACATTCCGGGGACAGTATACTTCAATTCAGGTGTTTCTTGAGCGTCCCTTGGGCCAGCCACCTTTTCGGGGCTGAAACCTACCACGTCCCTTGCCCCGTATCTCATGCCCCTCGCTTATCTCACATTTCTTGTCCCATGTTTCTATCGGAACCTGTCAACCCGCAAATGAATGGAATTCCGGGGACAGTATACTTCAATTCAGGTGTTTCTTGAGCGTCCCTTGGGCCAGCCACCTTTTCGGGGCTGGAGCCTGCGTCCCAAGCGTTGTTCTAACCTCTTCACCCACTCGCCAGTTCCCCAGGGACGACCGGTACGGATATGTCGATGAATAACTTCCAATTCTCCATCCTCCTGACTCTGCAGCAGCTCTGCCCAGTCAGGCACCATCTGCCGAATGGGACTGGCCTTCACCAAACGATCAGATGCGCCAGCAGTAACATGATATCGTGCACTCGACCATGGATATTCTACCGCGCTCATGACCATCCGCGCCCGTACAGGGTTGCGTTCAACATACCGAACGACCGTAATGAGATGACGATCCGTCTCAATCGGAAACGAATGAAACCGTTCTTGGAAAAGATGACCCCGGACACTCTCGCGAAAGTTTACCAATCGAGTATAGCGTCGATGAGCTTCCCCTATTGCACGCGCTAAAGAATCTGGCGCCGCAGGTACCACTACTAAGTGCACGTGGTTAGTCATGAGGCACCACGCCCAGAATTTCAGGCCATACCGTAACCCAAACGCTCTGAGAAGCCTCAAATATTCTTCACGATCTTGATCGGTGTTGAAAATCGGCAGGGACCGGACGCCACGCTGAATGACGTGATGAGGAAGGTTGGGTATTACTACCCGTGCCAGGCGAGCCATATCCCTATGCTATGGGCGATGCTGAACCTTGGCAATGAGAATTGCTGTATACTGTCCCCTTTAATTACTGCTGAGGATAGAGGATGCTGTGGATTGCAGTGACGACTTTGTCGTGCTCAAACGGCTTAGGGATATAGTCACGAGCGCCCAGCTTGACTGCTTCCTTGGCCAATTCTACGCTCTGGTAGGCCGTCAGCATCAACACCGGCGGAAGGTTGCCGTTATTCTTGAGGTATTTGAGGATTTCCAAGCCGTCAACCTTTGGCATCTTGATGTCCAGAAGCACCAAGTCAAAGGGGCCATGTGTGTCGAGCGCGTTGAGCGCTCGCTCACCATCGGATACGCAGGTGACTTCGCAGTCCGTTCCCAAGACGAGCCGCAGCGATTCACGGATTCCTTCTTCGTCATCCGCAATCAAAATCCGTAGCTTGTTCATCGTTCACCTCTCTGTTCACGGTTCAACGCGGTTCAACGTAAAGGACCACCGACGCAGACGGCAGAGTTACAAGACTGGAGGGGTCGTTACGAGCAGGCACTTAGCGGAACGTTCGCCGGGATTGTGGAAGCGGTGAGGGATAGAGGCATCGAGATAAAGGGTGCTACCACGCTTGAGGGTGTGAGTCGCCTGGCCTATTTTTGCTTCTATCGTGCCTTCCAATACGTAAAGGAAACGCTCTGTTCCGACTTTGGCCTCTTCTTGGTTGGTGCTGCCTGCCGGGTCGATGGTGATCAGAGCAGGCATGAGTTTCTTTTTGAGAACGTCGCTGGTCAAAAGAGTCATGAAAGATTTGCCTGCCTCATGGACGTAAACGTCCGTCTGCTCGGAAGCAGCCTGAACCGTCACCCCTTCTTTAGCGCGTACCTCCTCGATACCGGCGTAGAGTTCTGTCAGTTTGACTCCTAGTGCATTGGCCAGTTTGATGTGGCATTCGAAGGTTCCGGTCATCTTGCCTGTTTCAATTCTCGATATCGTTGCGATATCCACGTCGGCGTCTTTGGCTAAATCAGAAAGAGTCACGTCTTGAGTCTTGCGCAGTTGTCGCAGCCTGGCTCCGACCGTCTTGGCTGCGTGCTGAGGTAGGGAACTGCTGAGGCCTTGTGGTTGCGATGCCCGAACCGCAGAAGTCATTGCTCGGTATGTCCTCCTTTTTCTTGGAAGTTTCAGTTTCATTTGGAAGACGCGACATCCGCCAAGAAGCCATTCCGCAATTTCTAAGGCTCTAGCGGAGAGTTTATTTTGGCATGGTGTGCTCAAATAGTCAATAAAAAATTGAATGTTATGAAAAATTTTACTTGACAAGCTCAGCCCAAGTTAGTATTGTGTAATCACAAATTTATTTTGAATGTTAAAGGTAAAGAGTCAAAGATTCAAGTGAGTCGTGAAGTGAGTCGGTGAGAGGGTCTTAGAGGTGAGTGAATGAAAGGAAACACTGCCGGGGTTAACATGGGCATGCTCTTTCCCCTCTCCCTTTTCAGGGAGAGGGTTGGGGTGAGGGAACTTTGTTGTGCTCCCCTAACCCTATCCCTGTCCCCAAAGGGGAGAGGGAAGTATTGTTCCTTTTACCCACTGCAAAGCCGGAAGAACCTGAAAGGAAATGAGCGATCGGTCCGCAGCAGTATCTGGAAGTTCCTTCTTCCGGTAGGCACGTTAAGCCTGGTGCTTGTTTTTTCTACAACCAGCGTTCTTGCTGCTGACGCCACCGCACCTACGACTCCGGTCGTCACGGATGACGGCACCTACACGACGGTGACAACTAGCCTCCATGCAACCTGGACGAGCAGTGATCCGGAATCGGGAATCGCGGAGTATCAGTATCTCATCCGGCAGGATTCGACGTCTGGTGCGATCATCGTGAACTGGACATCGACTGGAACCACCGCCTCAGTGACGCATACAGGCTTGAGCCTGCTGCAGGGCAAGAACTACTACTTCCAAATCAAGGCGAAGAATGGCGACGGGCTCTGGTCAGCGATAGGTTCTTCCAACGGGATCAAGGTAGATACGACTGTTCCGTCAGCGCCAGGACTTCCCAAGGAAGGCTCATCCAGCACAGACTACGACTTCGATGGGGATGGAAGCTACACGGTCTACTGGGCGGCTGCTGCTGACGCCGAATCAGGCCTCAGCGCCTACGAGGTGCAGGAACAGGTAGGATCCACCGGCGCTGCCTGGACGACTCTCACCAACAACCGCACCACAACGAACTTTGCCGTAAGCGGACGGTTAGATAGAACTTGGTACGCCTATCGCGTGCGCGCCAAAAACGGGGCCGGCTTGTGGGGCAACTGGTCTTCTGCCTCGGATGGGATTCTCATCGACAAGACAGTTCCCAGCATTCCAGCCACTGTCACCGACGATGGTGCAACGACTTTCAGCATCACTCAACTCCATGCGACTTGGAGCCCCTCAAGCGATGCCGAATCCGGAATCCTCCTGTACGATTACATCATCCGGCAGGACTCAACCTCAGGACCCACTATCGTTAATTACACCTCAGTCGGACTCTCAACCGAAGTCACTCGCACGGGCCTTAGCCTCGTCAATGGAAAGAAGTATTACGTCGGCGTCCGCGCTAAAAACGGAGCGCTGCTTTACTCCTCAGTCAAATACTCCGATGGAATCACCGTTCAGCAAAACGATACGACGCCCCCGAGTGGGACGATCCAGATCAACAATAACGCCACCTACACGATGACTCTCTCCGTTACCTTGAATCTCTCCGCGACGGATGACATCGGGCCAGTGACACAAATGCAATTCTCCAACGATAACGTTACCTACGGAGTGCCCGAGTCCTACGCGACCACGAAGGCTTGGACTCTGACGAGTGGCGATGGTTCAAAGACTGTCTATGTTAAGTTCAAGGATGCAGCAGGCAACTGGTCTGTGGCGCTGACGGACACAATCACGCTGGATACCGTAGCCCCGGATGCCGTGATCACCTATCCCGTGGATGGAGCTTTACTGGGACGTCAGTGAGATAAGCACATAGCTCGATAGCAAATAGCAAATAGAAAGAGCTGAAAGAAACAGAATGACCTATCGTCGCGCGACTCTGACCAGACTTCTTATTCATCTGCGTCCTTCTCTATCTGCTATGTGCTATCGAGCCAGGTGCTCTGTTCTATTTGCTATCTGCTATCTACTGAGTATCATCTTCATTCCAACACTCTACGGCCAGTCTACGAACGGCGATATTACCCTCACACAGGAGGCCCTCGTTCCCACCGGAGGTGTAGTCGGTGGTGGCAATCCGATGCAGATTGTAGCGAGCGTTGGTGAGCCTGAGGGAGGCACCCTTCTCAACCCAACCGTCACCATCCAAGCGGGTTTCCAATCCACCACATCCAGCCTTCCTCCTGGAAGCCGTACTATCACCGTCCAGGGCACAACCGACGATCCTGCGGCCTCTGTTGTGGTGAACGGTATCGCAGCCGCAGTCAGCGCCCTGACGTTTCAAGCAAGCGGCATCGTCCTCAATGAGGGGCCGAACGCCATCTCGGTCGACGTCACCGATCCTGCAGGGCACAAAACGACAAAGACAGTTACCGTCACGCTGGATACGCACCCTCCTGCTCGGGCGACCGTTGCCGCACCTGCCGCCTTCACGAGTCAGACTACAGAGAGCCTCAGTGGGACTAAAACCCCTGGCACGTCCGTATGGATCAACGGGGTCGAGGTCGTCAGCCTCGATAATGCCACAAGCTGGACAGCGACGGTCTCATTAATCGAAGGCGACAACGTTCTTGTCATCGTCACCAAGGACGCTGCGGGAAACGCGAGTGCGACCAACACAATCACGATTGTCCGCGATAATCAGCCTCCTGTTCTTTCTGTCAGCTCCCCATCCAAGACGAATCTCAATCCGCTCACAATCGCTGGTACTGTGGATGACAGCCTAACCGCGGTCACAGCCAATGGCATTATAGCCACGCGCACAGGCAAGAATTTCAGCGTGGCCGTCCCGCTGACTCTTGGCTCCAACACGATTCTTGTCAAAGCCACAAGCCCGAACGGCTACGTTTCCACCAAAACTCTCACCGTCACGTTAGGCACGATTCCAACGATCACCACCCTCAATCCACCGATTGGCACCACACCCTACGTTGGGACCTCGCTTACCCTCAGCGCAACCGCTACCGATCAGCAATCCGATCCTATTGAGTATCAGTTTCTCCTAAGCGGAGCTCTCCTGAGAGACTGGGGCGCTGCCTCATCGGTCTCTTGGACTCCAAGCCTCGCGCAACTGGGTCGTCAGAGCCTCGAGGTTCATGTGCGCGACGCCTTCGGGGGCGAGAATTCGCAGAGTCTGCGCGTCTTCGTCATTCGTCAGCCCGTTCCCCCTCAGTGAGGACAGCACATAGCTCGATAGCAAATAGCAGATAGAGAAGATAGAAATGGAGACGTTTAGAAAGCTAAAGGTATGGCAGAAGGCTCATCAATTGGTGCTTGAGACGTACCGGGTGACCAAACACTTTCCAGCAGAAGAGCGCTATGGTCTGATTCAACAAATGCGCCGAGCCGCTGTGTCCATTTCCGCAAACATCACCGAAGGGCATCGACGCAAAAGTAAGCAGGAATTTATTCAGTTTCTCGCCATCGCCCACGGTTCTTCGGATGAACTCACTTACTACTGTCTACTCGCTCATGATCTTGAGTATGCGAAGGGTATGGCGAATACACTCGTGACACTTACAGACGAGGTGGGCAAGATGTTGACAGGCCTTAAACATCACATTCACAAGGAGGTTCACCATGTCTAAGTTCTCTTCGGGTATTGTCTATTTGCTATGTGCTATGTGCTATCTGCTACCCTCTGGGGTTTACGCTGACGTTCCCCATCTCTTACGCTATCAGGGAACCGCGGTTGACTCAAACGGCGTTGGCCTCGAAGGTCCCTACAATCTCACCTTTAGACTTTATGATGCGGTAACTGCGGGAAATAAAGTCTGGGAAGAAACCCTCACCAACGTCTCGATCACCAAGGGTTATTTCAGCGTTCTTCTGGGGCAGATAACCTCCCTCCAGCCCATGGATTGGAACAAACCCTGCTGGCTCTCCATTCAGGTCAACACCGATTCCGAACTTTCCCCTCGCCAGCAGTTCACCTCTGTCCCAACTGCTGTCGTGGCTGAACGTCTGGGCAATAACGTCTACACCACGACCGATGGCAAGGTCGGAATCGGGAAATCGAATCCCAGTGGCTCTTTGGACATCTACGAAGGGGGAAAGTGCCTCTTGCACATCCCCAAGCAGCTCAACATCAACGACGACGTCTACATCTATGCGGGAGATACAGGTGGTGTCAAGATTGGCCAGACAGACCACAGCAGCATCATCCAGGTGGGGCATAGTGGGACCATGGGGTTTATCAATGCTAATTATGGTGACATCATGATCGATCCTGGGGATGATCCTAGAGATGGTGTTGGACCGGGAAACATAGCCATCGGCTACACCCTCAACCCCACGAACATCCTCACCGTCAAGCAGGGCTCTGAGACCGATCCGATTGCCGACTCCTGGACTGTCTATCCCTCAGACCGTTCCCACAAAAACATCATCGGAGCCGCTCCCATAGGCTTTCTGGATGAAGTTAAAGGCATCGAAGTCTACGAATGGACGCGAATTGCCGAAGTCAGCGATGACGAGGCCAAGAAAGAAGCTGTGAAGTCCACAGGCAAAGACGATCCCACGCCTTCTGAGGTGGATGCCAAGAAGCAAGAGCTGGAAAAGTCCAAATCCAAACTCCCGAAGTTTTCCAAGAAACGGGTCGGCATGGCGATTGACGATCCTAACGTACCGCAGGAGATTCTTGCCTTCAACAACGATGGCAGCCCTCAAGGCATCGACCTTCTTGCCTACATCGGCTATCTCCACGCTGCTTTGAAAGAAGCCGCCCTTAAGATCGACGAACTCGAAGCGAGGGTGAATAGTTTGGAGAGTCAATAAGGCAGCAGATAGCACATAGCTCGATAGCAAATAAGAGGTGGTTCGTCAGTAGCAGGCTCGTAGGCGGTAAGCAATTAGGGTGAAAGAAAGTGTTAGGGGGAGGGAAGAAGATTGAGGAATTCTCTCGGTGTGAGGATATTGAGGCCTCGGAATGGATTGAGATCAAGCAAGTCTTTATCACCAGTCACGATGAACGAAGCATGTCCCGCTAGGGCGCAGGAAAGAAACATGTCGTCATTCGGATCACGGCAGACGTTAAGCAAGCGAGAGGATCTGACCTTGATCGGCTTGATATAGGGGAGGAGTTCCTCTTCGACGAGATGTCGGATTTCATCTTCACTGAGATGAAATTTGGGGTAGTGTAAGACGCGGATGTACTCGTCCAGCAAGGTCTTGGAGATAAGCAGGCGAAAGCGTCCTTGCTGCCAGGCCGTTACAAGTGCATTGGCTTCCCCCGTAAATATCAACGCCGATATGACAACGTTGGTATCGAGTACGGCGCCAATCACCGTCGCCCTCGACGGGCCCACTGGATGGCAGCGTCAAGATCATTTGCGCTAAGCCCAAGGGCTTTAACCTTAGCTCGGATGGCAGCTAGACGTTCTCCCGTAGGTTTGATGGCCACGGGGCGTAAGAGGATGGCGTTGCTGCGCCGGGTAACGTCGAAATACTCAGTATGCGGGAAGGCATCCAGAACTGTCTTAGGTATCGTGATTTGATTTTTGAAAGTCAACTTAGCTAACATGGGGCTTCCTCCTTTCTTTAAAGGAAGCATACCATCTGAGCGATGAGGTGTCAAGTAATGAAAGATTACTTCATTACTTTCCGATCTTTATGCTTTAGGGCTCGAATCCTCTTACGGCAGGCAACCGCACTCGTTACTTCTGCAGCGATCCTACTCAGTCAATTCACGTTTCCGACGATTAGCGAGGCCTCGCATTTGGGATCTTCGACGGCGTCGGCGGGGACGGCGCCACCGCCGGCGGCTTCGGCTATGCAGAGTTTTCAGCCGGATTTGTTCACGGGGCGAGCGACGACGGGGATTCCGATCGCGCTGCCTCCAGGACGCAAGGGGATGCAGCCAAGCCTGGCTCTTTCGTATTCATCGTCAGGGCGAAACAGTGTCGTGGGGGTGGGCTGGAGTCTCGACGTCGGATACATCGAGAGAAACACGAAGAATGGGGTGCCGAAGTACGATTCGTCGGATACGTTCACGTTTCTGTTTCAAGGCGTAAGCTCTGAGCTGATCAAGATTCCGGATGGCACCTACCGGGCGAAGGATGAGGGAGCGTTTCTAAAGTTCGAGAATCTCGGAGTCTCTGGCTGGAAGGTTACGGACAAATCAGGGACTCGGTATCTCTTTGGTCAAACGGTCGCTTCCCAGATAGAGAGCTCCGGCAAGGTATTTCGCTGGGCGCTCGATAAGGTGATCGACGTTCAGGGAAACAGCTTATCTCTGAGCTACACGAAGGACTTGGGAGCGCTCTATCCCTCGCAGATTCTCTACAGTGCGCATGAGCCGAGCAGCCTCGCTGCAGCCAACCAAGTTGACTTTATCCTAGAGAGCCGATCCGACGTCGAATCCAGCTTAAGATCC
>JAHFGV010000007.1 GCA_023247255.1 Candidatus Omnitrophota bacterium | reverse complement strand
CGCGAAGGGTCTTGAGGGCGTAGGAGGGATTGTCCTTATAACCGTCGAACCAGTGTTCGGCGTCGTAAATGACCGTTCGTCCTCGGCGAGTCAGAAAGCAAACCGAGTCAGCGATGATCTTGAGGTTGTCATCCAGGCTGACCCGCAACACTTCTTGCGCATGCAAATCCCAGCTTTTGCCGAAGATCGTCACGAAAGGACTCTGTGCCTTCAGCAACGCCAGAAGATTGGAGTCTTTAGCCGCCGTGGTGGCGCGTCGGGTGCTTCCAAAAGCGGCCAACTGGGCATTCCTCAGGCGAAGCTTACGAACCTGTCGAAAGAACTCGGCGTCTTTGGGATTGGAGCCTGGCCAGCCTCCTTCGATGATAGGGATGCCTAGCTTGTCTAGCTTCTCGGTGATGCGAAGTTTATCCTGGACGGAGTAAGAAATCCCCTCGGTCTGGGCGCCGTCGCGGAGCGTCGTGTCGTACAGTTCAATATGAGGCATGGCTTAGTGATTTTCTTTCTCGATTTCCTTGAGGGCGATAGCGGCCCGCGCCCGAACTTCAGCATCGCCATCGTTCAACGCAGCCTGTAGCTGTGGAAGAGCTCTCTTCGCGGGTGGGCCTAATCGAGCAAGCGCCGAGGCAGCTTCCTGGCGAATAGGGACATCTCCATCGCGAAGTAACTTACCAAGTGCTTCGACCGTTTCCGGCTGCGGGCCGAGCGCTTCCAACGTCATGATGGCAGCCTGACGCAACGAGAGATCTTCGTTGGTTCGCTGAACGAGGTCAATTAAAATCGGAGCTACACCCGGCGCTCCGGTCCCTAATCGACTTAGACCTCCAAAGGCGCTATACCGCACGACCGTATGGATGTTGGGATCTTGCACGATGTCGAGTAGAGCCTTCTTGGCGTGGTCGGACCGCCACGCAAGCGACCCAAGCGTCTCAACGGCCAACCGTTGAAGACGAACGCTGGTATCGTGCCGGCCGCTGGTGATGCCTTGTCCCTTGACCACCTCAATAAGAGCCAACACCGCGTCAGGTCCCACGTAATACAACGTCTCAACCGCTTGGTGGCGGACCGCCTCCACGGAATCGTCCAGTAATTGAATGAGCGGAGGAATGATCTGCTGGGATTCGTGGGTCTCCACATGTCGAAGGAGTAAGGCGGCGCTCGATCGCGCCTGAGGATCCGGATCGGTGAGCCCTACCATGATCTCCGATACCGTCTGGGCGGTGACCGCTCCATCCGGCATCATCACAAAGTAGCGCGTTTCCTTCGCCTCGAGTGCTCCGCTTGTTAGCGTCATTATGAAGATGCACACACCTATCCTGAGAGAGCCTCGCGTCAGATCGTTCGCGAGGATGCGAACGGCGTTCATCGAGACTCCGGACCCGCCAGGATCTTCACCGTGAAGACAACCGGTTCGTGCTCAGGATTGTGGAACGACACAGGGATGGTCGACGTTTCTCCAGGAGGAAGGCCTTCAGGGGTTGATAAGGGCGCGTGCACGTAGGGGCGTCCGGTTGGTTCCACATGGCAGGTCGTCCCATCAGGATCGATGACCTGTACATTCCCCGAGAGCTCGAACACCACCGACACCAGTGCTGGCATCGTGGCCTGCGAGATGTTCCTCACACTCACCTGGCCGGCGTAACGTCCTGTAGCAGGGTTTGGACTGAAGCGGCTGACGAGCACCTCCAGCATCTCTGTCACGTCCGCTGCACGCCCATCTGGCAGGAGGTCAAGCGCACACCCCCACCACTGGAGTGTCGAATGTGCCGCTCGATTCTGAAACGCCTTCCAGAGTTCGCCTAAGAATGCTTTGGCTTGCTCTCTATTCAGACGCTTTTCAAAACCACGGATCTGGCCGGGTTGGCCGACAACGACGGTGAGCGCAAGCCACGAATCTGCTGGGCCAACACCGTCAAGCAGCGACTGAGAGCTTTGAAGAAGCGTAAGCAGCTCCTCAACGCTCACGGTGAACGAAGGTTGACTACTCTCAGCCCAACGTTCATGCACAAGAGCGTTCTTCTCAAAGAGTCCCTGATGTAGCTGATGCCCATTGATGGTAAACGTGATTGGACTGATGGATCCCTCTTGCGCTCCAAGATAGTTGAGCTTTCCCTGTGCCGTTTCAAGCGTTTGCCAATCCATGGTGAGAAAGGTCTCGGGAGACACCGACTCCTGCGCCGCGGCGGGCGCTAGAGGTGCCACGATGAGACAGACCATCAAAACAAGAGATCTCCGCATGCCCCACCTCCTGCCTAATGAGACATGTCGGAAGGGAAAAAGTTCCACCTTCAAATGCGCACGAGCCGCCACTCCCTCGATGGTCGCTATGCCGAGCGGATCGTGCCGCTCGGTGATGCGCGGGTTGTCCTGAACGGCGCAAGGGATTCCCTCTGTCTGAGCGCCGTCCCTCAACGTCGTATCGTAGAGTTCAACCATAGGCATCTTCGGAACTGACCAGTGACTAGTGAAGAGCTCAGTGAGCAAAGATTATGATGGAAAGTGATTTTGCGCATCTGCTTGAGTTCCCAATACAGCGAGTTCATCAAAGCTTATTCAACGAACTGAGGGTCTTGCGTCGAGAGACTTTCCAATATCCGCATATTTGCTGGATGCTATCAAGGAAAGACAGGAGTTCGTCTAACCCCATAGGTCCTGTCGGGTGTTTGGCAGTGCGAAAGGCTTGGCGCCTGGATTCACTTCTGGCATCTGCAATCCATTCCTCTCGATGTTCGTTAGGAAGCATCTTGAATCCGACTCCTGAGCGTTTCAAAATCTTTTCCACGATCAAAAAGTTCGAAATAGACCTTGATCCGCTTCAGATCCAAGGTACACCGATGAACCTGCATTAAGGCTTCGATATCCGCCATGTCCTGATGATACCGCAAGGGATCATTCGAGCTTGACTGAACCTTCATCCCAATCTGATCCTCAATACGCAAGACCTTGACTTGGTACTGACCTCCAAGCACGGGTTTGACTTCAGCATGCTCAAGCATGGTCCGAGCATAGGTCCGGTGAGCGTAGAGGAAGTCAATGCGTCCTCCACCGGCAATCGGATGCACAAAGTTCGCAACGTCTTTACTTTCATATAGCAGCTCATAGCCATGTGACAACAACAGAGCTTTCAGTTTCGGTGCGTCCTCCTTCGCAATCAAAAGGTCAATGTCCTGTGTGGCGCGAGCAATCCCAGAAACACCCAGCGCTAAGCCTCCCACAAGCGCAAAGTCTATCCGCTTCTGTTGGAGGGTCTCGACGAGGAACCGAAAGACGCTGGCAAAGTCCAATGAGAGGGTTCCCTTCACCGACGTTTGCCAAGCCCAAAAGCCTGGTGGAGGGTACGTACCGCACGTTCGGCATGCTGTTTGCGGATCAGACAAGAAATCTTGATTTCAGAGGTCGAGATCATTTCGATGTTGATGCGCTCCCGAGCCATGGCCTCGAACATGCGCGCTGCGACACCCGAGTGGCTGCGCATTCCGATACCCACGATGGAAACCTTCGCGACTCCCTCATCGGTGGTGACTTCCCCGGTTCCAATTCGATGAGAAACTTGACGGGTGACCCGCAGGGTGGCCACTAGATCCGTTTTGACTACGGTGAATGACAGATCGGTGGATCCTTCGCGACTGACGTTTTGGACGATCATGTCGACGTTGAGCCCATGAGAAGCGAGCTCCCGGAATATCTGGGCAGCCATGCCCGGTTTGTCCGGAACATCGCGAATCGTCACCTTCGCCTCGTCTTTCTGCAAGCTGACCCCGCTGACTACAATATCCTCCATCGCCCCGACTGAATGGGTGATCATCGTGCCCTCCCGTGCTGAGAAACTGGAGCGGACATGAATGGGAATTTGAAAACGCTTGGCTACGAAAATGGATCGTGCCTGCATGACCTGCGCCCCCAAAGAGGCCAACTCCAACATCTCATCGTAGCTGATGGCATCTAACTTCCTGGCTTGAGGCACAAGACGCGGGTCGGCGGTGTAGACCCCTTCGACGTCGGTGAAGATTTCACAGACATCGGCCGCCAAGGACTTGGCCAGCGCAACAGCGGTCAGGTCTGAGCCTCCACGGCCCAAGGTAGTGATGTCCTGGTTCAAGTTGACCCCCTGGAATCCTGCCACAATGACGATCCGTCCTTTGTGCAGTTCCTCGACGATTCGATGCGTGTTGATTTTTACAAGCCTTGCCTTGGTGTGCGTGCCATCCGTGAGAATGCCGACCTGGGCTCCGGTAAACGATACCGCGTCTTCTCCAAAGGCATGGATGGCCATCGCAAGAAGGGCGACGGAAACCTGCTCACCGGTTGCCATCAACATGTCGAGCTCCCGTTCGGATGGGCTCTGGCTGACTTGCGAAGCCAACTGTAACAGCTCATCCGTCGTATCGCCCAGCGCGGAAACAACGACCACAACATCGGCACCTTGATGTTTGGTGGCGATGACTCGCTGCGCTACCCGTTTGATCCGTTCCGAATGAGCGACCGAGCTTCCCCCGTATTTTTGGACGATCAGTTTTCGTTTCATGGATGGGCGTATCTATGGACGTTCGTTGAGCCCATCGGTCTTTGGGACAAACCATGAGAATAGGTCGCTCGTATGACTGAACCGAAACGCGCTTTCAGCGAAGTCCTTTCGGTTGAGATGGACGATGGGGGATTTTCCCAAATCACTTCCCATAGCCACAACCGCCGCCCCATCGTCCGGCCGATCATCAATCACGATGAGAATACGCCACGAAGTTCGCTCAGGCAGCTGGCTGACCAAAGGTTTCACGAGCCACTGGTCCATGCGTTCCATGGCGCAAAGCCGTTCTATCGCCTGAGAAGTGCGAATCACAAGATGCAGATACACGAAATCGTATTTTTCCACCGCTCGATTCAGCTTCTGAGTCAGGCTGCGGAAAGACGCTTCCTCAAGGGATTCCAGGGCTTCTTTCCAGTCCAGGCCGAGTATCCGGGCCATTCCTCGCATCGGGAAATCGTTGGACATCAAAAGTCCAGAAAGACCCGTGCGCTCGGAAAAAGACCGCGCCGGGCTGCGATGTCCTGGTCCCCACAGCCAAACCATATTCGCCGGATTCTCACCCAGATCGATCCTGACCCGATTGATCGTATGAGCCTCCAAGACGCTCGACGCCTGCTCAATCAAGCGCCGCAGCGAATTTCCCAGGATACCTTTGGGCAAGCAGCGACGCCAGGACTCCTCCAGAACGCGTTCGGGTGAGCGAATCGGTGCTTGCCCGTCATTTTGAAGCGTGGGGTCGGACACCAGTAACAGATGGTGGGATTCTCGTCCCAGTTTCCAACACAACTGTTCGGATCCCAATTGGCTTTCCAAGGCTTGAAGCAGCATCTGGCTTTCGTTAGTCGTGATAGAGCCCGCGGTAGCATCCACGATGCGTCCATCTCGGTGAGTGACGAATTCGCAACACCAGGCCGTTTGTCCCTCTTTCAGATCGAGTCCCAAGCTCGCTGCATAGCAGGCGGACGGGGTTGCTTCTGGATCGCGCAAAGAAAGTCCCAGCAGCCCGCGATGAAGCTGGAAGCGGTCGATGCTGGAAAGCCTGGCTGGAGGAATGACTAGGCCCGCCGAGCCTGCCTGGGCCATTTGTTGGAGCTGGGGCAGTTTAGCCCCTTCCAAAAGCGAGGCAACATTCTCACCCCGCCCGGTATCTTCACACCGCAAGATGACGTATTTCGTTTGCATGGAAGGGCTAATTATATCCTAGTTCTGCGCGGGATGGAATATGGAATGCGCACGACGCGTGTCAGGGATGAGACGAACCGGGTTTGTTCCGCTGCCAGAAGATGTGGAAGAAACAAAAAACACACAAACCGATAATGAAGCCCCAAGAGAGAGTCAGGAAAATCCATCCCCATAGGTTCATGAGATATGCAGTTCTTGGCTAAGCGGCCGACGACGTAATGCGACTCTCATGCTGATGGCGAGGATCAAGAAAAAACCGATGAGCATCCACCGAGTGCCAAGGACATAGGGACGGTTGGCCGGATCGACGCTGGTGAGGCTGATGGTCGGTTTGGCATTGTCGTAAAACCAGAACCCCAGGATAAATAACAAGTACGCGGGAGTGACATAGCGGATGACAAATTTAAAGACCGGTGCTAGGTGCAGACTCGCCCCGTGATGGAGTTCCCGCCAGCCACGCTTAAGGCCGAAGGCCCAGCCGAAGATGAGGATTTCAATGGTGCCGAAGAGTACCAGGCAGAACGTCCCTACCCAGAAATCCATTTCATCCATCACGCCATGCCCCAGCCACCCGATTGCCGGCTGGCTGAGGACGAAGCTGATCGCTCCAAAAAACATGACGGCTTTTGCCCGGCTCAGACCATAGACGTTTTGAAAGAACGCCAGCACCGGCTGTGCCAGAGAAATGGAAGACGTGATCCCGGCCAGAAACAAAAGAAGAAACCAGACACAACCCAACACGTGTCCCCACGGAAGCTGCCTCAAAACCAACGGCAGGGTGACGAATCCGAGATTGAAAGATCCGCTTTGGGCAATCGCATGCATTTGCTGAGGGCCAAAGAAGGCAAAGGCGACCGGGATGACCAGGCATCCTCCCAAGATCACTTCGGCAAACTCATTCATCCCGACGGCGGTCAATGAGGATAATACGACGTCATCATCGCGCTTGAGGTAACTCGCGTAGGTTAAGATGGCGCCGATGCCGACGCTTAAAGTGAAGAAAATCTGCCCGGCGGCCGCCAGCCAGACCCTCGAATGCTTCAAGACAGAAAAATCCGGATTCCACAGATAGCCCAAACCATTGAGGATATTCCAATCGGGTTTCGCTGGATCCGGCGTTCCGAGACAGATTCCCCGGATAGCCAATACAATCGCAAAGACGAACAGAAGAGGAAGAAAGGTTTTCGAGACAAACTCGATTCCTCGACGGATGCCTCCTGCAACGATGATCAGGTTGAGGGCGAAAGTCAGCAAAAAGAAGAAATAGGCGGTCGCTAGATTGGGAAAGGTTTCATTGGGTGCCAGTCCTTGAAAACCTCTAAGGAAAGCAGTCATGGAGGTCTGATCGGCGGCTCGATCATAGAGACCGGCCAGCGAGAAATAGCTAAACGCCAGCGTCCAACTCTCCACATAGGTGTAATACAAAAAGATGACCCAGGGTCCGAATACTCCCAACAGACCCAAATACCGGCTGCCGCGCCAATGCCACAGGACTCCCAGAGCGCCCGCGGATGTGTTGTGACCGTGGGCTCCACCGAATCGTCCGATTGTCCACTCAACGAGACATAAGGGAATGCCGAGCAAAAGCAGCGCCAGAAAATAAGGAATCATGAAAGCACCGCCGCCGTTCTGCGCAGCCTGGACAGGAAACCGTAGGAAATTCCCCAGGCCAATGGCGCTGCCGGCGACAGCCAGAATGACGCCTATCCGAGAGCCCCACTGTTCCGGCTGTTTCTCTTTCGGTTTTTCTTTCAAGGAGCTCGGATGAGTGCGTCTGGTTCGTTCAGCCATGCAAAACCTCAGTAATGAACCCTGAGCAAGGTCAATCCTCGAGCGGGGGCAGTGCTTCCGGCCATGTCCCGATTTTTACTTTGCACCATTCGCCGTATCGTGCCTGGAGGCAGATGTCCACGACCGACGTCCATCAGAGTGCCTACGATACTCCGCACCATGGTATGCAAGAACCCGTTTCCTTCCACTTCGATCTGAAGCTGCGGACCTTGGCGCTTGAACTGAACATCGGTAATCGTTCGGATCGTAGAACGTTGACGCACAGATTTTGCTTGGGTGAAGGCACGGAAATCGTGGCGATTTTTTAGGTAGGCTGCCTCCCGACGCATCAACGCTGCGTTGAGTCGGGCTGGAAAATGGAGCACGTAGGGTCTGATGAACGGAGGCACGACAGAGCCTGTAAAAATACAGTAGCGATAGCGTTTGCGGGTGGCGTGAAACCGGGCATGAAACGCGGGGTGAGCTTGCTCGATTTGTGTCAGTGCAATATCGGATGGTAGCAATTGATTAACCGAACGCAACAGACGATTGCAAGAAAGACGCGACCGAGTTCGGACATGAGCTACTTGGGCTATGGCATGAACACCCGCGTCCGTCCTTCCGCTCCCAATGACTTTCACCGATTCCTGGAGGATTCGTTTGAGCGTCTGTTCTAGCGTTCCTTGAATCGTCGGTTTGCGTTCTGGCTTATTGCTGGCTGCTGATTGCTGACTGCTGTAACGCTGTGCCTGCCAACCCGCATAGCGCGTCCCGTCATAAGCGATCGTCAGCTTAAAAGTTCGGATGACTCCCGTGCGATTCATTTAAGAGCCTTGAGATATCTTAAAATCGGCGGATCCGGATGCTGTGCGATGAGCGCTTGATATTCCCCAGTAAGCTGTTGCACGACCCATTCGTAGAGACGCTCAATGTGCAGGCGGTCCTTCGGGAGCAGACGGTAGGGGGAATCTGAAGGCATTCCATTATCATAAAGCAACTGGGCCTGGAGCGCATAATATTCCTGAAGCAGATGATCGGGATAATCCGATGTGCCACCGTGTTTGCGTATGAACGACCAACGGTAGGGATCACCCAATACAGAGCTGAGGGGAGGTCCTTCCATGCGGAGTGACCCGTGCAGATTCGTTGCCAGGGGTTCTTTATAGAGCAAGACATGGTTCAGCTCGTGGATGATGATGGAGTTCAGAAAAGCCAACGATTCAAACGCTACAGGCGTCAGCGTCATCAACATCGGCATCTGTGTCCGATTGGCAAACACCGTATAGGTATCTAACGCCGTGGTCGAGGCAGACAGGCCAACGCCTTCGGGAAACGACCAGACTACCCGTTTCAAGAGCAACCCATAGCTGCGTTGGTACTTTTGGGAGTGAAAGAAGTATTTCAAGAGGGGATCCGTCCTGCTGAGCGTCTCAAACACTTCTTCGCAGGCTTGCAGACGCTTGCCCTTTAACAAATGGTTCTTGTCCAGTTCGTTCTCGAGATAGAGCCTGGCTTCCAGATAGCGCATGGCCTCAGGACTTTTCAGAAGCTCCTCTGCCTGCGGCTTTTGGGATTGGGATAAGGGACTATCCTTTTCATCTTTTTGGAAATGCTCCAGGAGCAAGCGCTTATCCCAATACTCTCGATAAGGCACGCCGTAGCGGTTATCCAACGCCAGGTAATTTATTCCAAAACGCCGATTGACTTGTTCGACGACCTGAGCGTACGCCGCCAGAAACTCTTCGAACGCGGCAGCATTGCGTGCCGCCAGTTGCGCATGGAGATCCTGGGATTCAGCAATCGCCGTCCCGCACCCGATGAGGATGCTACACCAGGCAAGCAGGCTTGCGTTACGCTTCATAACGAAGGAATCTGCGCAACTGCTGACGCTGGCTCTTCGAGAGGGATCGGAACTTGAGTCCCATTCCACCCCAAAAGGGGCTGTCGGCTTTTCCCTTCCAGACCAACTCCACCGATGTGTTTAACCAAACCGATTCCGCTTTTGGACGCTCCGATTCACTCAGCTCAATCGCTAATTCACATTGCTCACCGAGTCGTTGGGGTAAAAGTGGAGTCGCTTGCTGGGGTTCTGCCGCTTTCACAAATACCCCTGCCTTTGAAAGGTTCAGGACCGTCACAGGAACCCCGACGCCTTGAACCTGGAGGGTTGCCCCTTTGCAACAACCGATTCGCGATGGCCGCAACCACCATCGGAGTTTGGGATTCAGATAAGGCGTCTTCAACGAAGAGCTAAGGACGTACAGGCTAATACCCAACCACAGGGCTGTTAACAGTAATCTTGCGGGCGTTTCCAGGTTCGGGTGAGTGATCACATGCGAAATTTTTATGAACAGGACATAGCCGCTCAACAAGACAAAACAGGCAAAGCTCCACCGAGACACCACAAAGACTGCAGCTGCAGCGGCCCAGGCGAACGCCCACTCGGTGAGAAAGTAGCTGGAGCGTACGATTTGGCCGAGGACGGAGAAAGAGTTACCTGATAGGATGAATAGATGGAGAAGTACCCCGGCTGGCATGAGGAGAAAAATAAGCGTGAACAGCGTAATTGCCAGCGGTTTCTTTTGATAGCCCTGCAACACCCTTTCTGTCATCGGTTACTACTGAGGTTTTGCAAAATGCATCGCGGTTAGTGGCAGCGCTCACGTCTGTGTCATGAGTCATGTGTCAAGAGAAGCAATGAGGATTGTGTCATGTTTCATGAGTCATGTGTCATGAAAAAGCAGAAAATAAATAGGCATCTCAAGTATGGCCAAAGGGGCTCTTTTGCTTTCCATTACACATGACCCATGACACAGACGTTAGCACTGGATCTTAGAACCGTGACACAGTACTAATACAAAGGAATTAAATCTCGCAACCATTCCCCTCACCTGTTCCCTCTCCCCAATAGGGGAGAGGGGTGGGGTGAGGGAGCGTTGGAATGACACAAAACTAATTTCTTTTGTATTAGGCAAAGCGGTTGGTCTTTGCGAAGAGCTCCGCGATCTGCAGCGCATTGGTGGCAGCGCCCTTGCGGAGGTTGTCTCCGACGATCCACAGGTGCAACGTTTTGGGATCGTCGGGGTCTTGGCGTATCCTACCGACGAAAACCTCATCGCATCCGCCGGCTTCGATGGGCATGGGGTAGCGGCCCCTCGTCGGATCATCGATGACCCGCACCCCAGGGGCGTTGCGTAAACGCTTACGGGCTTCTTCGGCAAGGATGGGACGTTCGAATTCTGCACTGACCGCTTCCGAATGAGCCAGGTAAATGGGCACGCGCACGCAAGTGGCGGATACGCGCAACGCAGGCAATTCCAGGATCTTTCGCGATTCCTCACGCATCTTCCATTCTTCTTTCGTGTAGCCTTTTGTGTCACCCTCGGACAGAAACACGTCAATCTGCGGGATCAGGTTGTAGGCGATCCGCTGGGGCAAGATTGTGTTTCCAGACAAGGGTCCCTGAACGCAGTTCTCGACATCCCGCACGACCGACGACGGTTGATAGTGGCTCCACCGACGAGCGATCGCGCGCGATTCCCGCCACAGCTGATGCATCGCCTTGGACCCTGCCCCGGAAACGGATTGATAGGTGGCGACCCCCACGCGCCTGAGACCTGCAGCGTCATGCAGCGGCTTGAGGGCCACCGTCAGGATGATCGTCGAACAGTTGGGATTGGCGATGATCCCGGGGTGAGTCCGCAGGGTATGGGCATTAACCTCAGGAACAACCAGAGGCACGGTAGGATCCATTCGGAATGCGCTGGAATTGTCGACCACAAGGGCTCCTTGCTTGACGGCTTCAGGAGCGAATTCCAGGCTTCGACTGGCCCCGGCGCTGAATAGAACAAGGTCAATGCCATGGAACGAATGACGACTCAGAGTCTCGACCTTGCAGAGTCGGCCGTCGATCCTTAAGCGTTTACCTTCCGAGCGAGAGGAAGCAAGCAAGCGGACGCTTTTTACAGGAAACCGTCGCTGTTCCAAAAGACGTAGCATTTCCGTCCCAACAGCTCCTGTGGCACCGACAATGGCAACAGCATATCGTTTTCTTAAGGACATTCTACGCTCGTCACGTTTCAAGACTCGTCCTCTACGCTAATGCTTCAATGACCAGATCCCCCACCTCGCTCGTCGAGTAACCCATCTTGCCCGCTGCCAGGCTCTTGAGCTTGCTTGAAGTCACCTGGCAGACGGCTTGCTCCACCGCCTGCGCCGACTGACGTTCTCCCAACTCCTCCAGCATCATGGCTCCAGCGCAAATGGCGGCTAAGGGATTGATGAGCTGCTGGCCCGTGTACTTGGGGGCTGAGCCACCGATGGGCTCGAACATCGATACCCCCTCAGGATTCAGATTACCCCCTGCGGCAATGCCCATGCCTCCCTGGATCATCGCTCCAAGGTCGGTGATGATGTCTCCGAACATATTGTCCGTAACGATTGTGTCAAACCATTCCGGATTCTTGATCATCCACATGCAGCAGGCGTCCACGTGGGTGTAATCGGTGGTCACATCCGGGTATTCCTTCGCAACTTCATCGAAGGTTCGCTGCCACAAGTCATGGGCGTAAGTGAGGACGTTGGTTTTCCCACAGAAGGTCAGCTTCTTATGCTTGTTTCGCCTGCGGGTGTATTCGAAGGCATAGCGGATACAACGTTCCACGCCGTGGCGGGTGTTGACGGATGTCTGAATAGCGGTTTCATCCGGAGTCCCCCGCCTCAAGAATCCCCCCACACCCGCGTAAAGCCCTTCGGTGTTTTCTCGAACGACCACAAAATCAATGTGCTCTGGAGTTTTATCTTTGAGAGGGGTCCACACGCCGGGATAGAGTTTCACCGGACGGAGATTGATATATTGGTCGAGCTCAAACCGAAGGCGCAACAGGATTTCCCGTTCCAGGATGCCGGGTTTGACCGATGGATGACCGATGGCGCCCAGGTAAATGGCATCCACTTGGGTGAGCTCCTTGAGCACCGTCGGTGGTAGGGTCTCTGTTGTTCGCAGGTACCGCTCTGCCCCCAGATCGTAAGGTTGAAACTCCAGATGAAACTTTCCCTGAGCGGCCGCCGCATCAAGAACCCTGCAGCCTTCCCGGATTACCTCAGGGCCTGTGCCGTCTCCTGGAATGACTGCGATCGTGTACGTCTTCATAGACAGCCGCGTTCCTTGTTCTTTTCGGGTAACGTTCATAGGAGTCATCCTCGTCTGTGTCTATAAGTGGGCTTTTGCAAAAATAGCCAACGCGTTGACCGAGTGTTGTGTCCTATTCCAAGAGAAGCAATGAGGATTGTGCCATGTTTCATGAGTCATGTGTCATGAAAAAAGCAGAAAATAAACAGGCATCTCAAGCACGGCCAAAGTACGCCTTTTGCTTTCCATGACTCATGACACAGACGTAAGCGCTGCCACTAACCGCGATACATTTTGCAAAACCTCAGTCTATAACGGAGGTTTTGCAGAATCCGAGGCTCTGTCCCTATGTGCGTGACCTGAAATATTACGTTGAGCAGAGTCTTGGATTTGTTCAAAGAACTCCAACGACTCGCGGTGATAAGGATTCACGGTCAACGCCCGACGCAAGTCTCGGATAGCTTCTTGCACGTTTCCTTCATGCATAGCGACACGTCCCAATCCATAATAGGCCTCTGCGCTCTTAGGGCTTTGTTTCAGAGTGCGCTCAAACCACGCCTTCGCCTCGATGGGTTTATCCTGTTCCACGAACAACTCGCCCAATCGCAAGCCAAACAGAGGCTGTTCCGGAAACTGTGCCGCTGCAGACGTCAGCACTTTTTCGGCTTCATCCCACAGGTTTTGTTCTTTCAAAACTTCCGCATAGGCTTCCAGGATGGCTGGGTTATCTGCGCTTGCCTGCGAGAGGGCGCAGCGATAATATTCGGCTGCCCAGGAAAGGGACTGGGTCTTGGATGATGGGACGACTGAAGCGACATTCCTGAAGTAATGTCCGATTTCCTCTGCCAGCGAGCGATCAGGAATTTTCACAGACGCGGCTTGCTCATAGTAAGACTGCGCCTGTGGAAGCTTGCCCTGTTGCCAATACAGCAATGCGAGTTTTTGATAAGGCTGTGGATCGTCCGGATCCGCCTGAATCGCTCGAAGGTAGCTTTGCTCGCTCTGCAAAATTTTGTTTTGAGTGCGGTAGAGATTTCCCAGATCAAGCCAGCTCTTTGCCGATGAAGGATCTACGGCCACCGCTTGTTCAAGCGCCTGAATGGCCTTCAGCGGCTGATCCCGCCACTGCCAGAGGTTTGCCAGGGCTCGTTGGAATTTCGCATCCTTGAGATTAGGGGCGTAACCCACGGCGAGGTCTTGCGGCTTGCCCTTGAGCGCTTCCAAGCCAGCGAAGTTCAACCGCGAAATCCGATTCATGTACATCGCCCGAGGAGCAGTGAATTCAATGGATGGTTGATCATCTTGGTGCGTCCAATCGATGCCAGCGCTTACTCGTTCGACTTCACGATTGCCCATCCAGTAAAGCTCAAGCAACGCTTCCGGTTGGGTGATGCCAATAGCCGTCAGACTTTCCTTGAGCCGAGGATCCGCCATCCGTCGAGTCAGCTCGGAGAACTCAAGGGCGTGCGGCGCCTGTGAGCCGATGAGAAGCAGATCTCCCGGTAGCGAGCTCCAAACCGAGACGTAAGGAAACACCCGATGAAATGTTTTCAGGATCAGTTTCACATCCTGGGGGAAAATGTTATAAAGCTGAAGCCATTGACACATGATGCCCCCATCTGCCAGGGTGCGTTTGGCGAGCGCGTAAAACTCTTGCGTAAACAGATAAGCGAGATTGGCCATCCAAGGATTCGAAGGCTCAGAGATGATGACGTCATACTGGCCAGAAGCAGCCAGAAGCAGGTTACGTCCATCCGCGACAAAGATGCGAACCCGGGGATCGTCATGAATGTGGTCGTTGTAATCCTTGAAATATCGGGCGGCTTCAACGACAGCCGAGTCAATTTCCGCGCAATGAATAGTGGATACCGGATACCGTCCCACATGGCCCAACGTCACCCCACTTCCCAACCCGATCACCAAGGCACTTTTTGCATTGCCATGCAGCAACAGAGGAAGATGGGCAGACAGGATTTGAGTGCTCATGTCCGGGCCGTTTGAAGCATCCGTTTTTCCACCCACCCTGAGAAATAGAGTCTCCTGAGTCTTATGCACACTGACGGTCGCATTCAGGCTGTCACGATAATAGAGCAGTTGGGTCTGGGCAGTCGCCTCCCGAATCGAGAGATTGTGAAAGATTTCAGGACCCAGATAGGGCCCAGAAGCGAAGACCTGGTTTTGCCAACCGGGGATGAGTATCCTTGCGCTGACTATAAAGGCGATGACCAGGCCAAGCACGCTTGCGGCTAAACGGCGAGTCAGACTTGGCCCCACAGCCACCCGACGCACATAAAGTACATAGAGTAGGAAACCAGCGAACAGATTCGCCATCGCCGTCACGGCGATAGTCCAGGGTAATCCCAGTAAGGGAATCATCACAAACCCGCTCAGGAAGGAGCCAAGAATCCCTCCCAGCGTATTGATCGCGTAAGCATTACCCAAGCGTCGGCCGAAAGCGATCATCGGTTTTGTGACGAGATCACCGACGATCGGAAACAAGATTCCCATCAAGAACGTGGGCAGGACCATGACCGAGACGCTCAAGATTACCTGAACCCACAGCATTTTCTCGAAGGAACCCCCGAGGGATGTCCAAAGCCTCACCATTGCATCCGGCAATTGACCGAACAGCGGAATCGAACAAAGCCCGTAGATTCCCAGGATCCATTGAATTCCGATGACCTGACGGATAGTGGCTGAATGCTGCCGCAAATAGCGTTCGATCAGCAGACTTCCTAGGGCAATTCCTGTGAGGAAAGTAGCAAGGATGATACAGAAAGCGTAGATAGAGCTTCCCAGGATCAGGCTCAACGTTCGGGTCCAGACGACTTCATAACTCATCGCGGCGGCTCCTGAAATTCCAAAAGCGACCAGAAGCCACCCCAAGCTATCCGAGGGGCGCTGTTGCGTGGGGAAAGCTGTCAAAATCTCGCTGGCTTCGTCAGTGGTCTGATTAAAAGCGGCACGGGCTGCGCGCAACGATTCGTGAAACCCGAAGGCTTCCAGCCGACGGTCAAAGATCAAGCATAACAGACTGATGCCAATGTTCATGACCCCGGCGCAGAGCAAGCTTTTGGATAGCCCCAGCATCGGAAGGCCGATGTGATAAACCCCCAGCGTTCCTAGAACAGCGCCGATTGTGTTATAACCGTAGAGCCTGGCGATCTTAAAACCACGTTCCTTTCCCTGGTGGATGAGGAATCGGCTCAACATCGGGAAAGTCGCCCCCATCAGGGTCGTTGGGATCAACAGCACCACGGCCGAACATAGAAACGCTGCGCTCACCAGAACCTGGGAAGACATTCCCGAAGCTCGATAAATGGGAATGTAGACCCTTTCGAGTGCATTGAACAGAGTCGGAGTGAGGAAAGCATAAAGACCGATTCCTCCTTCCAGCAGGGCGTAGCCGCGCAGTCCGGATGCCGGGGATCGGTCAACGCGTTTTCCAAACCACCACCCGCCTAGAGCAAGCCCTCCGAAAAACACACTCAGGACGGTACTGACGGCGTGGACGCTGCTGCCAAACACCAGTAATAACCGCCGAACCCAAAGAATCTCGTATGCCAGCCCCAAGGCTCCCGACAGCAAGAAACAGAGGCTGATCTTGCCTAAGATGGCGTTTTTCTCAGCTTCCAAGGTAGGATCTGTGACGGTAGATGAAAAAACGCGGGAAGGCTGATCGGCGGACAGATTCGCAGATCTCATTGATGAACGGGCTCAACTGCACCTTGTCGTCGTCGATTTCTGATTGATGAGATGAAAGTGCCCTTCAATCGAAAATCCAAAATCGACAATCGAAAATTCAAAGGCAGTTTCATGATTCCCTGGGAGGGGAGAAGTTATCAGTGCCCCAGGCTCATCCTGTGGGGCTCAACTGCTGTGGCGAAGAAGCAGAAGGCTCCACCAGTCCTTCTTGTGGAGTAGAGGCACTGGCAAAATGTTTTTTAGGAATCCGCCCGGCTTCAAAGGCCAAACGTCCGGCTTCTACGGAAAGGCGCATGGCATGGGCCATCTTCACAGGGTCTTGGGCGCAGGCGATTGCCGTATTCATCAAGACTCCATCGGCGCCGAGCTCCATGGCAATGGCAGCGTCCGATGCTGTGCCGACTCCCGCATCGACGATGACTGGGATAGAAACAGCCTCTAGGATCAAGCGGATGTTGAGGTCGTTGAGGATTCCCTGCCCGGATCCGATAGGAGCGGCCAGGGGCATCACACAAGCAGCCCCGGCATCCTCCAATTTTTTCGCCATTACTGCATCATCATTGGTGTAAGGCATCACCACGAAACCTTCCTTCACCAAGGCTTTGGTAGCGTCCAACAAAGCTTCGGTATCCGGCAACAGGGTCTTGGTATCCCCAATCACCTCAAGCTTGACCAAATTTGAGAGTCCCGCTTCACGGCCCAGGGCGGCGGTGCGGATTGCCTCTTCAGCAGAATAACAGCCTGCAGTATTCGGAAGCAAAATCACGCGTGAACGATCCAGATAATCCAAGAGGCTTTCTTTTTGAACCGAATCGTTCAGGTTCACGCGTCGCACTGCGACGGTTACCATCTCGGCACCCGAGGCTTCAATGGCCTCCTTCATGAGCGAGAAATTAGCGTACTTGCCTGTGCCCGCGATCAGACGGGAGTGCAGCGTATAAGGTCCCAGTTGTAACGGGCTTATAGGTCGCATTAAAAACCTAAAAATTTGGGGCACCATGCATTCTCAGTTCACGGGGTGTAAATTCGTTTGTATCATATGATAAAACACCCTGTTGTGTACACAAACGCACTCGATGTCTCAACAATAAGTGCGTTAGCAACATTTGACTCGCGCATGAGGAATATTTGGACTTGCAGGATCTACCGTTACTTCCCGATGACTTGGGGATACCACCAAATCCATATCTTCCATAGGTACTGCTCCAAGAAGAACTTCATCTCCAAGCATGAGTGCTCCAACGAAACAAATCCTTTTTCCAAAACTAACCCGGACAGGCCCCACATAAGGGACATTCATGCTGCGACCATCAGCAACTGACACCTCACGCATGGATTCAGTTTCAAGTTTCAGCTGAAGAGCAATATGCTCCGGAATACATAGCATCAGCGCACCGGTATCCGCTAACGCTTTTACTTGAATAGGGGCCAAATCAGGTTTTCTTGGATTGCTCAGTTCAATTTCTGCAAACGCATGTTCCATGTGAAAAATCCCCCATTCCTGTTTCCTTTTTTTATCGCTAACGGCAAAGCTCAGCCACGGCAGTCTGAATGGTCTTCTCGCTCATAGGAAACAGCCCTATTTTACCACAACCCGCGTCGATAGAAAGTAAGGTCCAGCTACCGACGTGCCTGGCACCATGGGGATAGGCTACTTGAATCCTCACATTCCAAAGAAGAACGTCCTTTTTTCTAAGGAGCCAAGCCACTGACTGCGCTGACGATTCCACGGCGGATCAACATGACGCCGAAGGCCGTCAACATCAAGCTGAAGATTTTTGAAACCAACTGCGCGCCTTCCTTCCCCAATCGTTGGATCAGCCATTTCGATGTCTGCAATAGAATCCAGATAAGCACCAGATTCGCGACCAAAGCCCCAAACGTGGCCGTCCGTCCGTACTGATCTCTAACCAGCAAGACCGTGGTTAGGACGGCCGGTCCCGCTAACAAGGGAACACCCACAGGTACGATCCCCGGACTAGGATACTCGCCTTCTGGCAGAGCCTCCGGCAGCAACAGATCCCTCAAACAGAGAATGATGAGGATGACTCCTCCTGCGATCATCACGTCGGAAAGTTCCAGCCCCATGAGCGCAAAGACATAGCGACTGACCAACAGGAAACCTACCGCTACGAGAAATGCGGTAACCACCGCCTCGGCAATGGCCCGCTGGCGCTGGGGTGCGTTCAAGCGATGAGCCAAGCCCCAGAACAGCGGCAAAAGCCCGATACCGTCAAAGGCTACAAAGAGTGGGACAAACGCCTGCCAAAAGTTTTGCATGTGATGATGGTCGGGTATTATACCGACGAGAAAGACCCTTCGCAATGAGTAGTTTCAGCTTGTTACAGCGTTGAGGGCTAGTATCTGTTTAGCTCTGTGAGAGGATTTCACGCTTCGAAGGGCATTCTATCGTCGAGGAACGCACTCAGCCGCCTTTCCGCGCTGCGAAAGCTATGATTTTGGCCTCGTCGCTGTCTCAGAAAACTAAACAGATACGAGAGCTACTCTGTTTGCCAAGAGGTTACTCGGTAGGTAGATATCCTGTTTCCGCTGCCGTCCACGGCAAGGTTGTAGAGGCTTTCGTCATAGTGAAGCTGGGTGGTCATGCCTCCATAACCTTCCTAGATTCGAACCCCTCGACCACTGAAGAAAGCGCCATAGACTATGCCATCAGTGCCAGGATAGCCTGGATCCACTTGGCCAATGTTTATCGAGCGAGGTGCACCCCGTTAAACTGGACATTTTCCGGCCTGGGATAAGGGAACACGGACTTCATCATTCGCGCTTTGTCACGATGCTCCCTTCGAATTCGATTCGTGGGTCGTTGACGTCGACGAGCTCAGCAAGCTCGTACACGTTCCGATACCCATAACCAAAGAGGTTGACGTACGTCGGGATATTGAGCGCCATCATCCGCGGCTTTTCCTGCACCTGAAATTGCGCCGTCACAGGGTCACCGGACCGGATGAAGGCAGGCAGGGCAATCTTGGAGGCAAAATCCGTCTGGTTGCCTTCAAAGTTGTTGTTGCAGTAGATGAGAATCCGCGTGTCAAAGCTCGGGATGATCTTCCCCAGGTTCTCCTGGGTGAAATCAGTGAAGCTCAAATGCTTGGCTCCCTTGACATGGATGCGGTTGTAGCGAAAGTCCGACCGAGAATCAAAGATGATCGTATTCGGCTCCTGGCTCATCTTCAGGAACGTGTCCAGATCGACCAAACGCTCCGCTCTGTGCGGCTCGACGGCCGCGACCAGTTCCTTGAAGTCGTGGAAGCTGACCTTCGCCGGCGGGTAGTTGTTCCCCTGCGCTAAGGCCGTGCTCGCGACGAGCACAACCATTGAAACGATGACCAATTTTTTCATCATCTACCTCCTGTTGTCAGACAACGCCAATGCTTCGGCCTGTGAGCGTCGGACGATTCGTAACCATGCGTTGATGCGGCACCTCATAGCCCAGGGATTCATGCACGCGCTCGGTCTCATACCAGATGCGGTAAAGCTGCCACCCGACTTGGCCCTCCGCCAGCGTCGTGTAGTTACGGCGGTAGACCTCCTCCGTCTTGTAGTGGCCGAAGAAGCTCTCGATGTACGGCTTGTCGTCGGGACACTGAATGCCCGTATACTCCAGCGTGATGTTCAACATCTTGGCCACCTCCCGAAAGCGCCTGGCGATGAACTGGCTGCCTCGATCCACGCGCAGCGTCAGCGTGTGGCCATCCGGCACACGCCCGTTGAATCGAACGGCGACGGCCTCTTCCAGCGCCTGGATCGCCTCCTGCGCCCGGCAGCGATCGCCAAAGCACGCTCCTGGGACGCCCTTGTCGTAGGCATCGAGCACCGCGAAGAGGTAGCCGAAGCCACTGCCACACCAGACGTAGGTCAGGTCCATCTCCCAGTACGTGTTGCTGCGTGTCGGGTGCACCATGCGCGGTCGCGTCCACCGGACGCCTTTGAGCTTGCGCGGTTGGAGTCGCTGCATCGCTCGGAGATGTCGCAAGAGGCCTTGTGGTTGACGTGCCAGCCCTGCGCTTGAAGTCTCGCATGGACCTTGCGGTAGCCGTAGACCCCACGGCCCTCAGTCCAGACACGCTCAATCGCGGCGACCAGTGTTGGGTTCAGCGGACGTGGACCTCGCGGCCGCGGCCGGTAGTACCAGCTACTCTTGGCCAAGCCCACCGCCTGACACGCCTGCGTCAGCAACAAGTCTTGTTCGGTCATCAGTTGCTTCGTCATGCGCCGTTGGTCCCGAACCCCGGCAGGCCCGCGAGCTTTTTTTGGGCCTCGATAATGAGGGCCTGCGAGCCGGCCAACTCGCGCAAGGCCTGCAGCTCTTCCTTCACGGGATCACGATGCTTCGGATTCCGTTGGTCCTTGAGGCCATGCTTGCCCCGCTCCAGGAACACATCGCGCCACCGATACGCTTGGTTCATGGCTACGCCATGCCGATGGCAGAGGCTCGTGACCGATTCCTGGCCTTTCAACATCTCCAGCACGATGCTCAACTTTTCCTCAACCGTCCATGTTCGTCTCGACATCAACCACCCCCCGCTTAAACTGGCTCCATTCTCCCTTATTCCAGAGTCCAGTTCAAACGGGGAGCGTTTCGTGTGAGTGTGCCCTGATTGGAAGCGCTGAGTAGGTCTGAGGGAACTACAATATCTAGAATCTCTTCCGGATTCTGAAGGATGAACCCACCGGAGACCATGCCAAGACCATAGGGATCATTAGTCAGGGATTCTGGTGCGTAGAGTGTTCCATTCACCGTTGCGTTGCCTGTAATCCCTACACCGCTTATTCCGTTTGTTGCGCCGGTCCCAATATCGCCATGGGTTCCTGGATTGGCCGGGTCATAGGTGCCAGAGTAGCTATCGATAGTGCTGTCGCCAGCAATGTCTAACACTCCAAATGCAGCATATCGGAAAGTCGTCTGGGTTCTGCGCAAGGGAACGCGGATGGTTGTAGAGAGGCTCGTTGTCCTAAGGAATCCTTGCGAGCGGATGATCGGATTGGTCGAGCCGGGATTGACCACAAGCACGCTGAAACTTCCGATATTCTGTCCAGACCCATCGCCAGCGGATAGAGCAACCGAGTTGCGTGCAAAACAGGTCGTTCCTCCAAGGTCAGCACAAGTAGGCTCCGCTGAGACATCCGTCCAGCCCAGAAAATCCCTCCCACCGTAGTTGATTTCCCAGAGTGCTTCATGCAGGCCTGCTTCAGCGAGGGCGACAGACTGATCTCGGAGATAGGAACGGTGGGTAGACAAAATGACGGTTTGGAAGAATGGAGAATAACCAAGAACAGTGAGCAAAAGAACGGCGTCCACAAGCAGCGTCAACAAAAGCAGCGCAGCGCCTCGTTGAGCCCTCGGCCGCGATCGATATAAATTGAGAGTGATTTTGAGATGAACGCTAGGAGTCATTGCGCAACTTGACCGTAAAGACAAGCGGTGCCTGAAACAAAAACCCGCGTTCTGCCTTGCTCGCAGATAAGTGGATGGTCAACTGGTTGTCAACACTGCCATCGAATACGATACTGCTGATGTTGCGACCCACTACATGAACATCATCCAGGCCTGGGGAGACACTCCGACGACTACCCGCAATGTCCCAAGCGTCTACGATACGTTGGAGATCCCCCGTAGTCTGATCAAAATCGTAGATGATGCCGTCGAACACCCTCGGCATCAGAGGATCTCCTGTCGCATCCACTGCTGCCAGTCGTAGCATGAGGGTGGCATGACCGTCATCGGTACTGTCCAGATCTTCGTTGTAGCTGAAGGTGTAGGCGCCACCAGCATCCACTCCTTCAGCAAGACGCAGATCCTGCGTTAATGCGTCCATCGCTGCAGTTAATTGGGGTTGGATCTGACCCTGCCCATTGATAGTCGCCATCACATTGGAAACGGTCCTTCCCAGTTGGAGTAAGACGGTCCCCAGGACGACGTCTATACCGGCTAGGACCAATAATTCGATGAGTGTGGCTCCTATTTGCTTTTGCCAAAGAGAATCTCGATGCATGCGTACCCTTCAGGGAGAGCGGGAAATTAATGTGGCGATGCGGAAACTCCGACCGGCACCGATGGAAACGGTAACAGTAACCTTCAGGATATCTGCCCTGCCATTATCCTGTTCGACCCAAACCATACCCTGGGCGTTGTCCAGAGATTCCAGTCCTATAGTAAACGGGCTAAAGGGTGGAAGAGCAGCCACTTGGGCAAAGGGTTGGTTATGGAGAGACTCGATCTGGCGTCGAATGGCTGCTTTCGCAACAAGACCGCCGTGGTTTTCCCTCAGATGAATGATGCCTTGGCTTAGGTTGAACAGAACCGACACAATACCGATACTCAATAAGACAACTGCCACCAGTACCTCAGAGAGGGCGAACCCTTTACAGCGCAAAAGGCTGTTCTGTTTCATGATAAGCTTCTCCATAACCTCGAACTGTCAATTGCAAGTCCACATGATGACTGGGCTTTTGCAAAAATAGCCAACGCGTTGACCGAGTGTCGTGTCATTTCCCAAGAGAAGTAATGAGGATTGTGTCATGTTTCATGAGTCATGTGTCATGAAAAAAGCAGAAAATAAACAGGCATCTCAAGCACGGCCAAAGTACGCCTTTTGCTTTCCATGACTCATGACACATGAAACATGAAACAGTCTTTCATGACACATAACACATGACTCATGACACAGACGTGAGCACTACCACTAACCTCGATACATTTTGCAAAACCTCAGTGATGAGAAAAACAGAAACAAGCACCCATCAGGGATCATCCGTATACATCCAGATCCAGCTTGGCACAACGCAGTAACAGTTGCGTGTAAGGAAGCTGCGGGGTTTTGAGGATCTGAGTGGTCGGTGCGATTTCGACCAAACGGCCTTGTTGCATGACCGCGATCCGCTCGCACAGGCTGGATACGGCTCCTAAGTCGTGTGAGATGAAAACAAGCGCCATCTTTTTCGTTTCATGCAGTTGCTTCAGCAACTGGAGGATTTGGGAACCTACCGAGATGTCGAGAGAAGCAATCGGCTCGTCACAAATCAAGATCTGCGGCTCTACAGCCAGAGCCCGGGCGATTCCGATGCGTTGACGCTCTCCGCCGCTTAGTTCATGCGGGAATCGTCGGCGATAATGAGCCGGTAGTTGCACCCGATCCAGCAGCGCCTCCACGCGGCGCACGCGCTCGGTCCGGCTTGAAACGAATCGATGGATGATCAGAGGCTCGCTCAAAAGGCTTTCCACGCGCATGCGGGGGTTCAGGCTAGTCGTGGGATTCTGAAAGATCAATTGAACGCTGCGTCGAGCCATGCGTAAGACCGATCCCTTGAGTTTGGAGAACAATTGTCCTTTCAGACGCACCTCACCGCTTGTGGGCTCAAGCAGGCCAACGAGTAGTTTAGCAAGCGTGGATTTCCCGCAGCCGGATTCTCCGACTAGCCCCAGGGTTTGCCCAGCGGATAATTCACAGCTAACTTCCTTGACCGCTTCAATCTTTCCTGCAGGCCCTTGCCAAAATCCCCCACGGATTGAAAACGTCTTACTCAGCTTATCGGCGATTAGAATCGGCTCTGCCATTATTCTCCACTTCAGCTTCACTTCAGGGGTCCGCTGAGGTAGGCGCGGGCTTCAAGCAATCGTCGGGTGTAGGGGTGAGCCGGTTGCTCAAACACGTGATTCACCGCTCCTGTCTCCACGACTCGTCCCTGATAGAGCACCATCACGCGTTGAGCCAAGCGGCGGACGATTAACAGGTCATGGCAAATGAGAAGAATGGCGAGCCCAAATCGTTGCTGAAATTCTCGAAGCAATCGTAGGATCTGGACCTGAACCGTTACATCCAAAGCAGAGGTTGGCTCATCGGCAATGAGTAAGGCCGGCCTAGAAGCCATGGCCATGGCGATCATTACCCGCTGCTGCATGCCTCCGGAGAACTCATGGGGATAGGCCGACAGGCGAAGGTGTTCCTGGGGAATGCCGACTTTCCTCAGCCACTCCAGAGACGGAGGGTCGGCCTCGGATTTTCGGCAACGGGTGTGGGTGAGAATCGTCTCCCGCAGTTGCTCCCCGATGGTGAGAACGGGATTGAGGGAACTGGAGGGGTCCTGAAACACGTAAGAAATCCGGCCTCCTCGGATATTCCTCAAGCTTGCCTCAGAAGCTTCCAACAGATCGGTGTCCTCGAAAAGAATTCTTCGAGCGCATATTTGAGCCGAGGATCGAGGCAAGAGGCGGGTGATGGCCAAAGCCAGGCTTGACTTTCCAGAGCCCGATTCTCCAATGATTGCCACAATCTCACCCGGCTCGATGGAAAAACTCACTTGGTCTACCGCAAGGACTTTTTGATCGCCAGTCTGATAGCAGACCGAAAGATCATCGACCCTCAGCAGGGACATGGAGTCATTAGCCGATTGAAAATCGTCGATCGTCGATTGGAATCGGAAATCGACAATCGACAATCGAAGACACGTAGTGTTAGTTGTGCGGACGATGCATCCATTCGCGCAAACCCTCACCCAGCAGGTTGAAGGACAAAACAGTGACGAGGATGCACACCCCAGGAATAAGGGTGAGCCACCAGGCAAGTCCCAAGGCGATGCGCCCCTCGTTCAAGATGTTTCCCCAGCTTGGCGTGGGAGGTTGGACGCCGAGTCCCAGGTAACTCAAGATGGATTCCGTTAGAATCGCACTGCCGACACCCAGGGTTGCTGCTACCCACACAGGACCGATGGCGTTTGGCAAAAGATGTTTAAGAATGATCCGACTCGATGAAGCGCCCAGACCCTTGGCGGCAAGCACGAATTCCCGTTCCTTGAGACTTAAGACCTCTGCCCGTACCAGACGCGCCACGCCCATCCAACTCGTCATTCCAATGACGATCATGATGGTGTAGATGCTCGGCTCGACGATTGCAATGATGGCAAGCAACAGGAAAATCGATGGGAAAGAAAGCATCGTATCCACCAAGCGCATCAGCAGACTATCGAGCCAACCGCCAAAGAAGCCGGCGATCACACCGATCGCACTGCCAATGACTACCGCCACCCCGACTGCGATAAACCCGATAACCAGGGAAATTCTTGTTCCATAGATCAAACGGCTGAGCACATCACGACCGAGCGGATCTGTACCCAGCCAGTGAACGCTCGATGGCGGAAAAAGCGCTTCAGGAAGATTAACCGCCAGGGGATCATAGGGGGCCAGCCAGGGCGCTAAAGTCGCGATCAAGGCAAGTATTGCTAGAATAAACGCACCTGCCCTCGCCAGATGATTTTTTAGAAGATTAGCCATTACACGTTCTTCACCCTGTATCTTTTAGCAGGCTGCGGAAAATACCTGTTTGCTCAAGGCTTTTGGCTTAAGGCCCAACGAATCGTCGATTGTCAATTTTCGATTGTCGATTTGTTGTGTTTTCCAATCGACGATCCAAAATCTATAATCGAAAATTCTCTCAGCCTAGATCCAAAATGGGTTTTTCAGCATTCTGTTAATGCTGTCCCCACTCGAATCCTCGGATCTGTGTAAGCATAGGCAATGTCGGCCAGAAGATTGCCGAACAGGGTTAGGATGGCGCCGATGGTTACCAGAGCCATAATCACCGAATAGTCCCTCGCCATGACCGCATCGTAAAAAAGCCGGCCCATACCGGGAATGGAGAAAACGGTTTCCATGATCACACTGCCTGTGATGAGATCAGGCAATGACAGCCCTAGAATCGTGATGATTGAAAGTAAGGCATTCCTTAAGCCATGGTGGAACAGCACGCGTCGTTCCGACAATCCCTTGGCCCGTGCCGTCCGGATATAGTCCTTTTGCAAAACCTCAACCATGCTGGAACGCACGTAGCGAGACAAACCCGCTAAACCCACGAATACGATGACCCCGATTGGAAGGATGATGTGATGCGCGATGTCCATCATCCGGGCTATGGGTCCCATCCAGTCGTGATCGAGGCTATAGAGACCACTGATGGGTAGCCAGTGCAAATGAACCCCGAAATAGGCCATACACAAAAGAGCCAGCCAGAAAGAGGGGATCGAATAACCGAGAAACACCCATACGGTCGTGCAACGGTCCCAGAGGCTGTCTGGACGAACCGCTGCAAAAACTCCTAGAGGAATGCAAAGGCCCAGCATCAGGATTAACGCCACGCTATTGATGAGCAGCGTAATGGGCAGACGCTCCTGAATTTTTTCAATCACAGGGCGATCATCCAAAAACGAGCGGCCGAAATCCAGACGCAGGGTGCGCCCCAACCAGTCCAGGTATTGCACAGGGATGGGACGGTCAAGCCCATAGAGTTTTTCCAGTCGCTGGCGGGCTTCCAGAGAGGCTTTGGGGTTGAAGGCACCTGCAGCGTCGGTGGGTTTTCCTGGAGCCAAATGGATGATCGCAAACGAAATAACGGTAATCCAGGCAAGTGCAGGAATCAAACCGATCAGACGGCGAATGAGATAAGTGACCATGTCAAATCAGTGCGCTTCGCAAAAATAAATGACACATTAGACCTATTCTATAACGTGGCACATAGCACTTAGCACTGGGCTTTTGCAAAAATAGCCAACGCGTTGACCGAGTGTCGTGTCATTTCCAAAGAGAAGTAATGAGGATTGTGTCATGTTTCATGAGTCATGTGTCATGAAAAAAGCAGAAAATAAACAGGCATCTCAAGCACGGCCAAAGTACGCCTTTTGCTTTCCATGACTCATGACACATGAAACATGAAACATGAAACAGTCTTTCATGACACATAACACATGACCCGTGAAACAGACGTGAGCGCTGCCACTAACCTCGATGCATTTTGCAAAACATCAGTTAGCAGATAGCAGATAGATATCAAGGTGAAGGATGGTTCGTCATTTTCTATCTGCTATCGAGCTATGTGCTATCTGCTGAGGTTAGGGTTGCATCAGCGCACGGTAGCGTTGTTCTTCACGAGGCACGTACCAGTCGATGAGATTATAGGCGATCCCAATAGGCGTGGGTTGGATGTTACGGAATCGCGCGTGGACAATCGGCAAGGCGTTAGGTACGAACAAAAACGTGTAGGGCTGGTCTTCATAAAGGCGACGGTGGATTTGCCGGTAAATCTCCTGCCGCCTCGAAGGATCGAAAGTGCGTCGTCCCTCGATGAGCAGTTGATCCACCTCTGGATTTGCATAACTGACGAAATTATACTCTCCTTCTTTTGTTTTCGAGGAATGAAACAGGTCATAGAGATCCGGATCGCGCGAGAGACTCCATCCAAGCAGCACGACCTCAAACCGTCGCTTGTCAATGAACTCATGCACGAACGTGCTCCACTCGAGGATGCGTATTTTCACATCGATGCCCAGTTCCCTAAGCTGTCGTTGAACCAATTCCGCGACCTGACGCCGAACCTCGTTGCCTTGGTTGGTAATCAGGGTAAAGGCAAAAGGCTGTCCGTCTTTCTCCAAGCGTCCATCTTTGTCACGATCCTGCCAGCCGGCTTCCGCCAAGAGTGCTTTGGCTTTTTCGAAATCTCGCGCCGGTGCGGCAATGCTGGGCTCATAAGCCCAGGACTCCTTGGGATAAGGACCGGTTGAGACTGTTCCCAGCCCAAACAGGACACCGTCAATAATGGCCTGCTTGTCGATCGCCAGATTGAAGGCTTGACGTACCCGCCCATCCATGAATCGGGGATCGGTGAAGTTGTATCCCAGATAGGTGAAGCCAAACGAGGGATACCGGAATTTCTGGTAGTGTTGCCGAACGTAAGGATTGTCTGTCTGCCGTTGGTACTGAAGCGGGCTAAGCTCCGCCAGATCGACAGATCCTGTGAGCAGTTCTAGAAAAAGCGTGGCCTGATCCGGGATCACTCGGAACAGATACCGGTCCACGTAGGGTCGGTGCTCGAAATAGTCGTCGTTGGCGTGCAGTTCGATCAACTGGCCTGTCTTCCATCGCACGAAGCGATAGGGCCCGCTGCCAATCGGATGCCGCAACGAGGCTGTGGTGTTGAGGTCCTCATGCTCCAGAAGATGCTTAGGAAGGATTCCCATCATCCAGCTCTCCAAGGCAGGCGCAAAAGGCTCCCGGTAGCGAAACCGGATGGTTCGCTGATCGATGACCTCTACGGAGTCAATGAGTTCATAGCTGCTGGAATAAGGGGTGTGGACATTGGGATCGACTAATTTCTCATAGGTGAATCGGACATCGGCACTGGTAACGGGTATGCCATCGTGCCAACGGGCATTCGGTTTCAGGATGAATGTCAGGCTCAATCCCGCATCCGTCACCTGCCACGTTTCGGCAAGATCCCCGACGATCTCCAGCCGTTCGTTGTATTTGAGCAAACCGTTGAAGACAAGGCCAGCGATCTCTCCGGATGCGCTGTCACTGGCCAGAAGAGGCAAAAGGCGGCTCGCATCACCGATGGAGGCACTCACTAAGGCATCACCGGTTGTCGGCTGGGAATTTCCCTCGGCCCATGCAGGAGAATCTATACGGGTGACCACACTCACCATGAAGGGTAATAGATAGGGCAATAGATACTTACTGCTGTGTGGCAGCGGAAGGATTGGCAGGAATGACCTCTTTGGAATTTTCGATTGTCGATTTTGGATTGTGATAGCGACAACTCCGCCCCGATGGGGGAGACATCCCGCTCACCCCGGCTACTGCACTGCCGTATCGCCCAAAACCTTCGGCCGTGGTGCAATGGCGGGGTCGCCCACGGCTGATGTCGTGGAGTCTTGTGCGGACTCCAAGGCCGAAGGCGTCTGGGACGTTGACGGTGTCGGTATCGCCGACGGAACAGCGCTTTCCGGTCCCGGAAGATGGACACCCGGCAAGGACGTGGGAATCTGTTCCATTACGGAGCGACCTCTAGCCGTGGAGAGCATAGCCAGGGTCAGACAAGTGACCATAAATATCCCACTGCCGATAGCCGTCACCTTGGTCATGACCGTATTGGCTGTGCCCCCGAACAAAGACTGAGTCATGCCTCCACTCAAGCTGTCTGCCAGCCCGCCACGACCTCCCTGCACCAGGACGATAGCGATCAGCAAAAGACAAGCCGTCACATGAACGATCAATACAAGTCCATATACCATGCTGTTGATATCCTCCCGTTGCTATTGAGGTTCGCCCAATGAATGGACAGTGGCGAGCCTCAATCGACAATCAAGAACCACCTACGACTATCATCGGGCAATGGTTTTTGTATCCAGGGCGGCTTTCACGATTTGTGCAAAGGCTTCCGCCTTAAGACTCGCTCCACCGACGAGGGCACCATCCACCTGTGATTGTTGGAGAAGGCTTGCGGCATTGGCTGCATTCACGCTGCCACCGTATTGGATGCGGATCGATGCCGCTACGGCTGTACCCAAGTGCTCTGAAATCCACCGCCGGATAAACCGATGAGCCTCCTGGGCCTGTTGGGGGCTGGCATTCCACCCGGTTCCGATTGCCCACACCGGTTCGTAAGCAATGATGAGCTCTAGACCATCGGTTAAAGAACAGCCGCCAAACGCTGCTTCCAGTTGCCGCGTGAGGACGTCGAAGGTCCGGTTGGCCTCTCGTTCGAGCAGGGTCTCTCCAATGCAGAGGATGGGGATGAGCTTGTGTTTGAGTGAGGCAAGAAGTTTTCGGTGCACCATAAGATCGGATTCCCCCAGATGCAATCGACGCTCCGAATGGCCAATGATGACATATCGACAGCCGACGTCGAGCAGCATCCCTGGAGAAATCTCTCCAGTGAAGGCCCCTTGATCCTCCCAAAACACATCCTGAGCCCCGATACCGATCTTTGAATCTTTCAGAACCCGAGCCACAGAAAACAAGGCTGTAAACGCAGGACAGACCGCTACCTCGATTTCCTCGGTGTCACAGCTATTTTTCAACTGGTGCACCAGCTGCTCGGCTTCCTTGAGGCCAAGATGCATTTTCCAATTGCCTGCAATGACCGGTTTTCTCATCTTTACTTCGCAAGATTGAGCGGTCGATCACGCAGGATGGCAATGCCTGGCAGCACTTTGCCTTCCAGAAACTCAAGCGACGCCCCACCACCCGTGGAGACATGGCTCATGCGATCAGCCAACTGAAGTTGTTGAACGCAGGCAGCCGTATCCCCTCCTCCAATGATCGTGGTGGCTCCTTTCAACTGAGACAGCGTTTGGGCGATCTTCCGGCTGCCTTCGCAAAAACGAGGCTGTTCAAACACACCCACCGGTCCATTCCAGATGACGGTCTTGGCATCGGCAAGTGCGCTTGTGAATGCTTCGATCGTGCGCGGTCCGATGTCTGCGCCGAGCCAGCCTTCCGGAATATCGATGGTTCCGGTTATTTTCACGGGGCTGTCAGTATCTAGGGATGCGGTGATTCGATGGTCCGATGGCAAGAGCAAATTCACCGGACGTCTTTGAGCATTGGCCAGGATCTGTTTGGCCAACTCCACCTTATCCGCTTCAAGCTTGGAAGAACCTATGGCATGGCCTTGGGCCTTCAAGAAAGTGTAGGCCATACCCCCACCAATCAACACTCGATCCACCCGTTCGAGCAGTCGCTGGAGCACGCCGATTTTATCGGAAACTTTGGCTCCACCCAAGATTGCTACAAAAGGTCGTGTGGGATTCGCCAGGGCTTCTTCAAGATATTGGATTTCTTTCTCCATCAGAAATCCGGCAACGGCAGGAAGCTTCCGCGCCAGGCCTTCTGTTGAGGCATGCGCTCGGTGGGCCGTTCCGAAGGCATCGTTGACATACAACTCGCCCATTCTCGCCAGTTGGGCGGAAAATGCAGGATCATTCTGTTCTTCTTCAGGATGGAAGCGAAGATTTTCCAACAGGGCGACCTCACCGGATGGCAGCGCCTTCAGACGTGTTTCCACCTCAGTTCCCACACAGTCCTCCAGGAAAATCACCATTCGGCCGAGCAATTCACTGAGCCGCACAGCGACGATTCTAAGAGACAAGGAAGAAATGCGCTTTCCATCCGGACGACCGAGGTGACTCATGAGCACTACGGATGCTCCTTGATCCAGGCAAAAACGGATAGTGGGCAGGCTTTCTTTGATGCGCGTATCATCGGTAATCTGCCCCGTCGCTTTGTCGAGGGGCACATTAAAGTCAACCCGTATCAATACGCGCTTTCCGAGCAGCTCGACATCCCTGACCGTCTGTTTCATCTTATGCCCTTACGGTTGCCTTTACACCCGATTCGGTTGTTGCTCCCAGCCCACGCTTGGCCAGATACTCAATGAGATCGATGACCCTGTTGGAATAGCCCCATTCGTTGTCGTACCAGCCAAACGCTTTCACCAGACATTTATCAATCACCGCTGTCAGGGTGGCGTCAAAGATGCTGGAATGGGGATTGCCATTGAAATCCTTTGAAACCAGAGGATCTTCACAGTACTGAAGGATTTTTTCCATCGGGCCAGAGGCTGCCTCCTTGAAAACGCGATTGACCTCTTCCACGGTGGTTTCTTTCTGAACCTGGCAGCTTAAATCCACGATGGACACGTTTGGAGTGGGTACGCGGATAGCCAAGCCATCGATGCGTCCCTTAAGCTCAGGAAAGACGACACCCACCATCCGGGCGGCTCCGGTAGTGCTTGGAATCATCGAGAGTGCCGCAGCCCGTGCCCGTCGTAGGTCCTTATGGCTCAAGTCAAGCAGCCGCTGATCATTGGTGTAGGAGTGGATGGTCGTCATAAAACCGCGGATGATCGTGAAGTGTTCGTGGATCACTTTAGCGATGGGAACCACGCAGTTGGTGGTGCAGGAGGCGTTGGAGATGAGCTGATGGGTTGCCGGATTGTACGAAGCTTCATTCGCCCCCATCACGATGGAAATGTCCTCGTTCTTCGCAGGGGCGGTAATAACTACCTTCTTGACACTGCCCTTGAGATGACCGATGGCTTTTTCCCTGTCCGTGAAGACCCCTGTGGATTCCACGACGATATCCACACCCAGATCTGTCCAAGGAATCTCCGATGGACTCTTGCTGGTGAACATCTTGAGAGGCTTGCCATTGACGCGCAAGCCGTCATCGGTTGGGGCAACTTCGGCGTCGAAAATCCCAAGGATGGAATCGTATTTGAGTAAGTGTGCCAATGTCTTAGTGGGAGTCGGTAAATCGTTGATGGCCACAAACTCAAGTCCCGCCCGGTTCAACCCGGCACGAAAGACGTTCCTGCCGATTCGTCCAAATCCATTAATGCCGATGCGAATAGTCATGAATGCCTCCTTGAGGGTTGCGTGATAAGAATGATTATTATACCTGAGGTTTTGCAAAACGCATCGAGATTATTGGCAGTGCTCACGTTTGTTTCATGAGTCATGTGTCATGAGTCATGAAAAGCAAAAGGCATACTTTGGCCGTGCTTGAGATACCTGTTTATTTTCTGCTTTTTCATGACACATAACACAATCCTCATTACTTCTCTTGGAACATGACACAACACTCGGTCAACACGTTGGCTATTTTTGCAAAAGCCCAGTTATACGTTGGAAAGGACGCCTGCGTCAAACACCCTTGACAGTACCTTGACAGTACCAGTGATGTCTGAGGTATACTTAAGACAATCAACTACAAAATTTGAGCTTATCAAAAAACGCGTCACTCGATAAAGCCACACCCATCGTAAGGTGGGGCCCCCGCTGGAATCAGAGGCGGGTCCGCCGCTCTTATTGGCGGAGGAAAGCCGCGGGTCCTGTGTGAAGGACTGCCGGGTTGCCGAAGGATGGACACAGGACTGCCGGGTTGCCGAAGGGAGCGCGAGCGTTCGGTAACCCGGTTTTTGTTTCTAAATTCACGACGCTGGCGGGGATATGCCTAACATACAAGGGAAGCTTCCCATGAAGAACCAGGCCTCTAGGGAGCGGTGGAAAAATAAGGGATTTACTTTTCTGGAGTTATTGGTTACCTGGGCAGTGGTTGGAATCGGGATCACCAGCCTAAGCATGGTCATCAGCCGAGACATTTCCACCCTAACGCGAGGTCGGTCAGATCAGGTCGCTCAGGCATGGGCCATGCACATCATGGAGCGGATCAGTCGTTATGACGGCTACGATGTGGTAAGCGCAATGCCTGCACTTTCAACCCAGTTGCCGACTGCAGGGGATCCTGCGGAGCTTTTCAATGTTCCCTGGATTCGGGAGCGAATCTTTGTCCAGGATCGCTCTGTGGGTGTCCCTCAGGTGAAATTAGTCACCGTGGTTGTAGACTTGGCTGATTCGGTAGCTGCAGGGAATGCCGGGAACTTTCGCTCCTATCGTCTGGTCACGCTCGTTACCGATAAAAGTTTTGACAAGACCCCATCATGATGTATCCCAGAATCGTGTTGGAAAATGAGCGGTTGCCTATGAAGCTACTCCAGCGACCACAACCCCGTCATTTCCTCCATCAGGATGGAATGACTATCATTGAACTATCCCTGAGTACAGTCTTAGTAGTGTTGCTGAGCGGATCTATTTTCGTGCTTCTTTCAGGAATTTCTAGTGGGTTTAATACGGTGAATGCCCAAGCCACGAACCAGATGAGTCTGAATCAATCCCTCCAGCAACTTGCAAGCGACGTTCGACAGTCGGTCGATGCCCCAGCGTTATTTTCGTCCTATATCCAAGATGCGCTTGGGGGGGGTGCGGATGGAGCCGCGACGTGGATTTTGCGGCTTCCTTCGATTGATGAGAATGGTAATGTCTTGAATGCGACAACGCTGTTTGATCACATCGTCTACACGTACGATCCGGCAACGCGCCAGCTTTCACGAGTCATCGCTTCTGCCAATGCAACCAGCGCGCGCAACGACGAAAATCCTAACCGCGTGATTGCCAATGATGTTACAGCCATTTCCTTTAGTGCTCCATCCGGACTTCCCGCATCAGCAGCTTTGGATCAGATTCTCGACATCACATTGACTCGGACACGGACGGAGCAGCGCGTAGCCTATCCTGCGAGTCTAACCACCCGTGCGGTTTACCGGAATACCGCACCCTAAACTCCGCGAGGCGGAATTTAGATCGACACAAGGATCATTCTTGGTGCTCTGGATAACTCATACTCCAATGGGGACGTGAATCGCGGCGAGCTTGCAGTACCGATGAGGGATACCAGATTTGTAAGCCATATTGAGCACCAGAGCACCCGGGGATCATTGGGTAGAGGTGGGGAGTAAATGAAGAAGCCCAGACACATGATCCAACGATTACGTAATCGACATGGGGGAGCCCTATTACTCTGGAGTCTGACGGGTCTGGCGCTTTCCCTGATCCTGGTGGCCAGTTACTATCCCATGATCAAACAAAACCTCCTCATCCAAAATCGAATCTTCCAGAACCAGCAGGCTTATAACCTTTCGGAAGCGGCTGCCAATGAAGGTCTTTGGTACGCCAATCATGGATTGTACGATCTGGTTAATCTGTATGCACCGAACACAGTGCCTCCTGGACCAGCCCTTGCAGATCTCGATCAAGATGGAGATATTGATAAGATTCCGCCCCTAAATTCGGATGCAACACAGGCGATCGAGTATCCCTTCCACTCTCAGCATGGGTGGGTTCCACCTTCAGGGCCTGGGCCGCTGGACACTCCACTCGGCTGGCCAGATACGCAGAAGACAATTCTGGGCGTTAGCGCAGGAGATGGTAGTGAACAGGTGGTGGGGGATTACACCATTGAAGTGGTTGATCTCAGTAATCCTCAACCGTCTATTACTGGAACCGGCTATATCCCCTCCATGGCTTCTTCAACGAGTATCTTTGTCAGCCGTGTCGTCTTAGAGCTTGATCCTACGGATTTTCGCTATGCCGCCTATGCCGATGACTACCTTTGGATTGACAACCAGGTTACGATCGATAGCTACGATAATCGCGTTGGGAACTATGGGCCCGGGAATCAACTCGAAACCGGCCATGTAGGTACCAATGCGATAAATCCTCCAGTCGGCCAGGTGGGTTTTCGGATTTCGAGCGCATCCGGTGTAGTCAAAGGCAAAGGATTTGTCACCCCCGGTACTCAGATCGACCCAGATCCCATGCCTAGTTCCCGACTCACGGGTGGTGTTCAACTTCAACAAACGGCTAACCTTCCACACATTCAGATTCCCGCAGGTCTTTTGGGAATGGGCTATTCCAGCGCTCCGGTAGGGTGTGGAGTCACATGCACGTGTGTTGCTGGCAATTGCACGATTCCTGCCGGCCGAACGTGGAACTGCATCGGAGATACCAAAGTCAAGTCCCTCGATATTCGAGGAACTTTTGCGATGTGGGATAATTGCAACTTATTGGTGGATAATACGGGAGGAAGCCAAGCAACACAGAACCTGGACATTAACATGGCTGGACAAATCGTACGGAGGGACGCTACCCCCGTTACACCATGGGTCAGCAAAATCTATATGAGGGATACCGGATTTGACTTTGAAGGAAACGGAGCCTGGGTAGATACCGCAAATAATAAACCCGCGAGTTTTCAGGTCTATGTGACTTGCACCACTGCTCCCTGCGGCACCCTTTCAGATAGTGCCCTTCGCCAGGTCAGGCCATTCTATGGCTCTGTCTACGTGGAGTCTGGAGATCTGGATATCACACGCGGAGAGGGTTCCGGCGGGCCAGCCGATGCCACGTACTATGGGGGATTTGTTTCTGGAGGCTCTTTACGGGTTCATGGGGAAGCTGCCAACACGGTAGCGATTCATTTCGATGAGCGTCTGCGCTATCTTGGTATAGATGGGCAAGGCCGGCAAGTAGACTCGTTTCACGTCAAGTCCTGGGAGACTCGGCAGACAAAGTGATCGACTGTTGCATGAGTTAGCTACCCCCCTCTTGTTGTGCCTGGCGGGGTAGACTGTTCGATGGCTGGATGGCACTTTCTACCATTCCTTTCTTACTCTCTGCTGTCTTACTCTCTCCCACACAAGGAATCGGACTTCCGGACACATTCCGTAACACTTGCGCTGCAAGCTCCGGTGGGGTGGGGTTGATGTAAAAACCGGTTCCCCATTCGAATCCTGCCACCTTTGTGAGTTTCGGAATCAATTCCAGGTGCCAGTGATATTCCTCATGATCGCGTCTTTCCATCGGAATGGTATGGATGATGAAATTGTAGGAAGGGTTAAAGAGTGCCCGATGCAAACGTCCCAGGGTTTCTACTAAAAGGCGGCCGAAATCCTCGATTTCCTCGTTTGTGATCTGGGCAAAATCAGAATGGTGTTCCCTGGGCAGAATCCAAACCTCAAACGGGAAGCTGGAAACAAACGGACAGTATGCGACGAAGAGGCGGTTTTCTGCTACCAGACGCTCGGATTCCTGAAGTTCTTGATGGAGCATGTCGCAAAAGGCGCATCGCTCCCGGAACTCGAAATAACGTTCTGCCCCGTGAAGTTCTTCCTGAACGCGTTTAGGAATGATGGGAAGGGCGATAAGCTGCGAATGGGCATGTTCCAGAGATGCCCCCGCGGAAAGCCCGAAGTTTTTGAAAATCAGCGAATATTTCAGTCGACGATCACCCCGCAAGTCGAGCAAACGCAGCTTAAAGGCGATGAGGACTCGTGCGATTTCTTCAGAATTGAAGTTAGCCATCTGACGTCCATGATCCGGCGTTTCAATGATGACTTCATGGGCGCCCACGCCATGGCACAGATCGAAGATCCCCATGCCCCGTCGGTTTAAATCCCCCTCAATCTTCAAGGCTGGAAACTTGTTAGGAATGACGCGCAGAAGCCAATCGGGTTTATTCGCAGCGTTTGGCGTCGGCCTTATCGCGTAGATTTCGGGTGGAGTGAATTGCTCCTGAGCTGGGCAAAAAGGGCACTTGCTTCCCACGATCCGATGCGATTCCCGATCGAAAGCCTCCGGTCCTAAAGGATCGTCGGTGTTGATGATATTCCACCGGCCGGTTAGAGTATCCCGTCGCAACTCAGACATGGCAATGGCCGTTATTCTCCTCAAAGAGTGTGTGACTGCTTTCAGGACATATCACGCGTAACTTGTGGTGATTTCAGGTTCTATGACCAGCTCCCGTAAATACTTGGCTGACTCCTCGGGTGGGGTAGGGTTGATGTAAAAACCGCTTCCCCATTCAAATCCTGCTAGCCGGCTCAGGCGAGGGATCAGTTCGATGTGCCAGTGGTAGTCGGCTTCGATGGTCTTCCAGTGTCCGACCTTGCCGTTATGATGGCGAAAAGGAGCGGTATGAAGGAGGTAATTGTACGGGGGATCGTTCAACGCAGATTTCAGACGCAGCAGAACTTGTTTGAGAACGTTGGCTAGGTCCTTTTGTTCTTCGGATGGGATCGAGGCGAAATCGCAACTATGGCGTTTGGGAAATATCCAGATCTCAAACGGAAATCGAGAGGCGAACGGGCACAGGACAACCATATGGGCCGATTCCATTACGATGCGCTCCCCCAGTTCACGTTCTTGGATGAGGAGGTCACAAAGCAAGCAACGCTCTTTTTCCTCGAAATAGCGCCGGGCGCCCACGAGTTCCTCTTTCACCCGTTTGGGGGTTACAGGAGTGGCAATGATCTGGGAACGAACGTGCGCGATACGGCCAGCACCTGCGACAGAACCGTAGTTCTTAAACCACAGGGCGTATCGAAACCGGGAATCCCGTTCCAAGTCTACCATCCGTGCGACGACGCTCTGCAGGACCCAATGAAATTGTTCCACCGGCAGTTCTGCCGCATTGGCGATGTGATGGGGGCTCTCAACGATGATTTCGTGAGCCCCGATTCCGTCCATAAGGTCGTACATACCCTTTGCCCGCCGGTTTAGCTTTCCCTCAATGCGTAGCAGGGGCATGATGCTGGGAACCACGCGGACCTTCCAGCCAGGTCGTGCCGTTAAATCATTTTCTGAGCGAATGGCAGAAATTTCCTTAGGGGTCAAAGCTTCATGGCCTTCGCAGAAAGGACAATCCTCCGACACCGATGAATCATCCTGTGTGGTGAGAAAATCAACCGGACGACGGACACGCTCGGTCGCAATGATGACCCATCGCCCAATGAGGGGATCTTTGCGTAATTCAGGCATCGTTTAAGTACAGTGACCGGTGACCAGTGCTAAAGGCAGTGATTAATACAATAGAAATTAGTTTTGTGTCATTCCAACGCTCCCTCACCTGTTTCCTCTCCCCCCAGGGGAGAGGAAACAGGTGAGGGAAATGGTTGCACGACTTAGTTCCTTTGTATTAGTGACTCGTGACTAGTGATTAATGAGAACCAGAAAAGTATTTTTAGCTTTTGCCTTTCACTAGTCACTAAACTAATTGTTCCCCTACCTGGACAGGATGGCCTGCGAGAAATTCTTGAGCATGCATGCGTCGTTTTCCCGCTGGTTGTACTTCCTTTAGGATAACCGTTTCCTTTCCGGTCATGACGGTGATTCCATGGGCAGTAGCGGCCGTCACGGTGCCGGGATAGAAGCTGTGGGGCGCATCCCTGTGGCTAGCCACTTCCACTTTCCAAATCTTCAGCAAAGTCGTCTTCCACGTTGTGTAGGCACAAGGCCAAGGATTCATGGCGCGCACCAGGCGTTCGATAGAGACAGCCGGCTGACGCCAATCGACTCGTCCCTGTTCCTTAGTGAGTTTGGGGGCGTAGCTGGCCTGCGAGTCATCCTGCGGGGACCAACTCACAGATTCTTTTGAGAAAAGTGCTAAGACCCCCAACAGTTGTTGGGCTCCTAGAATCGCCAACCGCCTAGCTAGCGATGCAGCATCTTCCGCCGGTTCGATGGCGATGGTCTGCTGCGAGGCTATCGGTCCTGCATCCAGCCCTTGGGCCAGTCGAAAGATGCTCACCCCTGTTTTTTCTTCTCCCTGGAGAATGGACCAGGGGATCGGGGATGCACCCCTGTATTTTGGCAAGAGAGACGGATGGACCCCAAGAATTCCATGCTGCGGAAAATCGAGAAGATCCGCAGGAATCAGTCGGCCATAATCAACCGCGATTCCGATATCGCTCGGCCTATCTTCACAGAGCTGGCAAGACAAACCCTCCGGTTGGGCCAGGGGTAGCTGGAGCCGCAAAGCGACTTGTTTGACTGGACAGGCGACGGTCTGAAGTCCACGCCCTTGTGGACGGTCCGGTTGGGTCACACATAAAACAATGGGATAATGATTTTCAACCAGACGTTCCAGGATCGGCACGGCAAAATCCCCTGTTCCGAAAAAGATTACACGCATGCCCTTTTGGGGAGTGTTTCTGTCTAGTGCTCCGTCTCCATCGAACGGATGGATAGTCCGCTGCCATTCATAGCCTGCTTTGGCATCGGTGACCCGTCATTCCAATCGGGATGGAGCACTAGCCAGAGCCCGTCGTTGTAGCCATGAGAGCCGGTCGATAAACAACCGCCCCTGCAAGTGGTCAAATTCATGCTGGAGTACGACGGCTAGAAGTCCCTCCGCGTCGATGACAAAAGATTTTCCTCGAATATCCTGTCCGCGCATGCAGATATGTTTCGCGCGTTTGATCGGTTTCCAGATTCCCGGAATACTGAGGCAGCCTTCGGTAATTGAGGTCCGGCCAATGGCTTTTTCCAAAACAGGATTAATGACTATCAGTTCCTCACCGCGTTCTTGAGAGGGATTAGCAATGAAGATCTGAAGGGAATATCCCACCTGAGGCGCTGCGATGCCAACACCTTGATTGGCATACATAGTGTCTAAAAGATCCCTGGCTAACCGACGTAGAGACTGGCTAAATGTTTCAACCGGCTGAGCCTTCTGCCGCAAGATAGGATGGGACCCCATACAGACTCGTTGAACACTCATCTGTGCTAACCAGCAAACCATCAATCCGCGCTTCGCGGAATTGATATTGTCCTGCTATTCTATCGGGCTGCGAGAAAAATGCAACTCCTTGACAGCCTGATTGTTTGCCGAGGATAATGATCCGTGATGGCTCAACTCCTAATGCCCGCTGGTCTTCAGGCCTATTTTGACAAAGGCATCCAAGCCTTCAGCCAAGGGTGCTACGATTATGCCGTTGACTTGCTCGCCTATGTGGTTAAGCAAGCCCCGCAGGCTACAGAAGCCCGTCGGTATCTGCGCCTGGCCATTCAGAAACAATACAGTGTACAGCCACCCTCCCTGTTCGAACATCTGGGACGCGCGGGGCTGACGTGGTTTCTCCAATGGTTCGCCGGAGCTTTTGAACTGCAAGGACGCATGGCTCAAGCCACCCATCTTTATGAATGGCTATTAACCCTGACTCCCCGTTCGCGAATCTTGTTACTTCGTCTGGCATCAGTGCTGAATCGTCAGGGCTTGATCGATTCCGCGATCCAGACTTATGAGGAATTGCTTGCCATAGATCCGAACCACGTCGTAGCGCTCAGGAGATTGTCCAATCTTTCGATGAAACAGGGGGATGATCCTAAGGCCCGTCGGTGTTTGGAGCGCATCCTTCAGTTGCATCCAGGGGATGTTGAGGCCCAGCAGAACCTCCGCAACCTGGATGCCCTCGGTACTATCAAAAAAGGCTTCACCACCTAAAGTCAGATACAGTAACTAGTATCTTTTATCTTCCCCCCCGCCCCGCATCCCCTGCCCCGTGCCCCACATCGTCAGCCTTGAGCGCTGCGGGGCTTTCTCCGCAGCCTGTTAGAGGGGATTCACATCCACCGTGATCGGTACACCCTGGAATCTGCGTCCGGATTGTAGCTGCTGGCGCAGCAGGCTTACCATCGATGGAACTGATTTTCCTTTGAGTAGCACGCACACCTGATATTGCCCACGAATCTTGGGAATGCGGTGCGGGGCCGGTCCTAACACGGTCATCTGCCGCCGCACCGAGGGCTGCCTCAGGCACTTACTCAATTCCTCTGCAGCCGTCTGAACCCGCAATCGGTTAGAGCCATGGAATGTGAGCTCAATCAAATAGGAAAAAGGGGGAAGCCCCACCTGCTGACGCATCTCGATTTCTTGGGCGTAGAAACGTTCGTAATCATGCTGGAGGGCGGATTGAATGGCATAATGAGTGGGGCAGAAGGTTTGAATCAGGACAAGTCCTGGTTCGTCGCCACGACCTGAGCGACCAGCCATCTGCGTCAAGAGGTGAAAAGTAAACTCCCCAGATCGAAAATCAGGAATGTTCAAAGCGGTATCCGCAGAGAGAATGCCTACCAGGGTCACGTGGGGTAGATCGAATCCTTTGGCAATCATTTGAGTGCCAATCAAAAGACCGATCTGTCGCGTTTTCAGTGCCTCATAGAGCTGACGGTGGCTTTCCCGGCCTCGAGTCGTGTCCCGGTCCATACGCGCAATGGCCGCTGTGGGAAACAGACGATGCAGTTGTGACTCGATTCCTTCTGTGCCTGAACCTCGAAACCGGAGATACCCTTTCTGACACGCAGGACACAACTCCGGTGGAGGCTCTTGAAAACCGCAATAATGACAGACCAAAGCTTGCCGGCTGGCATGATAGACCAGTGGCACGGAGCATTTTGCGCAACGCATAGCCATTCCGCAGGTTTGGCATTGGGCGCTGCGCGCAAAGCCCCGACGATTGAGCAAGAGCATGACTTGTCCTTTGCGCTGGATCGTGTCCTGAATCGTTTGGATCAACCGATTCGACACCGGACCTGCTCGGTGTCGCCGTGTCAGCTCTTCGCGCATATCGATGAGTTCGATGCGGGGTAACGGGCGTTTGGCAACTCGATCGGGAAGCGAGGCGAGCTTATAGCTGCCTTGCTTGGCGTGATAGGCGCTCTCGATAGACGGCGTGGCACTGCCCAAAAGAACTGTCGCCTGGGTCAGCCACGCCCTGGCCAGGGCGACATCACGGGTGTGATAACGGGGGGTATCCTCCTGCTTGTAGCTGCGCTCATGTTCCTCATCCAAGAGGATCAGCCCTAATCGAGTTACCGGTGCAAAGATTGCGGATCGCGCCCCGATCACAATACGACACTCTCCCGTTACCATGCGTCGCCATTCAAGGGTCCGTTGACGCTGAGTTAATCGGCTGTGCCACACGGCGATCTCACTCCCAAACCGCTCTCGGAACCGGTCAACGGTTTGAGGAGTCAGCGCGATTTCAGGAACCAGGCAGATAGTCGAGCGTTTTTGATCCAAAACATGGGTGATGGCTTGTAGATAAAGCTCCGTTTTCCCCGATCCAGTCACCCCGTGCAAGAGAACCACACGAACGTCCTTGAAGTTGATCGCTTGTCTATTCCAATCAAGTCCTGGCACTGGTTCTTGAAAAGGACGAGCTCTCAATGGCTTGAGCGCATCGATGATAATTTTAATCGCTTGCTGTTGATGCGGTGTCAGGGAAAAAGGAGATGCCACCGGGGGTTGTGCCGGTTTTACATCGATGGGATTGAGCGATCGTTCTGTCAGTCGCAAAGGGGCTGGTACCAAGGCGGCCAGTGCCTCACCGAGGCTGCAACAGTAGTATTCGGAAAGCCAAGACGCCAAGGCCCATCGTTCCTCAGCGATCACGGCTATAGGATCGACGATACGCTCAATGGCCTTCAACGTCTTGAGCGGGCTGTCTTCCACCCATCGCAACACATAGCCCATCCGGATACGGGAGCCGAACGGAGCCAAAACCCGCATCCCTGGTTTGAGTCGCGATGCCAACAGGGCAGGTACGCTGTAGTGAAAAGACCGTTCGAGGGGCAGGTTGAATGCGATTTCCGCAATCGGGGATGGGCGAGGAGCGAGGGACACGATAGGATCTAATGTCTCAGTGGCTGGTTGATGGGAGGGATGGGTATCAGCAGCATGATGATGCATATCTGTTTGTCAGCCCCTTACCCCTTGTCTTGTGGGCCTTCCTCAAGGAGTTGCTTTACTTTCTTTAGGTCGGACCAGGCAAGCTTTTTCGCAGGAGGATTGCGAAGCAGGAAGGCGGGATGAAAAGTGGGGACAAGAGAGATTCCGCGATAGGTATGAACCTGTCCTCGGAGTTGGCTGATAGAAGATGACGGCCCTAGTAAAGCCTTCGTGGCAACGGCACCCAAGGTACAGATGACGCGAGGCTGAATAACCTCCAGTTGCTCATAGAGAAATGGCAGACAGGCTTCGATTTCTTCAGGCAGCGGGGTCCGATTGGCCGGGGGACGATCCTTCAGGACGTTGCAGATATAGACTTCTTCACGTCGCAGTCCCATGGCCTGGATCATTTTCGTCAATAACTGTCCGGCTGCGCCTACAAAAGGCTTGCCTTGAAGATCCTCTTCCCTTCCCGGGGCTTCTCCCACGAAAACCAACGACGCATTCAGGCTACCATCACCCACGACGGCATGGGTTCGGCTGCGGTAAAGGGGACACCGATGGCATTTCGTGATTTCATTTACCAGCCTCGTTAACCGATCTGTCCTGTTTGTCATTGAGACTTTCACCGCTTGAGGAGAATCGTTTGCGTCGGCATCATCCGAAGCAACGGCGCTGACGCCCAGGCTTCGCAACCCTTCGACGTGTTGGCGGGTGGCTCGTAATAAACGGCGTTGCTCTGGATTCATCGACGACGGTCAAGAGGAATAAGAGGAATCTTTTCTCAACAGGGGTTTGACCACCTGCAAGACAATCGCTTCTGCCGCATGGGGATGACCCAATTTCCCGGCTGCCTGGCGCATAGCCGTCAATCGTTGGGGTTCTTCTAAACAACGTTCGAGGAAGCTACAGACCTGTTTCGGATTCCTTGCCCACATACCGGCGTGATTGCGCACGACATACTCTGCGTTGGAACGTTCTTGTCCGGGAATGACATGGTAGAAGATCAAGGGCAGGCCGCAGCCCAAGGCTTCAGTAACTGTCAGTCCCCCTGCCTTAGCCACAAGAAGATCGCTGGCAGCCATTGCTTGAGGCATCGTATCAATAAACCCAAAGACCCGAACAGGCATCGGGCATTTCCCAGCAAGCCTCTGAATGCGCCGGTGCAATTTCTCAGAGGTGCCACAGACGACCAAAAGTTGAACCCGCCCGGGTCTTGCCTGTTCCATTTTCATGAGATGGGTGACGACTTTTTCAAAAGGCCCGATCGCTGTTCCCCCACCTGTGACTAATACCGTTAAACGCTTGGGATCGAGTTGGAAAAGCCGCTGCATTTGCTGACGGTGGCTGAGGCAAGCCGCAAAAGTGGCTGACATCGGAATCCCCAATGCAAAAAGCCGTGTCGAGCAGATCCCCCGCTCTTCGCACGTCTTAAGGGCATCCTCGGTGTCGAGGACGATCGAATCTGCCGCAGGGCTCAGCCATATGCGGTGGGGATGGCGATCGGTGACAATGATGACCAGCGAGCCCCGGAACCAGCCGCGGTTTTTACATGAAGCAACCACATCTGCTGGGAAAAAATGCGTGGCAATGACCATATCCGGCAGATACTGTTGCAACCGTTGGATGAATGGACGGGATACCCACAGGTTCCATCGACGTCTGAGAGGATAAGCGATTGTATAGACTATCGGATGATCGAGCAAGGCGTATCCTAAGGCCCAGAGTTGGGTCAGTCGTTGCACCAACCACTGATATGCCAGGGGGTAGCCCTGCCTCAGCCATGAAGAAACTTCCTCTAGCATGTCGGTGCATTGGATTTCGACCCCAGGGATGCTGGATTGGATTTGCTCTGCGATTGCCTCAGCCGCTCGACGATGGCCAGAGCCAGCGGTAACGTAAGTAACCAGAATGCGGATGTCTATTGTCCTCCTGAATTCCACCGGGGCTAATACAGACGCAGAAAATGTTGGGACAAAACCCATTTAGTACGTAGACCGTAGTCCGCAGACGGTAGTAAACTACGGACTATCTGCAATGTCTGATCACTTATTGCGTTTGCCATAGTGGTTCGACCACTTTGTTATGATGGATTGCCGATGCCACAGGCTCATCCTGTGGAATTGTCGATTGACGATTGTCGATTTTCGATTGAACGGCGGGCTTCCAATCGAAAATCTAAAATCGACAATCGAAAATTCCCAGGCGGTTTCATGATTCCTGAGAGGGGTGGACTTGCCAATGCCACAGGTTCATCCCGTGGGGCTTCACACACGACGGGAAGCAAACTCGCAGAAAATAGAAATCAGGATGGAGCTTTCAGGCGTCGGAAGAAATCGTAGTAGCCGGACAACTTGACCCAGAATAACGCAGGAAAACGATCGCGTTCGGTGATCTTCACGCGACGCACCGCAAAACGGTCCAGCATTTTCCCACAAAATGCTCGATTGGTGGTAAAAGCCGCCTCGTAACCGGCGTCCCGGACCCTATTTTTAATCTGTGCACTGAAGCCGCCGACCGGATAGCTGAGGAACTGCACCGTACGGCCGATCTGTTGCTCGATCAAGAGTTTTGAGTCTATCAGCTCCTCATGTAATTGTTCTTCTTGAATCAAAGGAAGATAGCTGTGATGCATGGTGTGATTGCCGATGCTCATCCCTTGATTAGCCATCTGTTGGATTTGCTGCCATGTGGCAAACCCTGGCAGTCCTACTTCCCCGGGAGTGACGAATAGAGTCGCTGAAAATCCAAAGCGTTTGAGAAGCGGCCAGGCATTGTGATAGATTTCTTCATAACCATCGTCGAAAGTAAGTGCGACGCTGCGGAGGGAAATATCACCGAAGGTATCGATGGTCTGTATGATTTCATCAAGGCTGCACACACGGTAGCGATAACGGGACAGAAAAGTCAACTGCCGTTCAAAGGCGCCAGTGGAAACCGTCGGAACGTGATCCCCCCGGTAGGCTCCAATGCGATGGTATCCCAGAATGGGTGGGTAAAACCGCATGAACGCACCGAAATTCCACTTTCTCACACTAGGCGCTGTTTCTTGACACAAAGGCATGGGACTTTTCCCTTTCGTTGCCCTCTGGCGATGCGATGACGAGAATGTAGCGTCCGTACGGTACCGTTTCCTCAGCGACTTGCAGTTCGAGTTGTAACCAATCCTTCTGCTGGGACGGAGTCAATTGGGCGGGGTGAACACCCGTCAACCAGGCAAAACGATCAATCGGGTAGCTGGCAATCCATTTCAAGCCAGAGCCTTGGTAAAGCTGTCTCAGTTCTTGGATTGTCTGCCAGTTGAAATAGGAGGAATCGCGGAAGGATCCTTCTTGACGCTGCAGGACCTGCGCGGCAGTCTCCATATCCTGCTGTCGGATGGCTTCGAGAAGGTAGTAGCAGGCCGGTCGATGGGAAACGCACAGAATGCCCCCGGCTCGGACAGCCTTGGCTAAGAGTCGCAACATCGTTCGATAGGCACGCGAAAGATAAACCACTTCGGCACACACCACTACATCATACTGCCACTGAGGATGTTTTCTCAAGATTTCTATCAGATCCCCTTGGATAAAATGAGCGCGAAGGCCGAGTTTTTTGAGATGCCTCTGTGCCCTTCGCAAGGCGAATCCGGAGGTGTCAATGCCCGTTACGTCAAAGCCCTCTTTAGCCAAGGGGATTACCAAGCGGCCCGTTTGGCATCCGGCTTCTAACACCGTCGCTGGCTGGCGAATGCCCGCGGTCTTAATATGCTGGAGGATACGTTCCACATAGAGCTGGGCGAAGAAGGCTTCGTTAGGATCCTCATGCATATCGTAATAATCCGGATCGTGATCGGCGACCACGCGAAGAAATTTTCTCACGACTTTATGCATGGCATCCGTAGGCTTCTGGTCTGAAAGATTTCGTCACAAGCCGCCAGTAGATGAGTGACTTCCACCGCCAGTTGGGTGCCGAAATAACGCTGGTCCCCACCCCGGATGCCATTCAAGAAGTAAGCGATCGCCTCAGCCATGGGTGTGGAATCCTGCGGGAAAGACAGTTCAGAACGTTGCAAAGAATCGGGAAAAACGTCTGTTTTTTCGGCATACCGATGGGAAAAATCAAAACGGGCTAGAGTCAACGATTTGGCCGTTACATTCCATTCATAGAGATGGGTGTCTGTGAATACGCTCAAACCCCTGCGCTTGTACGGTGACAGGCCTCCTGCGTGGATCCAGGCACAGGCACCGCTTGGAAAGTCAAGACGGATAGCGACCTGTTCGGACAATCCATCGGGACTTTGCGGACCAGAAAGCGCACCGATTCGATCCGGGAACTCTTGCAACAAATCCAGACACAAGCTGAAATCGTGCGGACACCAATCCCAGAGCGCGGAGATTTGTTTTCTGAATGGCCCAAGGTTCATTCCTTCAGAGATGATCAAGCGAATAGGCTCACCCGCTGTTGCGATCGTCTGTCTCAAGATTGGGTAGGCTGGGTCAAACAGATGGGTGTGATTCACCAAAATCGGGATGCCTGTTTTTTGGATTCTCTGGTTGAGGTGTTCGGCGGTGCCGACATCCGTGCAAAAGGGTTTCTCGACCATACAGGGCTTGTCTGCCGTTACGCACGCCTCAACGATTGCCGCATGGGTGTGCGCAGGCGTGGCAATGATGACTGCGTCACACTCAGAAGAAATCAGTTGTTCCCAGTCGGCCGTAACCACAACGGGATACGGGATCAAACCCGCATGGGCAGGTTGACTGGTTCCCAGATGCGTCACTCGGCAGCGGGATTCCATCGAGAGCAAAGTACGCAGGTACACTTTGCCCCATCGTCCAACACCGATTAAGCCGATACGTACAGGGTCGCTAACCATAGGTGGCTGGCGTGAAGCGAACGCTGGCAGGCTGCGGAAAAACTCCTGTTTGCTCAGGGCTCAGGGTTCTGGGCTGTGGGCAAGAATACAAATCATTGATGCTGATCACACGCACGGCCCTGAGCCCCGAACCCAGAACCCTGAGCCAAAATGGGTTTTTCAGCATCCTGCCAGTACTGTGTCAGGGTTGATGTGTCATGTGTTATGGAACGACAGCAGCCGTGGAAAACCTTTCATGACACATGAAACATGACGCAACACTAGGGCGAGCCCGTGTAACAAGTCGCTGCCCAATCCATAAATCGTTTTAGGCCTTCCTGAAGGTTGACTTGCGGTTGATAGTTGAAGTGCAGCCGGGCCTTGCCGATATCGGGGCATCGTCTCTGCGGCTCATCCGCAGGATAAGAGTCTGGGTATTCCCTCAATTTTATATCCAACCGACGGCCGGTGAGCGTTTCAAGCTCTTGCGCCAACTGGAGCATAGAGACTTCAGGGGATGGGCTTCCGATGTTGTATGCCTGAGCCGGCTTTCCATGAAGCAGTGTCCTGATGAAACCCACCAGCGCGTCTGTGACGTAACAAAATGTCCGCGTCTGCCGTCCGGTTCCATACACATGCAGGGGACGTCCCCCGATGATGCTGCTGGCGAAATTCGACAACACGCGGTAATCATTCTCCGGCATCCCTGGACCATACACATTAAACGGCCGCACGATTTTGGCGGGTACCCCATAACGTTCATGGAAGATGATACAGAGGGTTTCCCCCAGACGCTTGGACTCATCATAACAAGCCCTGGGGCCGTGACAGGAGACATTCCCCCGATAAGATTCACAGGTGGGAACGTGTTGTGGATCTGGATCTCCGTAGATTTCGCTTGAGCTGAAGAAAAGAAATCCCTTCAAGGCAAGCCTTGAGCCAAGCAGTAAGGCATGTTTGGTGCCCAGGGTAGCCACTTCCAACGTTTCCAAAGGATATTTTCGATAGTAGTGGGGACTGGCGATGCCGGCTGCCTGGATGATGTAATCGACCGGTTCATCTATCGTGAAGGGATGAATGATGTCTCGGGGGAGGAATTGAAACCCATCGGGTCGGGGGCTGTTGAAACCTTGTGCCTCAGAGGTTACCTGATTGTCACAGACAATGATACGACAAGGCTGAGTCAATACCTCGTCGTTGAGATAAGTAAATAAAGCGGTGAAATAACGTCCAAGAAATCCGGCTCCACCACACACCAAGATAGCCTGGTCAGCAAACAACTGGACGTCATCGCCCAGTCGGTTTGCGATCTCCCGGATATCTGTTTCCACGATACATCTGCTGAGGGTTTTCAATTCAGTGAACCTCGACGTCGGGAAGCGGAACGATGAAACACCCCCCATCATTTTTAAACGCCTGGTGTTTTTTCATGATCGATTTGGCAAAGTTCCACGCCAGTATCAAGACGGCATCGGGTCGGCGTGCGTCTTCATACAACCATGAGGTGGGCACCACCGGTATATGGTGCCCAGGGGTGTACAATCCCTGCTTCCAAGGGCTGTCATCTAAGATGTAATCCAAACTTTGCGGACCTAATCCGAAATGGTACATCAACGTGGTTGCCTTCGCCGGTGCCCCAAAACCAGCGATCCGCTTCCCTTGCTTCTTGAAACGGTGTAGCACTTCGTTGAGCTGCTGTTTGCGTTTCTGAACGTTGTTGAAAAAATCTTGGTAGGCGGCCGCATCATGCAGGCCGAACCGGGCTTCCAGATCCACGAGTTCCTGCACGCGCGGGTGTACCGGCAGGGGGCCGGCTTTGGGCTGTGCCAATCCCCTTAAGGAACCGCCATGGCTGTCTACTCGAATCACATCCACCAGTTTCATTCCATGACGTTCAAAGAATCCGATGAGGGGCCCAACGGTATGGTAACTGAGGTGTTCATGATAGATGGTATCGAACAGCGTCTTCTGAACGACGTCCAGCAGGTAGGAGACTTCAAAGACGAACAGGCCATCCGATTTCAACAGATGAGAAACACCATCGACGATGGTATGCAGATCATCCGCGTGGGCAAAGACATTGTTGGCGATCACAAGATGCGCTTGTAAATCTTGAGCCTTCAACCGTTGGGCCAACGAGAGGTTGAAAAACTCCGGCACGGTCTCGATTCCCTTTCGCGTCGCTTCCGCGGCAATGGCTAAGGCCGGATCGATTCCCAGAACGCGCATTCCCGCTTCTTTGAAAAATTGCAGACACGTCCCATCATTGCTGCCGATTTCTATGACGCAGCAGCCAGGCGGCAAGTGTAACAAATCAAGCACAGCCCGGGCGTAGCGGCGGAAATGTTCTACAAAAACCGTTGACGTGGAGGAAACGTAAACGTAATTTCGGAAAAGCAGTTCGGGATCGACGACGTCTAGAAGTTGAACGTGCCGGCATTCTTGACACAGATGGACGTCTAGCGGGAAATGTTCTTGAGGCTGGCTTCGGTTTTCGGCAGTTACAAACGCATTGGCCGGTGGCGTTTGACCTAGCGAAAAAAGGTGTCGAAGCCTGCCGGAACCGCAGAGCCGACAATCCCGCCGCCGACGCATGGATGTCGATGGGGCATCGATATTTTCTGAAAAGGCATGCCCTGTTTTCATGGAATCTATAGTTAAGGGTGGCTCCTACGATGGTACCGGGACGCACTCTAATGCGGGAATGCGTACGGTATCCGCCTCGTAGTTTGCCATTTCTCGGTTGTTGCGCGCAAACGCAAACATTACGGAGTCTTCGGTAAAAACCATCACATGCTCGTATTGCGCTGGGGTGTAGAAGATGTCCCCAGGCTTAATGACCCATCGTCGCGCCGCTCGCTTGTCCCCCACCGGCCGATGCGCGTAAATCAGACTTCCCCGCTGCAGCCAGCAATAATGATAATCGGTCTTGTGATAATGATTGCCCCGGATGGCCCCCTTCACCGATGTAATGACGGCGACACTGGTAAAGGGCACATCGAGCAGATTCCGGATTTCCCCACGCCCATCGATGAAAGGTGGACGTTGGGAAACGATCCCTTCGTTAGGACCGAGCTGCGGCGGACTCATGCGTATACACCCTGCGCAGCAGTGGTTTCTGGGTTCATGGGACGGACTTCTTTCAAAGAAACCTCACGGCTCTGAGTAAGCTCCCAATATTTTGCCCAGCGAAGGATGTGGACGAAGGAATAAAGCAAGCCGAACACAAGTCCATAGGCCCCCTCCCGATAGCCTTGGTTCTTGACGTAGGATTTCCAGAAAAGCTTCACCGGACGGACCGTCAGTTGGTAATACAAATGGCGCATGGCTAGAGAACCGCGTTCTGCAAGAAGGCCCTGTGCCTCAACGCTGGTGTAACGGTTTTGCCGCTCGATGAATTGACTGATGCTGGAAAACGGAAAATGCTCGATCTCGGCGTTGAGGAATCCTACAGGGCCGTCCACTTGAAGCTGGACATGTATCCCATTTCCGATGCAACGGGCGCGGGTCCGTCGGAAAAGTACCCGATGCCGATGGTACCAGCCTCCCTGGCGCATCGGATGTCCGAGAAAATGATTTTTCCGCATGATCTCAAAAGCTGCATAGGGTTGAGGCCGGGTGAGGATGAGATCGATGGCTGCTCGCAGTTGAGAGCCAACCCACTCATCGGCATCGATATGCAGGATCCAGTCACCGGTTGCGTGTTGAATACCCCGGTTCCATTGGCGGTCGTGATTATTCTCGCAAGGATAGAGAAACACCTTATCCGTGTAGATTCTTGCGATTTCAACCGTTCGGTCCGTGCTCAGGTCATCGACGACGACGATTTCATCCGCCCAGTGAACCACACGATCCAGGCAACTTTTCAGACGGGCTTCTTCATTTTTCGTCATCAACACAACGGATAGACGCTCGCAATGCTGGCCATCCGCGGATTGTTTTTTCAATGCGTTTAAGCCAGTGGATTCAAGAAAATGGGATGGCTCTGACGAGGCCGAACGATCCGTACACAGTTCCCAGTATTTCACCCATTTGATAAGCTCTACGCCGGCGAAAAAAAGGGAAAAGACCAAGCCATGCAGGCCTTCTCGAAAAGCCTGTTTCCGGACGAAGGTTTTCCAAAAACTTTTCCACGGCCTTCGAATGATCTTCGGGATGATCCGCTTGGGGTCTTGATGACCCAAGGTCGATAGAAGTTCCTGGGCGCTGAGGGTAGTGTAACGATTGTGCCGATCCATGAAGTGAGCGAGATTTTCACACGGATGGTGTTCGATATCGGCGTCCAGTTGGCCTAGGCTTCCCTGAACAATGGGGCGTTCATGTACCCGTCCCTCGTAACGAACCGCACGGGTACGAACGAGGTTCGGCAGGTAATGGTACCAACCGCCATAGCGCATGAAGCGTCCCAACAGGTGGCTTTTTCGTCTGAACTTATAAGCGTCATGGCTTGAAGGTTCAGTTAAGATCCGCTCAACGGCTCTATGAAAAGCAGGAGTCACAACGTCATCCGCATCCAGTTGAAGCGCCCAATCGCTTGTGGCATGTTCCAGACCCAGGTTACGCTCCTGGGCGAAGCTTCCTTCAAAAGGATGCGTGATCACACGCGCACCGAACTGACGACAAATTTCCACAGTTCCATCCGTGCTCATTCCATCAACGATAATCACTTCATCGGCCCACTGGACACTTGCAAGACAACGAGCGATCCGTGACTCCTCGTTTTTAGTCAAGATGACTACGGAAAGAGTCTGACGCTGACTAGTGTTTCCATGATACCGGACGGCTTTAGATTCCGGATTCGGCGCAGGTGATGGAGAGCGACGGTAAGAATGACGCAGACGATATCCAAATAACCGGACCCATTGAGCGATGGCGCGGCCGAGAACCAACGCGCGGAGTTTACTGGTGCCCTGCCGTCGATCGATGAAGACGTAAGGTATTTCTCGGACACGCGCAACGTCCATTCTTACCAAAAGCTCCAAAAGGATCTTGAAACCACAGGATTGCACAGAAAGCTTGCGTAAGTGTTCCGCCTGGCAGACAAAATAACCGCTCATGGGGTCGGTGATTCCGGAAACCAATACCCGGGCGAAACGACTAGCCAGGTAAGAGAGCAGGCGGCGCTTTAATGGCCAGTGGACAATTTGGGAGCCTTGCACGTAACGGCTGGCGATGGCTAATGGATATCCCTCTCGGATCGATCGCACAAGTCCCGGCAGAAGCTCGGGAGGATGGCTCAAATCCGCATCCATTACGCCGATGAGGTTTCCCTGGGCAGATCCAACCCCTTCAAGGATAGCACGGGTAAGATCACGGCTCTGAGAATCGATCACTCGAGCTCGCCATCGGGCCACGGCCTCTGGCCGTGGGGCTCCTCCCCGCCATCGGGCCTCGGCCTTTGGCCATCGGCCCAGTTGGTTTGCTTCAACAAGCGGGTGGGCGGGATGTCGCCCCACGCGGGGCGTGCTCTTAGGAGCCACAGGCTCATCCCGTGGGGCTCCACCGGTTAGGTGTTCGTTCAGCAAATTCCGCGCCAGATCAGAGGTGCCGTCCGGTGAATCGCTGTCTACGATCAAAAGTTCCAGTTCTTCCCCGAGCTGTGACTCTATAGACTCAATACGCCTGAACAACTCTTCAATGTTTTCCCTTTCTTTATAGGTAGGAATGATCAGACTAAGCATTCGGGGTTGTGTCCATAATGATAGTTTTTAATTGCTCCTCACGACACATTCAGGAATAATGAGGGACAAATCAAATGCTGAAACGTTCGATTGTTGTTTCCCCTTGGAAATGGCCTGCCTCGTTGTGGTATGGAATTCTTGCCGTTGTGCTTTTAGCCCGGTTTCCCCTAAACTTTGTGTTTTTCCCGCCGTTCCTGATGGATTTCGATGTCTACTATACGATCGCCCAGCGCATCAGCCAGGGATCAGCAGCCGGTTTGTATGATCCAACCACATCCGATCTCATGATGTTCAAATACGCCCCCTGCTGGGCCCTGTTCTGGCTGCCTCTGGCTTGGGTTTCGAAGCAAGCAGCAGCCGTGATATGGGCTTTCCTGACGTGCGTTTGGATGCTTTTGGCAATGGTTGGTGCGGCTCGATTATGCACGCGAATGTCATTGAAAACGCCGCCATGGCTCGGTGTCGCCGTAACCTTGTTGCTTGTGCGTTCCATCAGCGCCGAGTTTCTCACCGGACAGGTCAATTTACTTTGGAGCGCGCTTATTATTGGAGCCCTGGTTGCCCAGACGATCCATCGGCCTGGGTGGAGCGCTTTCGGTTTTGCGTGCGCGATCTCCTTAAAATTACCCGCCTTGCTCTTTCCTATTTATTGGATATTCAAAAAACGCTGGGATCTGCTTCTTCGAACGTCGATCTGCTTTGGGCTGATCAATGGAATCGCCGCTTTCCTCCTACTTCCCCATGAGCCACTGGCATTATTCCGAAATTGGCTCCATGTCCTTTGGTCGAGTGGACAGTCGCGTGCTTTTGAAATTGGCAATCAGACGTTGCTCTCGCTCATGGGACGTTTTTTCTCCGAAGACGCCTACCACCTCAATATCCTGAATCTGCCTCAGCCAGCCCTCTGGGGACTCGCTGCCACTGTGTCTTTTTTTCTCTTTAGCTCGGTTCTCATCGGGCCAAAGACGGAACCTACTGAGGAAGAATCATCCAGACGATCGGTATATGATGCCAGCCTGTTGATAGTCCTGATGGTGCTTTGTTCTCCAACGGCCTGGATTTCCTCATATAGCGCTTTAATCCTTCCTGTAACCGTTGCGATAGCATCGAGTTGGAGTTCTCCACAGAAACTCATCCGGGTTCCAGCCTGGGGAATCACCATGGCTTTGCTTCTTGCTCTGAGCGCCATGACGCATAGTTCTTTTTGGCGTTTCCTAGGGATTCTGTATTTTCGCAGAGAGTCGTATGTCTTCTTGGTACTGATGATCCTTCCCTGGTTCAGCTTGACCGTCTTCGCCCTTGTCTGGTGCCAGCGACGGTCCTGCTCCTGAAGTCCGCATCGGTTCACCGGCAGGATACTTAGGGTTCGTTAAGAAATGACTGCGCTATTTGGCCGTGGGGATTTTGACTCAGGGCAAGGCGCGAAGAGCGAGCATCCTCGATGAGGATGTAAGCGATGAGCAACGCAGCCATGGGTCAAAAGCCCCCGGTCAAATGGATGCAGTTATTTCTTAACGAACCCTTAAAGTGCCTAACATAATGATCGCGGCCGTGTGCTCATTATGTCAGGCGCTCTTACCCTGACGAAGGTTGCGGCGAATACGCCACAACTCCTGAGCCATCTGCAAGGGGTCAACGAAAAGATTCACTTCAAATCGGCCTTGCGAGCGCAGATATCCCACCGTGCGCTGTACTGCCACGCAATGCGTGAGGCTTCATTGTACGTCGGTATCACTTGTAATCGTCAGCGCGTCCCTTTTAAGCTGAATGAATTTTCGGTAGCTGAGCCATTGATAGGTGCCTGCCATCCGTGCTAGAAAAAAACCCAGTCTTCCATCCCGGTAACCCTGCTTGAGGATGTAGCTGCGTACGAATCGGTCGACCGTCCGCCAGAGGGCCTTAGCCAAGCTCATGCGCCGTCCGTCCGCAACCCATTTCTGGGCTTCCAGCGTTGTGTGACGTTGGAGCTTGACGAGAAAATCGTCGCGATCGCGATAGGAGAAATGAATGAGGTCACTCGTCAAGGTGCCCCAGGGCCGGTCGGAAATGGCACGGGGATGCACCGTAGTTTCTTCCCATCGGAAGACGGATTTTTTGAACAGCTTCATCTGTGCGCTCGGGTACCAGCCCCCGTATCGAATCCACCGATCTTTGAAATAATTACGTCGGGGAATCGCATAGGTTTCAAAAGCAGCAGCGGGATTTGCCAAAAGATCCTGGATTTCTTGTGCCAGCTCAGGACTGACCCTCTCATCCGCATCGAGGCTGAGAACCCATTCGTGGGAAGCCTGAGCGTAAGCCCAGTTGCGATGCCGGCCTTCGATATCCATCTTTCGCTCAAGTACGCGGGCACCCAAGGAACGGGCAAGGGCTACCGTATTGTCCTGGCTTTCATCATCCACAACTAATCTTTCATCGGCCCATTGGACACTTTGGAGGCAATCACGGATGCGGCTTTCTTCGTTCTTCGCCAAAATCACGACGGACAAAGATGCCTTGCCAGGGAGTCCTTGTGGGTGAGATTCCGGATGGCAGATGTCGGCAGAAGGATTTGTCATGGCATCCGTTGCTCTTTAACAGGGCCTCTGAGAAGGCTCATCAGCTCTTGGAGGCGATGGGAATCCCCTTCCAGGATCACGTGAGCACGGTGACGCCATCTGAGAAACTCCAGGATTTTCTGCCACCGTACGGTGGGGGCGATGATGATGTCAAAGTGTTTTTTCTGCCGTTTGAGAATCCAGCCTGTTGCTATCCAGGAGGGCAAAAACCCAGCAATGCGATGCCAGTGAACATCGGCATGCACCGTGAGATTCACCGATCGAAAAGCAGCTTCTTTGGTGAGGGAAACAGACACAGGACAATACACATAGACGTACGTGCGATTCTTGACCAGCTCTAGAACCTGTTGAAGCCATTGGCGCAGCGGCTCCGAGTGAGGGACCAAAGGCCGGACCTGCGGCCAAGCCACGCGCAGCCAGCGGCCCCATTTTTTGTGGCACCAGCGCTGGTTACGTTCAAACAGCGCTTCGCGCTCGGGCATGTGACGGACGGTTTTGTGCTCGGCGTGATAGACGTAAGACGCTTCAGCAACGACACATTGGTATCCCGCCGCTTGGACGCGCATGCAGAAATCTTCATCTTCAAAGAAAATCCGCTCCACTTCCTCAGTGAGCCGACCGATGCGGGTGAGTACCTCTCGTTTGATGAGCATGCAAAAACCGATGCACATGCCCACTTCCGTGAACTGGCCATGCCGGCTTTGCAGACTCTCGGCATATTCCTGCAAGGAGACACCTCGAGGAGGAATTTTCCCGAAGGTGCTGCTGCTTGGGTTAAGCACACCAATCGTCGGGTTGCTCCGGGCGATGTCCAACAACTCTTTCAGCCAGCCTTTGGTAAAACGCAGGTCATTGTTCAAAAGACAAACAAAAGGAGCGGTCGATTCCTGGATTCCTCGGTTCATTCCTTTCGGGAACCCTTCGTTCTTTTCGTTCTGGAGAAGCCTGACTTCCAGGATGGCTCCCTGCGGCTTGACGTCTGAAAGAAACGCCCTTACCGGTTGTTCGCTTGCGTTATCGACGATGAACAGCCGGGAAGGGATAATCGTATTCTGGAAAAGGGTTTCCAGGCAGGGCCCGGTCTGTTCCCATTGATTCCAGCTAAGGAGAACCAAATCGCAGATAGGATCTGCGCGGATAGTCCCAGGAACGTTTGGGGTTACGGTGGGACTCATCCTTGTGCCAATCCCCTAACCTGAAGTTCTTTGGCCGCTTCCTCAACACGATCCTGCGCATTAATCTGGCGGCCCCAGCCAACCAGTTCCCTGAGGCCATCGGACAAACTTACGGATGGGCGAAAGCCCAGCGCAGTCAGCTTCGAGACGTCCGCATAGCAGTGTCGGATGTCACCGGCGCGATACTTCGAGCTGATCTCGGGAACTTGAGGGATTTCATAAAGCTCACTCAACAGACGCGCGATCTGGACGATGGGAAGGGCCTGTCCTGTGCCCACATTGAATGTTTCGTAATCGGCTTGCGGATTCTGCATGACCAAGACGTTGGCCTGTACGATATCACGGACGTGGATGAAGTCTCGTGTCTGCAAGCCATCCTCGAAAATGAGAGGAGGACGGTGATTTTTAATCCTGGCAGAAAAAATGGCGCACACCCCCGTATAGGGATTGGAAAGGGACTGGCGAGGCCCGTAGACGTTGAAGTACCGCAGGGCAACGGTAGGGATGTGATAGCTGCGTCCCACGGACAGGCATAGCTCTTCCTGATCCCGTTTAGAAACCGCGTACACCGAAGTGGGTACGAGCGGTTTTGTCTCTGGTGTGGGCTGAGGCTTGGCGATGGAACCGCATCGGTGACAGTGCATTTCCCATTTCCGCTCCTTGAGCTGATCGAGCGCTCGCAAAGAAGGATAGATGACTCCGCAGCCGGCACAGAGATACTGGCCTTCTCCATAGATACTCATGGAGCTGGCGACAATCAGCTTTTTCAACGGGATACGGTCATTGACGATACAATCCAAGAGGATGGCCGTTCCCAGCACGTTGGCCGAGACGTATTTCTCGATTTGGTACATCGACTGCCCGACCCCGACACAGGCGGCTTCGTGAAAAACCACCTCCACACCTTCGAGCGCACGACGCAGACAGTCTCGATCCCGAACATCCCCTTGCAGATATTCAGCGTCGGGGTTGAGATAGGCCGGCCGGTTACCCTCGTGAACCTGGGCTTCAAAGTTGTCGAGTATGCGTATCGCATGTCCCTCGCTGAGTAATCTGTCCACCAGATGTGAACCGATGAACCCAGCACCCCCTGTGACCAGAATTTTCATGAGAATCTCATCCTGTGTCGTGTCTGAGGTCTTGCAAAAGAATCTTTCATCAGAGATTCCACAACCATCGGCTGTTTGTCCGCACTCTGTGCACCGCTGGCCGTTCCGAAATGGATACCGAGCTTTTGGGAAACGACATCTAACAACTGTCGAAGCCGATGCGTATAGCTGTGGCGTTGACGGACTAACCGCATTCCTGCCTGGGCGATCCGAACCCGCTGTTCTTGGCGTTCGCTTTGGAGCCAATGATCCATCAATGGAAAAATCTGTCTGGGATTTTCATAGGCGATAAAGTGCTCTCCAGCCTGAAGTCCCAAGCTTGCCGAATCATTGGGATCGCGCAAGGCATTGGTCACCAGCAAGGCTCCCGAGCCGAGGATTTCGAAGAAACGCATGTTGAGTTCGCAGCGGATCGCATAGTTGAATCCGATCTTTGAACAGCCATAAATATCCATTAATCGAGTATGCGAGGCCTGGCCGATGAAGCTGTTGGGATACTTCTCCCGAATGGCCTGAAGGATGAACTTACGGGGAAGTCCTCCCTCGGTTCCCACAAATGCCACATCCCACTGCGTTGCCTGAGAAGCGTTTGGATGCGTTGAAGGATCGCAAGCAACCGGCAGCCACTCGGAATGTAATTCGCGCGCAGCCGCCGATTGGGCACAAAATACAAAATCGACGCTGCCAGCCAGACGTTTGATCTTGGGCCAACTGTGCGAAAGGTGCGTATCGATCGCGTAAAATACGCTGGGACGTAATCGTTGAGGCAAGAAAATCGTATAGTCATCTCCGTGATCGATTCGCAAGTAAAGGTCGTAGCTGGCTGGTATCCGTGAGCCATCGCGTAGCGACCAATGTTCGTAAGTCAGCCCCAGGGTTTGGCAGGCGCGTTCGAAATAAATCCCTGTGGTGTCGGGTCTTGTCTTGTCAAAGATCAGGGCTAGGCGCATCGGTTGAGGTCTTGCCTACCCAGGTGATCCTGACGCCCCACCTATCAGCAGGCTGGGTATCCCGTGAGTTTTTCATCAACCGGCTAGGGAAAAAACGGCTCAGCCGTTGGAAGGAGCGTTCATTGTCCACAAGCAGCCGGCAAAGCCTGCCTGTAAACAAAAATCCCAACACCGACAACCCCACCGCTGGGCGGAACAAATACCGTGCGACACTGATGATTCGTATGCGATCATGAGGCTGGATCAGCGCACGGACGTCTGGACTCAAACATCCTTTCACCAAATGGATGGTTGAGAAACCTTGCCTTTGGGCATCGAGCGAATATTCCCTGGCCGCTTGCCAGCTTCGCTCGACTAGTGACAGGATGATGCATCGATGAGGCATAACAATCGGATCAGTCATCAATGGGCCTAAAGAGTGGTGTTGCGCTCTCTGAAAGAAGAGGGCTACAAGCCTGGAGGACTTCTTCAGGACTAATGGTGGTTAGACATGCCCTTTCATAAGGGCAGGGTGGAAGCTTGAATCGATGGTAACAGGGACGACAGGGTAGGTCCTCTCTGAAAACCACACGATGCGAGGAAGGACGAGTGGAAAACGGCCCATAGACCTGAGGATCAACGGGTCCAAAGATGGAAACCGTCTTGACGCCTTGGCTCACGGCCAGATGCAGCGGTCCTCCATCGTTGCAGATGACCAAATTCAAACGGCCTAAGAGGCTGACGAATTGATCTAAGGTCGTTTGGCCGCTCAAATCGACGGCCGGATGATGCATCAGGCGACTCACTGTGGCACAAGTGGAACAGTCTGGGGTTTCCCCGAAAAGGATCACCGCGGCATTATATTGCTCCACCAGTGCATCCGCAACCGCGGCAAACCCTTCGCAATGCCATCGTCTGAAAAAAGCACCCCCTCCCCAGCTCAGCCCGCCGGCGGGTACGATGCCCACTAAAGGACGATGGCTTGCAAGGTTGCGCTGACGCAGTTGCGCCTCTGCCCACTGTTTATCCTCATCCGACACGTGCAATTCCGTGGAAGGATCCAGCAGCTCCACGCCAATGAACCGAAGGAGCTTTCGATAGTATTCCACTACGTGATAATCTTGGTAGCCGTCGATGGAAAGCCGTTCCGTGAGAAAACGACCGCGGTTACGGAAATTGAACCCTATCCGCTTAGGAACTCCGATGATTTGAAGAATCATGCCGTAACGCTCCCCCAACGAAAGGTCAACGGCCAGATCGATGCGCGCCTGATGGATGCGATGGAGAAATTCGGCTAGCACATGCAGGCCCCGCCCGGGTGAGTCTCGCCAAACCTGGATCATTTCGTCTTTCTCGTATATGAACAATTCATTCAGGTGGGGATTGTTACGCAATATCCGCTCTGTTCTGCGATTGCACAAGTAGCCAATCCAACTTTTAGGAAACGCTCGCCGCAGCGCACGAATGACCGGTGTGGTGAACAAGATGTCACCGATGCCAAAAGGATTCACGATCAGGATACGTTGGGGAGTGGACAATTTCATCTGCTCTGCAGCCGAGATCCCAGCATGGACTGAAGCGTCGCAAACACCTCTTCCACAGTGATTGCTTCCATCGAGGGTTTCCACACGATCGCGTGGCCTTGACCCCAAGGACCCCATCGGGTTGGTCCCGCCCAGGCATGGGGACTTCCAAACAAAACGAGTGTTGAGGTTTTTAACGCAGCAGCCAGATGGACGGGGCCGCTATCACTGGATATTAACACCCGAGCGCATTGCAACACTGCCGCAAGTTGTCGAAGATTCAAGCGTGTGGTAAGATTGACCACGCCCTCCACGCTCATCCGATGCTCGCTGCCTGATAATTCCCACGGCTCTGAACCGACCACCACCACAGGGGTGCGTAACTGTTGAGAGACCTTCTGGATCAAGGTTTGAAACCGAGCCAATGGCCAGAGCTTCTGGGGCGTTGAGCTTAAGGGATGCACGGCGACAAAGGGATCTTCGAGCCGAACGCCTTGCCGCTCAAGCAAAGGTCGGATTTCTTCCTGCTCTTTCTGAAAACGGGGAAACTGCCACTGGGGAACGGTTCGGTCCAGACCCAGGCATGTCACAAGGTCAAGATTATACTCGACTTCGTGACGATCGCCAAGCGCCTTGCGCTCAGCCAGACGGTGCGTCAGCAAGAAATCCCATTTTCTACTGTATCCGACGCGAATGGGAATACCAGCGAGCCAGACTGCCAGGTGCGACTCCTTCCTTGGGTTGGAAACGATTGCCAGCTCAAAGCCGTGTGGCCGAAGACGATTGGCAAGATTGAAGGCTCGATACCACCAGGAAGCCTTCGAGTATTCATCATAAGAAAGCACCCGATCCACGCCCGGGGCATCGGCTATCAGTGAAGCCATTTTAGGTTGAACCAAAACACTCAGCGAGGCAGTGGGCAGGTCAGATTTTAAGCAGGCGACCGCAGGAAGATTCAGAATCGTTTCCCCCAGACGGTCCGTGCGAATGAAAAGCACCTGGCGAACGTTTCGAATGGCTAACACGCGGCACCTCTTCAATCTATGATCTGGATAATTCCAGGGCTGGTTGTGGAGTCAGAGGGATGGCTGGGGAGGGTGCGCTTTCGTGAAGTCCTAGGGCAAGTCCCGCCATCGTCCAAAAGAGAGTGGCCTGGCGCAAAGAGTAGAAGTCGGTATCGATTCCCGCATGAAGGGCGTAGGCGATCAGGGCTCCAAAGAATCCCAGAAGCAGTTGAAATGTCGGGGTTGACTGGTGAGGTTTTGGAGAGATCCGAGTGAACAGAAACCATAAGAGGCAAAGGAAAAGTCCCAATCCGATCAGACCGGTTTCCGCAGCAACCTGAAGATAACAGTTGTGTGCGTAGCGGGGCTGGCGCTCTCCCCCTACCCAATAATCCAAATAGTTGGCCATGAAGGTATTGAGTCCCTGCCCGAGCCAGGGTCGATTGCGAATCATTCCGATAGCCGCCTGCCACATCATCCATCGGTCGACCTTCCCTAATTCCGAGATCGATAGAGCAGACCCGAACTGCCCGATTCGCACAAGCACAATGCCACCGGACAAAAGTACCACAGTCAACAGGATCCACGCCTGCCAGCGTAATAGACGACTTTTGAGAATCACAACGAACATTCCGATGGATAATCCCCACCAGGTTCCTGCGGCTTCGGTTCTGGCCAGGCACAGGACTAACGCCGCCAACAATCCCCAGCTCATCCATCGGAAAACGGCCCGTTGCGTATTCGCATATGCCCACAGTATGGGAATCATGACCATGAGGTAAATCGCAAGATCAATGGGGTTTTCATAGGGACCCGTCATTCGGGTGAACATTTTGAGAGGATAGCCGCGAAACCAGCCTTTACCCCAAACTTCCTGAGAGACAGCTTCAACCACGACCAGGGACGCCGACAAAGACAGAATGAGCAGCCCCCATCGGAGTCGACGGGGATGTCCATGAATGACGTCTGCGACGATCACAAAAAACAGCAGGTACTCCAGCCATTTATCCACCAGACCTTGGACGCTCAACAGAGGATGCCGGCTGACGCTCAGGGACAATGCACAGGCAAATAGAAATCCGATCAATGCCAGGCGTAAGGGACGGAGTTTAGGCCCAACCCAGATCGTCTGCTTGCGCGTTTGCGGCAGGATTCTTTCCAGCAGCCAACCGATGAGCAAAAAGCCGAAGGAAATTTCGATGGCTGCATTTGAAAACGGCAATAGCAAAAGCAGAGCCCCCAACCCAAACGTCTGAAGAAATTGCGCAAGCGTCCCGAGTACTGTCAGGATCATCCCACAGCCGTTGTTACACCCGCGGTAACCACCTGCCAGGCAATGCCATCCGGCTCACAGCAGAGTTGCACATGCTGAAGGAGATTCCCAGGTGGGTCCTTGATAGCAATGAACACTTGACGGACTCGAAAACTTTTGAGCACCCCAGCCAGATGGCTACTCGTCCCCAGCACAGTGAAACCATGGATCCGGCTTCCCTGCTTGATGGGGTCATCATCCAGAAAACCGATCACCCGTTGTTTTTTGTTTCCTTCGGATTTTAGATACCGGGCCACCCGTTCCCCCGTATCTCCGGCTCCGATGATCAAGATAGGCACCCCCTGCTCAACGGCTGCCGTGTGTATCCATTCATCCAGCACACGTTCCACCACGCGAGAGCCTCCCACGGCAAACAGGCACAGCAACCAATCGATGATCGACACCGCGCGTGAATAGCCCTCAAATCGCCACAGATACAGCAGCGCCAGGGATGAGAAGATCGATCCGATGGTCACGGCCTTAAAAATGGAAAACAAATCCGAAAGACTCAGATACCGCCACACCCCGCGATACAATCCATGGCTCCAGAAACAGACAAGTTTGATGACCAGCAGTATCGGCAGGGACTGGACGATGAGCCGTTGTAAATCCGCCGTCAGCAAGCCTTCAAATCGCAACAGATGAGCAAATACATAAGCGCTGCTCACCAATACAAAGTCCACCAAGATTTCCATCAGGCGGCGCTTGTGCACCAACATGGTATCGATGAGTGTTGCCGCAGAACTGCCGATGGCCATCTGCTGGGTCTGAATCGGTTCCCGCTGGATATGGTATACCTTGACCCGAGCCAGATACTGTCCGAATAAAACCAGCAGGCTCAAGACGACCAGCCAACTCATTAAGGCCGGCAAGGGTTTCAGTCCGGCGGTGATCACACTCAATATCCCCAGGCATGCGCTGATTGCGTACAGGCTCAGAACGGTTTGGCGCGTGCTCAGTCCAAGAATCGCCAGCCGATGCGATACATGATCCGTTCCTCCAGTGAAAGGGTGTTGCCGATGGAGTAACCGTTGGATAGTCACAAAGCAGGTGTCAAAGATCGGCACTGCCAGGACTAAAGATGGAAGAGCCAAAACGCTGAGCAGTTGGGTGGAATGGTGCCAGCTTCCCAGAAGACCCATGATGGCCAAGCTCAAGCCCAGAAAGTGGCTTCCGGAGTCTCCCATAAAAATTTTTGCAGGAGGAAAATTGAAGTGCAAAAAGCCGATACAACTGCCACAGAGAATGGATGCCAGCAACACCAGAACCCATTGCTGGGAGTGTGCCGCGTGAAAAGCGCAGAACGCAGCAGCCAATGCGCCAACCCCCGCAGCCAAGCCATCCATGTTGTCGAGCAGGTTGAAGGCGTTAATGATCAATACCAGCCACAGTACCGAGATGGGGATGGAAAGCCACCGCCAGGATTCCAGGTCAATGTGTATACCGCTGAACACAACCACGCAACCGATCAGCAATTGGGCAATGAGCTTCGTGTAAGGAAACAACCGGTGCAAATCGTCCAAAAGTCCCAGGGCGAAAATCAAAGCGCTGCCGATGAACAGACCGATGGGTGCTTGACCCAGCGGTATCCAAGCGACCGCTGACGCCATGAAGGCTCCGAACATGGCCACTCCCCCGCAGCGGGCAATCACACGCTTGCCCCATCGGTCCTCGACCGGTTTGGACAGCCATCCGGATCGAACAGCAACCGTTCGTACCAAGGGTGTCAGAAACACGGTGAACAAGTAGGCCGTTGCCGCGGCAAGGACCATGCGAGAAAATTGGATCAGGGTTTCGGAATGGGATGCCGTGGGTATTTCTGGATTCATGAGCCTCCCGAATCAGGTCTTTTTTCGGAAACAGCCGCTGGGGATTGGCGCACGCTGTCGACGACGCTTTGGATGATCTGGTCCAAATTCATCGTCGGTTGAAATCCGATCAAATTTTGAATCTTGCTGATATCCGGAACGCGCCTGGGCATGTCTTCGTAGCCTTCCTCGTACGCCTCTTCATAAGGGACGAACAGAATGGGCGATGGGCTTTGCGTAATCGCGATCACCCGACGGGCGAGCGCCTCGACGGTCACTTCCTCTTGGCTGCCCAGGTTGAACACTTCTCCCACTGCTGCGGGGTGATCGATGAGCTTGATGAGAGCAGCCACCACATCTTTTACGTGCAAGAAACACCGCGACTGTTTCCCTGTGCCGTGGACCTGGAGCGGTTCCCCTCGAAGGGCTTGGCTGACGAATCGGGGAATGACCATCCCATAGGCTCCGCTCTGTCGCGGCCCCACCGTGTTGAAAAGCCGTACGATGACGATCGGAACCTGTTTTTCCTTCCAATAGACATAGCCCAAGATTTCATCAACGGCCTTTGAAGTGGAATAGCTCCATCGAGTTTTGAGCGGCGAACCGAGCACACGATCCGTATCCTCACGCAGCGGTCCATGGGTGTTCTTTCCATAGATTTCCGATGTGGAGGCGATAAGGACTTTTCTTCGATACCGATGGGCCATTTCCAGGACGATTTCACTGCCGCGGATGTTGGTCATGAGGGATTCGAGGGGATGTTCGATGATCAGCTCCACCCCCACGGCCGCCGCCAAGTGAAAAACGACGTCACAGCGTTCCACGACTTTGTCAATCAAGGATTCATTGAGGATGGAACCAATGACCGGTTGAAATGCGGGCTGCCCGTCCAGATGAGCCACGTTTTCATAACGGCCGGTTGAAAGGTTGTCAACGATAGTTACCGAATCCCCCCGTTTCAGCAGGGCCTCTGTCAAATGTGAACCGATGAATCCTGCTCCACCTGTGATGAGTACGCGCATACGGTTATCCACCATTATGTTTAGAGCACCTAACATAATGAAAACATGGCTGCGTTGCGGCGAAAACTGCCCAGATGCAAGGAACGACGACGATGGCGTATAAGCATAGCGATACGCACAGGAGGAGTGACGCAGCAGATGGGCAGTTTTCGCCGCAACCCGAAGGGCTGGGCTTATCTGCTTCGCTTCGCTGCGTTGCTCGTCGTCGCCATATCGCTTGCCGCATGATATGCCTTCCTCCTCGCGCCTTGCGCAGCTTGCATCTAATCCCAGCGCAGTCACGTTTTCATTATGTTAGGTGTTCTTAATCTTCTCTTGAGCCAGCCACTGCTCAATCTTGGCCCGCTCAAAGCGCCATTGATTATCCTGTTTCTGTGCGGGAAGGCGCCCCTGCTGTGCCCATTCTATGACGGTGGAGACATCGACTTCAAGATACCGGGCCAATTCCTCGGGGCTCATCCATCCGCTGTTGCGTTCCGGTTGCATCTCGACAGTTCCCTGAAGAACCGCGCCATCGTGCATGATGATGCGTGGACTGGAGATCTTCCCGCTCACATGAGCGGTAGAAAGCATCTCAATGCGGCTGCTCGCCACAATCTCGCCTTTAAGCGTCCCGCCTATGGTCAAGGATTCCCCTGTGATGATCGCTTGCACATATGCTTTTTCTCCAAGGAACAAAACCCCTTTGGTTTCCAAGGCTCCCTCAAATCGGCCATTGATTCGGAGATTGACCGGATCCTTAAACGTCAATGTCCCTGTCATGCTTGCATCGACCTCAAGCCAGCGCTCCGTTTTAAGCTCATCTTGCTTCTGTCGAAAACCCATCTTTTGCCTCCCTCCCGCCCCCCGGCGTGTGCAACATCCCGAACGCTCCGCAGAATCAATCTGCAATCGCCATTTTCTTGTTTTTCGTTTTTCAATCGACAATCAAAAATCGGCAATCGACGGTCCCTTGTTCCCTATCCCATCGGAATGCCTTGAATCGACCCGTGGGATTTTGAGATGACGGCTCACATCCACTGTGCCTGTTTCACACCCTCCAGACGCAAGAGCTCCCGCAAGATTTCTTCCTGATGGCTGTCGGAGAAGAGTTTCACTTGGAAACGGATAGAGGAACAGTTAGGGCTTGCCCCTGATGCGATCTCAAACTTCTGGATTGCGACATCGTAATCCTCAAGGACCTTCTGGATGTGCGCCAAATCCTCCCGCAATGTCTGAGTCTCAACGACCAAGGTGTGGCTCCATTCCTTTCGAATTATCCGCTCCAAGCGTGAGAGAACCACCAGACTGAGAACCACAATGACACCTGTGAGGATACCCCCTATGAAGAACCCCGCGCCGATCGCCAAGCCAATTCCTCCGACGGCCCAAAGGCTGGCTGCAGTGGTTAGACCACGCACCGAAGCCCGAAACCGCAATATGGTCCCGGCTCCCAAAAACCCGATTCCACTGACGACCTGAGCCGCCATTCGAGTGGGATCGAAATGGCTGTGTTGGCTGAGCTGCTCATCCAGCGCAAGACCGGTAAGCATCACTAGACAAGACCCCACTCCTACCAGGATATGCGTGCGAAAACCAGCCGCCCGTCCGACCCGCTCGCGCTCATAGCCGATAAGCCCAGCGAGGAAGGCACTGAGTAACAATCGTTGGAAGACAACAAGATCCGTCATTGCGTCGCTAAACACAGGTTCGGATCGATCGCCAGATTCAGGGGTGCGAGTTTTCCTCGTTGCAACAGCGAAAAGCCCAGGCCAGCCACCATAGCCCCGTTATCCACGCATAAGCCGGGTGGAGGAAAAATCACCCGATATTTTTTCGATGAGGCTTCCTCCTTCAAACGCTCCCTCAGACGACGGTTGGATGCCACCCCACCTCCGACGACAACATCGCGCAATCCCGTGCGCTGACACGCCCGAAGCGTTTTCGTCACCAAAGTTTCCACCACCGTTTCCTGAAAACTGGCAGCAATATCTGAAATCGCTTGAGAACTTAGTGGGGAGTCTTCTGCATCCTGCCCACCCGATTGAGGCGGCACAACCTCGGCCTTGTGGCCTTCGGATGTGGGTCGAGTGTGGGATCGAATATATTGGTAGACGGCGGTCTTGAGACCACTGAAGCTAAAGTCAAAAGACTGCTTGGTCTGAGTCCGGGGGAATGCGATCGATGCCTGACCCTCAGCCGACAATCGGTCAATGATGGGCCCACCCGGATAACCCAACCCTAACATCTTCGCCACCTTGTCAAAGGCCTCACCGACCGCATCATCCTTAGTCTCACCCAACAACTCAAATCGCCCCTCTTCATGCACCACACATAAAAGGGTATGTCCCCCTGAGACCACAAGGCCGACAAAAGGCGGCCGAAGTTCAAGATCCGTCATCTGCCCTGCATACAAGTGGGCCGCCAGATGATCGACGCCAATCAACGGACGATCCAGACTCAGGGCAAGACCCTTGGCAAACGCCAAACCGATATGCAACGCCCCAGAAAGACCCGGACCATGAGTGACCGCAATGCCATCGAGGTCATTAGGCGCCAAGCCGGACTCTTCCAGCGCATGGGCAAACACCTGCCAGATGGACTCCACATGCGCCCGAGCGGCAATCTCAGGAATTACCCCTCCATACGCAGCGTGCTGATGCAAACTCGATGCCACGGTGTTCGCAAGGATCCGATGACCTTCCTCGACGATGCCCACAGCCGTTTCATCACAGGAACTTTCAATGCCAACGATCCGTACCATCTCTAGAGTTTTTTCTGATTTTGTTGATAAACCTTGATCCCTTTGAGTAAATCCACGGCCCGAGACATCTGATTATCCATCGCAGGAGGGAGTGGTGGGTTGGCCGTTTTATCCTCTGGAGATTCCACGCGTTCAAAAGCCGTATCTGCTTTATCCTTATCTTTATCTTTTCCCCCAGAGGCCTCCGATCCACCCGATCCTTCCAGCGGCACTTCTACATCCGGTCGGATGCCTTCCCCATGAATGGAACGACCGCTGGGCGTAAAGTATTTACTCGTCGTCAAGCGCAAGGCACTGCCATCCTCTAGCGGAAAGATCGTCTGAACGGAAGCCTTGCCGTGCGATTTAGTCCCAAGCACCACGGCCCGGTGTTGATCCTGTAAGGCGCCGGCTACGATCTCTGAAGCGGAAGCGGAACCTTCATTGATAAGCACGACCATGGGAAGATCTTTGACCATGCCATCACTGCGGCAGCGCAGTTCCAGATTCTGCTGACGCAGCCTTCCTTTGGTCGTCACGACGAGCTGATTGCGCGCCAGAAAGAACTCGGCAACCGCGCGTGAGACATCCAGAAGCCCTCCCGGATTGTTGCGCAAATCCAAGATGAGACTGTCCACGCCTCCCTCTTTCAAATGAGTCAAGGCGTCCTGCAAATCCTTGGGCGTATGCTCACGGAAATCGGACACACGGACATAGCCGATGGTATCAGCCAGTATCTTTGCTTCGCGGATGCTTTGGATCTTGATAATGGCGCGCTGTAGGGTGATTTCCTTTAATTCATTTCCCTTCTCCCGAAGAATGGTCAAGGCAACCGTCGTTCCGGGCTTTCCTCTCAACTTTTTGACCGCGTCAAGCAGGGTAATCCCGCGCGTAATCTGACCGTCTATTTTTACAATCCTATCACCTGCGATGATGCCTGCCTGGTAGGCCGGCGTATCATCGATCGGGGAAATCACGGTTAATAAATCGTCGCGGAGCGTGATTTCAATACCCAAGCCTCCAAACTCCCCCTCGGTATCCACCTTTAATTCATTGTAGCTGTCTGGATCTAGGAATTGGCTGTAGGGATCCAACGTTTCCAGCATCCCTTTGATGGCGCCGTAAATGAGTTGTTTGGCCTTCGGCTCTTCTACATAATCGGATCGAACGAGGGACATCGCATGCTCAAACAACTCGATCTCCTTGTAGAAATCCTCACTGGTCGCACGATCCGCCAATGGCCGTTTAGCCTCAAGGGATACACCCTGAGCATCGTCAAAGCCAAACAGAATCAGCAATGCTGCGGCAATCGCTATCCGCCATTTCATTCAGTCACCCTCCCTGTTATTCGTTCGCGCAACTCGTCTAGTTTGCGCTTTAAGAGTTGTGTCATCTGCTGAGGATTCGCTTTCCCTTGGGAACGTTTCATTCCCTGTCCGACCAGATACATGAGGGCATTGGCTTTCCCTTTCGAATAATCTTCCACCGACTTGGGATATTCCCGAATCACGCTATCGGCAAGGTGTTCTAACAATCCCACATCCACAATCTGCTGCAAAGACCCTTCCCGAACAATGACAGCGGGCTCGATGCCGCGTTCCAACACCTTGCCCCAGACTTCCTTGGCCATCGTCCCAGAGAGCGTTCCATCATCCACCAGCCCGATCAGTTGGGCAAGCCACTCGGGGCGCAACGTCACTGCATCCAAGGCGAGATTCTTCGCATTGAGATATGCCAACAGATCGCCCATGATCCAGTTGGCTACAGCTTTGGGTTTCTGGCACAAGCAAGCGGTCCGCTCAAACAATTCTGCCAGGGTTCGCTCCTGAGTCAAGACATGCGCGTCATAGGCGGAAAGCTGATAGACGCTTTGAAACCTCTGGCGCCTTTGGGCCGGCAACTCGGGCAGAGCCGCTTGGATCTGTTCCACGACATTCGAGTCGATTACGAAAGGAACAAGATCCGGCTCAGGAAAATACCGATAATCCGCCGCGTCTTCCTTACTGCGCATCGATTCCGTCCGCTGGCGTTTGGCATCCCACAGGCGTGTCTCCAGCGCAATGGCAGAGCCTTGATCCAGCAGAAGGGCCTGGCGCTTGATCTCATGTTCAAGAGCCTGTTTGACCGCCCGAAAAGAGTTCAGGTTTTTAATTTCCACCTTCGCACCCAGCGAGATATCCGTCGGCCGACGCAGGGAAACGTTGGTATCACAGCGCAGGCTGCCTTCTTCCATATTGCAGTTGGACACCTCAAGATACTGCAAAACCGCTTTCAACTCCACGAGATACTGGTAGGCTTCCTCCGTACTGCGCAGATCCGGTTCGCTGACAATCTCCAACAAGGGCACACCGGCGCGGTTAAAATCCACAAAGCTCACAGGTTCATCGGTCGAGTGCAAGAGCTTACCGGCGTCCTCCTCCAGATGGATGCGGTGAATACCGATTCGCTTGGAGTTTCCCTCGCCATCGATGGTGAGTGCGCCCCGCCGGGCCAAAGGCTGGTCGTACTGAGAAATCTGGTAGTTCTTCGGCAGATCCGGATAAAAATATTGCTTCCGATCAAACTTCATCACACGGCCGACTGTTGCATCCAGCGCCAAGGCCACACGGATGCCCCATTCAAAAGCCTGTCGGTTGAACACCGGCAACACGCCCGGCAGGCCAAGACAAACCGGACAGGTCTGACTGTTTGGCGCAGCGCCGAAATTCACAAGACAGCCGCAGAATAATTTGCTCTTCGTCTGAAGCTGCACATGAACTTCCAATCCAATCACCGACTCGTATTCCATAAATTTCGCTCCGCGAAATTCATCATCAGGAGAAACAAACAGAATAAATCGTTTGCATGAGCGGCCTGATTTCTATTTGCTCTGTGCTATCTGCTGTCTGCTCAGCGTCGGTTTCCGCCGATGCCAGTCTGTCGCCTGTTCATAGGCATAGGCAATCTGGAGCAACTTCTGCTCCTTGAAGGGTGCGGCTAACAGTTGCATCCCCAAAGGAAGGCCTTCGCGCGAAAACCCGCAAGGCATCGAAAGACCCGGAATACCGGCCAGGTTCGCTGAGATTGTATAGACGTCCGAGAGGTACATCTGAAGAGGGTTTTCCAGCTTCTCGCCGATCCGAAACGCCGGTGTGGGAGCGGTCGGGGTCAGGATGACATCGCAGCGTGACCACGCAGCATCAAAATCCTGTTTAATGAGCGTGCGCACCTTCATCCCCTTCAGGTAGTAGGCCTCATAGTAGCCTTGAGATAACACGTATGTCCCCAACAGAATCCGGCGCTTGACTTCCGAACCAAATCCTTCGGTTCGCGTGCGACGGTGCATCTCCAGCAATCCGTTGGAGGACGACTCTTGGCGAAGATTCGTGGCGGATCGATAGCCGTATTGCACCCCATCATAGCGGGCAAGATTGGAACTGGCTTCAGCCGTCGCAATCAAGTAGTAGGTAGCAATCGCGTAAGGGGTATGCGGCAAAGAAATGGATTCACAGACCAACCCCAAGCGCTCGAAGGTTCTGACAGCCTCATCCAACGCCGCCTTGACTTCCGTATCGATGCCTTCGACAAAGTACTCTTTGGGAATTCCGATACGCAGTTTTTTCACAGGCCATTGAAGCGTCGATACGTAATCCGGCACCTCTACAGGGGCACAGGTGGAATCACGCGCGTCATGACCGGCAATCACACCTAAGAGGATCGCCGCATCGGTGACATCTTTCGTAATCGGGCCGATCTGATCGAGCGATGAAGCAAACGCCACCAGGCCATAACGCGAGACCCGTCCGTAAGTGGGCTTCAGGCCAACGACTCCACAGCAACAAGCGGGCTGACGGATGGAACCGCCGGTGTCGCTGCCTAAGGCGGCAATCGCCATATCCGCACTCACCGCACAAGCCGAGCCACCACTGGATCCGCCGGGCACTCGATCCAGAGCCCAGGGGTTGCGCGTTCCTCCAAAAGCCGAGTTCTCCGTCGAGGAACCGAAGGCAAACTCATCCATGTTCGCCCGAGGGATAATGACAGCCCCTTCCTCGCGCAAGCGTTGGACCACCGTCGCGTCATAGGGGCAGCGGAATCCCCGAAGGATGCGCGAAGCGCAAGTAATCTCTTCTGCGCTGACGCAGAGATTGTCCTTGAGGGTGATCGGAATCCCGGCCAAGCGTCCGGCTTTTCTTGTGCGGAGTTGATCCTCGAGCTGACGATGCAATCGATCTGGATCGACGGATAGGTAAGCGTGCAGCCGTCCGTTATGGTATTCGATACGTTCCAGCAGATCCTCAAGGAGCTGCTGTGGCTGTATCTTTCCAGCGCTGATCAAGGAATGCAACTCGTGGATGGTGAGAGCGGCCAAGGAGTCTACAGACATTAAGAAGAAGTTTCAATCACCTTTGGCACAGTCACAAATGGGGGGTGACGTTCTGGAGCCAGAGTCAGTACCGTATCCTGACTCAAGGAGGCAGCGGGTGTATCCTCTCGAAGAACATTCGTAAGGGCAAGCACATGGCTGGTAGGTGCTACGTTATCCGTCGGAAGCTTCTGTAGCAACTGGACATACCCGAGAATCTGATCCAACTGCGCAGCGATCTGTTCCAAGGCTTGTCCCTCAAGGTGCAGGCGGGCAAGGGCAGCTACGTGTTTAACCGTTTCAGTGTTCACTACTCCCATACTCTTAACACCATCCTCGAATGGTGGACACTAGCGGGGGGAATGGAATTACAATAAGTTGTAGTATAAGTGGTCACGCACGGTAACGCAAGGTGTTCTTTGACACCACAACCGCCTTGGAGTCAGTTATCGATAGTTTCTCCGCCAGGCGGGAGAATGCCTCAAGAGAAAGCACTTCTCCACGGATATCTATAGGCAGACCCATCTGCCGGATGAGCGCCTCAGCGACGAGCCGGCTGGATAGACGCGGATGGAATCCGATCAGACAATTGACCAAGGTCTTACGCCGTTGCGAGAAGGCTGCTTTGACCAGTTCAAAAAAGAACCTCTCATCAGAAACCGGCGACGAGCGCTGCGGTATCAGGTGCAAACCACACGAATCCACATTTGGCATCGGGAAAAAGGCCTGACGTGGAAATGCCATGACCGATTTCATGCGCCAGCAGTATTGTCCCATCACGCTCAGACGACTGTAGGCCCGGGTGGCCGGTTTGGCCAAAAGCCGCTGGGCGATCTCCTTTTGGACGATCAACCAAGCCTCAGGGATGATCTGCCGAGCCTGGCATAAACGCATCAGGATGGGACTCGTCAACGCATAAGGGATGGCCCCGATTACAATCGAATGGGGAAAGTCCTCCCAATGAAATTTGAGGATGTCTTGATGGACCACTTGAACCTGAGGATAGTGAGACATCCGTTCGGCTAATAAACGGCTAATACGCCGATCCACTTCCACCGCGATGACACGAACCGCTCGCTGTGCTAGAAATTCGGTCAATGCGCCCAGACCGGCACCGATCTCAATGACCGTCTGCTGACTCGAAAGCCCGCATTGCTCGATGAATCGTCGGACGAGACGTTCATCCACCAAGTAGTGTTGACCCAGGCGTTTGTTCAGGCGTAAGCCATGCGTCTGAAGCAGCGCCTTTAGCTGTACCGTCGTCAACATGACTCAATCAGGTGCTCAGGTGTGAATCGGTTAGGAAAAACATCCCGTTTACTCAAGGCTTTTGGCTGGAGGCGCAGGTGCATGCCCAACGAATTGCCGATTGTTAATCATCGATTGTCGATTTTGGATTTTCGATTGGAAGCCCGCTGTTCAATCGAAAATCGACAATCGTCAATCGACAATATCGTGATGCAATCATCAAGGGTTGGGGCCCGCTGGCGGGGAGGAACCCCACAAGATGAGCTTGTGGCATCGTATACTGCTCCCCGTTAAGACATGAGCCGTGCTAACCGAGTAAAATGATGGCTGAACAACGGAGGTTCAGCCATGCCACGACGCAAGTGGGACGCTCGCACGAAGGCCCTGATTGTACTTCAAGGGCTCAAAGGCACACCGGTCAGCACGCTCTGCACCGAGCACCAGCTCAGCC
>JAHFGV010000039.1 GCA_023247255.1 Candidatus Omnitrophota bacterium | reverse complement strand
GCCGGGAAAAGGAACAACTCTTGGTCTTTTCATCGTCCGGCAGATCATCGAGCGAAACAAAGGCCGAATCTCCGTTCAGAGCACCCTCGGCCAGGGCACAACCTTCTTCTTAGAGTTTCCCGCCGCTATTCCAGAGCGCGCCATCGTTTCTCCCAGTCGTTAGTAGGATAAACCTCGTGCGTAGTTGGTTTTTTAAGCACAGCGCTCGATGGAACTCAAGCTCAGAAACATTATAACGCACCAAGTCTAATGTCCGATCATAGGAAAAGAAATTACGAGAATTGATTGCGACGTAAAAACGCTTCAGGTGTAAGAATGGGAATAGTCTAATACACTTGCAGTTCGAGTAGATGGTGGTCCCGACTGATCAGAGCCGTTGCTTTTCCTTCCACGGCGCATTCCAAGACACGGTTATCCGCTGGATCGGCAGTAACGACATCTAAAACCATGTGTGGTTCGATGAGTTCAGCAATGGCAGTCAGCAGGACGAGAAAACGTTGCCGTTCCTCAGTAGGGATGAAAGCAAATTTGTGTCTACTTAGTACTGTTTCAAATTCAGCCAACAAAGCTGGAGAGATAAGAAGCTCGTGGCGGCCTTCCACACACGCTAGCCACACTGTATAGGCACTGTCTTTCCAGCCAACGGCAGAGATAAGCGTGTTTGTGTCCAGAACCAGACGCTTCATGGCCTAGAGCGTCTAGCTGCTGCAACCTCATGCTGTATATCCTTAGGACGAAGTTTGGCACCGCGAAATCGCCGATGCCAGGTTTGTATCAAGGTCTTAATTTCTCGGCGTAACTGGGTATGACCCAATCGCTTCAGCAATAAAGTGTCCTGGTCTGTCACTAAGACCAAAGGTTCTTGCTTGGTAAGGCCTAAGGCGCGGCGAATACTCTGAGGGATAACCACCGTTCCGTTAGCTTTCAAATGTACCATTTCCACCATGTTCATCACCTCCACAGAGCCAGTCTATCACATGGCCTTATGACCTAGCTATGACAAAATAGGTCACAGAAAAAGAAGTCACAGCAAGGATCAACATGTAGTTGAGGCTGAGCGAGTGGTGATCGAGATGGAGGACACAGGCTCCGGGATTCCCGCGGATAAACTGGAGAAAATCTACGATCCGTTCTTCACGACGAAAGAGCCAGGCTCGGCCTTTACACCCAGTGTAAAGGCCAAGGGAACAGGACTGGGTCTTTTTATCGTCCGGCAGATCATCGAGCGAAACAAAGGCCGCATCTCCGTTCAGAGCACCGTCGGTCAAGGCACGACCTTCTTCCTCGATTTTCCCGCCGCAAGTCCCGCTGTGGTAGCTGCGTGATCAGTTTTCAGTGCGTTTCTCGTGCAAAGGCTCCTTGAATGGCCTTTATTTCCACCCTAGAGGTGTAGGGAAGATTCTCTACCCGCAGTCCACCAGGTTGCCGTTGTGTAGAAATCAGTCACGGACATTTGCCGACCCCTGCTGCTAGGCATCTTTTGCGATATAGGATGTCATCGAATCTGCAACCGTCTCCTTCAGTATGGGCGCCAATAATAATGTCTTGTGGGTTTACTTCCCAGTGGACAAAGCAATCCTTTCTATCGAGTTCTACATAGACCCAATTGCCGTTAGGAAGGTTATAAGTGGTTTCTTTCCAGCCAATCTTTGCCTTATACGCATCCCATGCGTTGGGTAGTGCGACGGCCTCTTTCAAATCATCAATTGGATAACCCATCCAGTTTTGGAGATACTCACGGAGCGATACTATTTGAGAAACACAACTGCAAAGTATAAGTGTAGCAGCCACCCCTAACCATTTCTTACTTGCCATAGAGTTATTCCTGAGAAGCCCTGGTTGATGCAACGACATACATTCCGGCCTGTCCATAACTATAAGCGACCAAGGCGGCGTAGGTAATTACGGCTACAGGAGGCATACCTGGAACGTTCAAGGCAATCCTAGCAAATCTCCCTCCCCATTGGTCTAGTCTAATCTGGAACGTATCATGCAAACCGGAAACTGCGTTAACCCCAGGAACTTGATTTGCTGCAAGGGATACGCGGCCTCCTTCATGCCACCGGATGTTTGGCACCGGTTGGCTTGAGACATCACGGGCATTTGCCGACTCCAGCGGTTATGCAGCTGCGGCCAAAGAGGACGCCACCAGCTCGACATCCGTTTCCTTCGGTGTGAGCGCCAACAATGATGCCTTGGGGGTTGACTTCCCAGTGGATAAAACAGTTTCTTTTGGCTACATCCACCCAAACCCAGTTGCCATTATCCAGTTTATAGGTGGTTTCTTTCCAACCAATCTCTGCCTTATAGTCATCAGTAAATAAATTAGGTTTTGAGTCGAGTTCTTTAATCAGAGCGATTGGTAGACCAATCCCATGTCGAATATCAGATCCCAAAGTTGGTAACGAAGGACAGCCGCAAAGCATCAGTGCAGCAGATACCCATAACCATTTCTTGCTTGCCATGGCGTTACTCTTGAGATGTTCTGGTTGACCCAACGACATACATGCCGACTTGTCCATAACTATAAGCGACTAAGCCTGCGTAAGTAATCGCAGCTGCTACGGGCATACCTGGAACATTTAGAGTCCATCCTAAGGTGGTTCCTACCCCTAAAGCGTTTCCTAATCTATCCAGACCGATTTGAAACATGTCATGCAAACCAGCTACTGCATTTACCGCAGGAGCCTCATTTGCTGCGCGGGATATACGGCCTCCTTCGTCCCACCAACTGTTGGGATTTGGTGATCTTCTTGCGAATGAAATGGTATTTGCCCCTTTAACCGGTGGCGCACCTGGTTCTCTTCCCACAGCCGCACCACCCTTAGCCCATGTTACATCAAAGGGGACGAGTTTGTTATAAACACCCCTCGCTGCCATGGGGATTGAGGCGATACCGGCTGCTACGGTAGCTGAGGCAACGGTATATGCGGTTCTTAAATCCATGCCCGTGGTATCGTGGAGGAAGTAGGCGATGTTCTTAACCAGTCTTCTTGCTTCGTGGGTTTCCATGAGTTCGTTGGTTGCGGCTCCCATTCCGGCGCCGACGATGACGCCCATGGGACCACCAGCAATACCCATGAGTCCTCCCGTAATGGCACTCGCCGTTGTCTGGGATAACCCGAGGTCATTGACGAGAAACTGGTTGAAATCCTGCATGACATGCGTATAGACGATATAAGCATCCGCAGGATTTTGGTGATCGTACTTGCCAGGGATCAGCAGGTGCCAGTACTCGAAGTCATCGGATTCCTTTCCATAATGGTCCTTAAAGAAGTGGCGAGTATCCCTCCCACGTTCCCTGAACCAATTCCAGAGTTTCTTGAAGAAATGGCCAGAGGGATCGGTAAAATTGACAGGGCTATTACGGACATAGGAAAACCGATTGAGGCTCTGAGGATCTGAAGGTGCCTGGACAATCGAATCGGGCTGCGTGAAACGCCCAAGCGATGGATCGTAGTAGCGGGAGTTGTAGAAGTAGAGGCCGGTGGAATCGTCGAGGCGCTGGCCAGTGAATTTAAAATCGCTCGGGGCTGAGGGCTCGGGGCAAGAGTAGAAGAACCAAAGGGCGTGTACTCGGCTACCTCGACGACAGTTCCGGTTGAGTCGGTGATGACATTGCTACTGCCGAGATGGTCTGTGTGGAAGTAGTGGATCGTCGAGGCGACGGAGGCTTCGGCCTTGGGAGCAAACCAAGCAGCAGAGCGTCAACTAACGACGTCCAGAAGCGAGCGAGTCGGCTCTGAGCTGGGGGCTCAGGGCTCTGGGCAAGAGCTTTCTGCTGAAACTCACGAATACTCGCCTGCACTATAGGATCGGTCTTGATGGAGGCGATGCGCTGGGAGCCGGCAAACAGGAGAGCTAACGCTTCGTCGCTAGTCGCTTGTCTCTCATCGCTCGCAAGCTACAGACTCAACGAAGGAAAAGTTGTCAAAGAAGCAGTGTGATTCAGAAAGACGTCTCAGAAATCAGTCGCTGTCCAAACTTTTAGAACTACGGTTATCGTCGTGAATGCCTGATACCATGGTGACCCTAGAGCTTTTCGTTCGTTAATCAAGTGAGCTATTAAAGTAAACTGTCCCCTTTATTTCCCATCACCACCAGCGGCACCCCTTGCCTTCGGTGCGGGCCCCGATGATGATACCCTCCGTGTTGACTTCCCAGTGGACGAAACACTCTCCCCCGCCGAACAGTTTTCCGTGCTCTCCGGCCGGCTCGACGTACACCCAGTTGCCGTTGTCGAGCGGATAGGTCGTTTCTTGCCAACCGATACTTGAGGCATAAGACCCTTCGCGTGAAGTGACTTGTTTCTTTTCTTCAATGGGTCGACCTAACCAGCCCTTTCTATAGTCCTTGAAGGACAGAATCTGTGACACACAGCCACACAGGCCCAGTATGAAGCCCAGAAGGAGTAGTTGTTGCGGTCTCATGGGGCTAGTCACTTTGGGCTCCGTTGGATACGACGCCATAGATGAGGTACACCTCTTGGGGTCGCAACAGAGCGATATACGTGATGGCGGCAGCCGGTGGCATCCCCGGAACGTTCAAGGCGATCCTGGCGACTCTGCCGCCCCATTGCTGTAGGCGCACTTGAAAGGTATCATGCGGCCCGGAGACGGCGTTAACGCCGGGGATCGGGTTGAGGAGCCGCGATAGAATGCCGCCTTCGTTAAACAACCCGTTCGGGTTGAGCGGTCCTGCCGTGCCAACATTATTGGCACCTGGGACGGGTAGGTCAAACGGATCTTTTGCAACCGCCGCTCCTCCTTTCTCCCACATCGGTTCATACCGGGCGAGTTTGACGTAGAGTTCTCGGGTGGCGGAGCTGGCGACTGACACCGCAACTGCCACACCGGCTGAGACGACTTGGGTCGCAAGCGTCCGTGCTGCCTCGGGGCTCACGCCGAACTGCTCAAAGAAGCCCGCAAGGCTGCCAATGAGTTGTCGGGCTTCGCTGGTCCCGAGCAGTTCCGTCGTCCCGTAGGCTAAGCCTGCGGCGATCAGGGAGTTGCCCCCCGTAGGAATGGCCAGCACTGCGCCAATTGTAGCATTGGCCGCGGCAGGCGAGAAGCCCCATTGGTTCACCATAAAGGTGGCTGTGGCACTGATGATCTGGTTGAACTGCTGGGCGGTGCCGGGAGCCACAATCGGTCTGGGACCGAACGTGTTGGCCCACCACTGGGGGTCACTCGGCTGGGGTGTATACTTGTCTTTGAACCAGTCCCAGATCTTCTCGAAGAACTTCTTGAACCACCCATGCCCAGAGGGATCCGTGTAGTTAATGGGGTTGTTGCAGACGTAGGAGTAACGATTTAGAGTCTGAGGATCAGACGGCGCTTGGACAATCGAATCGGGCTGCGTGAAACGCCCAAGCGATGGATCGTAGTAGCGGGAGTTGTAGAAGTAGAGACCGGTGGAATCGTCGAGGCGCTGGCCGGTGAAGCCGAAGGGGCTGACGGACGAGCCTATGTCTGCGGCAATAAGCTTCCCTGTATTTGGATCGCGGATTTCCCGGCGGTGGATTTCACCGAATGGCTTATACTCGATGTGCTCAACGACTTGACCGTTTTTATCCGTTACGTCAGTCGTAGAGCCCAGATGGTCCGGATGGTAGAAGCGAATCTGACTCTTACTCTCTGCGGCTTGGGCGAGGGAAGTCGTGGCAGGAAAGAGACTCAGTGCAAAGAGGCTGATACTTAGAAGGCTTGTCAGGCAACGTCTAAGCATGGGCGAATCATAACGAGTTGCCCTATTTGTGTCAAGGTATATTTACATTAAGAGTAAAACATATGTGCAACGCGGGGGAGGTGATCACACCTTAAGGTAAGATTACCCTGCGCTCTCACACAACGGAAGCGGATCGAATGGTGATTGAGATTGCGGATACAGGAAGCGGGATTCCCTCGGATAAGCTGGAGAAAATCTACTTGTGGTGAGCGTAGCGAATCTACGATCCGTTCTTCACGACGAAGGAGCCGGGAAAAGGAACAACTCTTGGTCTTTTCATCGTCCGGCAGATCATCGAGCGAAACAAAGGCCGAATCTCCGTTCAGAGCACCCTCGGCCAGGGCACAACCTTCTTCTTAGAGTTTCCCACAGCTAGCCTGAAGCTGGCGTTGGCCACATAACTTTGCTAGCGGTAGACGTCTTTACGATCCCCCACCTGAATGATATGGATGGTGTGTTGACTAGGGTAGAGATCGTAAATGACACGAAAGTCTCCCACTCGGAGTGAATAGCTACCATGCTTGTCACCTTTGAGCGGTTTGCCAGCGTAGGGGTGGCTGGGTAACGTATCAATAGCATGAATCAGTTGGGGCAGAGTAGAATGGTGCTGACGGTGGAGTTTCTTGAGATCGTTGGCTGCGGAAGGGTCAACAACGACGGCCCAGCTACTTGAGCTCACGTTTCAATTGTTCCCAGGGGATGGTACGGCCTTTGCGAAATCGAGTTCTTGCAGCTGCGATGTGTTGGGATAGTTGAGGGGTCGGAAGGTAGCCAGCTTCGGCCAAGAGTGTGCGATAGTCATCCACAGGAATCACGACGACTGGTTCATCAATAGTCACAGGATGTAACAGTTTCAATGTAGACATAGCAATTCTCTTTTGGATACTCTATAGAGACAGTGTTACTATACCTGGTTCCTTCCATACGGTCAAGCAAGTTGAGCTCTTTCGCGTTGACTCACGTTAAATGTTACCGAACGAGATCTAAAAACAATTCGTTGACTCATAATCCCTGTTACCGAAAACCGGGAGGGGATGATGAGTCCAGTATCGAGGAAAGAGTATGTTCGGGCGATTGTTGAGCGGTACCAGAGCGCTGGGTGGAAGGAGAAGCAGCGGATTCTGGATGAGTTCTGCCGGATCTGCGGGTATCATCGTAAACATGCCATCCGTAAGCTTAGCCAAACCAGACGACCCAAGAGCGTCCGCCGAAAGCCTGGTAGAGCCTCACGCTATAACAAACCTGAGATTATCTCTGTGCTGCATTGCATCTGGCAGACCGTGCACTATCCCTGCTCCAAGCGTCTCAGAGCCGTCCTGGACTGCTGGATCGAGCCTTACCAGCAAACCTTTGGAGTGCTGGCGCCCTGGGTCAAGGAGGCGCTGGCCAAGATATCCCCAGCCACCATCGACCGGCTGCTTACACACGAGCGGCTGCGTGTTAAGCGCAAAAGCCTCTCCACCACCAAGCCCGGCTCGCTGCTCAAGCACCACATTCCCATCAAAACCAACCAGTGGGATGAGACAAGGCCGGGCTTCCTCGAAGCCGATACCGTGGCTCATTGCGGCGATTCCATGGCCGGTCAGTTCGCCTTCACCCTCGATATCACCGACATCGCCACCGGATGGACCGAGCAACGTGCAATCTGGGGCAAGGGAGAACGCGGTGTCCTGGAGCAAGTCGTCTCCATCGAGGTTTCCTTGCCATTCTCCATCCTCGGCTTCGACTGCGACAACGGCTCCGAATTCATCCAGTGGCATCTGGTCAGATACTTCCAGGACAGAACCCCACCGGTCCAATTCACCTGATCCAGACCCTACAAAAAGGACGACAACGCCCATGTCGAGCAAAAGAACTGGACCCATATCCGTCAGTGGCTGGGTTACCAACGCTTCGAGAATCCCCAGCTGGTCGAGCTCCTCAACGATCTCTACACGACTGAGTGGCGGCTCTTCCACGACTTTTTCCTGCCTTCCACCAAGCTCTTGGACAAACGCCGTCTCCGCTCTAAAATCATCAAAGTCCACGATGATCCCAAAACCCCGAACCTTCGAATCCTGGACTCCACACACCTCTCGCAGCGCACCAAAGATAAGCTTACTGACCGCTCTCACTCGCTCAATCCCTTCCACCTGCGCAAAGCGATCGATCAAAAAATCAGGAGAATCCGACAGCTCGCTCGGTAACCATCATTATGAGTCAACGAATCAACCCTTCGGTAACACTTTATTCTGAGTCAACGGGCTTTCATCCGGCAGATCATCGAGCGAAACAAAGGCCGGATCTCTGTGAAGAGCACCGTCGGTCAGGGCACGACCTTCTTCTTAGAGTTTCCCACCGCAACGTTCCACCCCGTCCCAGTTTAATATTCTGGACCGGCTGTTAGACTGGTTGAAGTTGTGCACCAATGGGTGTGATGATAGGTTGGGCGTTTCGGGAAGTGAAGTGGCGCGTGAAATCCACGATTGTGAACCCAACCACATCGTTGGTCTTCGGGTCTCGTCGAACGATAACACCACTCTCCAAAAGTTGTTCCACGGCTGCTTTCGGATGCCCGACAGAGACATAGAGAACGTCCACTATCTTGTCATAGGCGAAGCTCAGTCGTTGGGGCTTGATGTGCGCCATAACATTTCACCCCCTTCAATAGCCCTCATGAGATGAGTTGTTTTGATGCGTTGCTGACTCCATGAGACAATCACCCTGGATCAGCAATACGGTGTTTGTCTTTGATGTGTTGTGCCGTCGTCGATGAAAGCCTAAGGACCGCACCATCTTTATCGCGGAATGATTGGTTGCTGAACAAGGTGTTGTCCCTCCGTGCCCATGCTCAAAATGAGTCTATTGAGTCTCATAAATCAGAATGACAGTGTTTCTCGACGGTGAAGACTGTCATGCAATTGCGCGAGCATCAATAGCATGGTTAGAGCAACGTGACAAGGCAGGGCTTATGCAGAGTTAAGGAGAAGCTGGGCAAAGGAACAGGGCTGAGCCTCTTTGTCGTTCGCCAGATCGTAGAGCGTAACACAGATCGAATCTCCGTCAAGAGCACCGTCGGTTCTGGAACGACCTTCTTCCTCGGTTTTCCCTCTACAAAACTAAAAAACCAAACTGTTCCAGGCATTCCTGAAAGGAGCAACTGCGGGGCTTAGTTTGTCCAGAATAGTTGTCTTTTTAATTAGGCATTGAAATTCTGGTGAATATGGTATGGAATATATGCGGGTGAGGCAGGTAATAACTGGGGTTTTATAGATATGACGCCAGTGGCTTATCAATGCTCGAAGTATTTTTGCAAAACCCCAGTAAAATATAGAGGCAAGCAAACCGCTGAAGGATCTGCCGGGATCTGGTGAGGCAATCGTATGGAAAAGCCACGACTGGTTGTTATCGACGACGAAATTGAGTTTACAAAGACGATTGATCAATTTTTCAGCGTCCGTGGATACGAAGTGCATGTGGCGCTAACCGGTGTATCCGGCCGTGAGGCAATCGACTATCATAAGCCGGATGTCGTTTTGATGGATCTGAAGATGCCGGGAATGGATGGGGAGGAATTGTTACGGCATCTGCGTCAGAGCCAACCTCAGACCAAGGTGATTATGATCACAGCCTACAACGATGGGGGCAAAACACGGGATCGCTTACTGAGCCTGGGGGCTTTCGCCCACTTTGATAAGCCGATTTCTTCTCTGCGCGATCTGGCTGAAACGATCAAGCGGGCGCTCGCTGAGCGTTCCGAGACGACATTGACATAGAGCCGTCTTGTGCAAAGAGTCATTTTCTGGAAGTGGGAAAAGGGAATCACAAATCTCCGCACAAGTAAGTGGTTGAATTATGGAGCCCCATAGATGCGCTTGCAATACCCAAGAACATGCCCCGTGTGGGGCGACATCCCGCCCACGCTATCATTGAAGCAGACCAACTGGACCGATGCCTTCGGCCGAGGCCCGATGGCGGGGGCGTTTTCGAGAACACAGCGCGATAGATATTAAAATACCGGGGTAGCGATGGGGGGACCACTGACGAGCGGATGAATCTGTTTGCGCTCTCTGGACTGTTGATCGGAATCTCGTGTACGATCATGGCGGGGTTGGTGTTTTTTACCAACCGCGCTGCTCGGATCAATCGACGTTGGGCGGTCTTCTGTTTTTCCGTAAGCCTTTGGGGATTTGGGGCGCTTTTGATAGGCCTGACGACCGATCCCCATCTGGCGCTTCTTTGGTGGCGCCTGACTCACCTGGCCGTCATCCTTATTCCCGTTTTATTTTACCGGTTCGTGCTCGCCTTTACGGATTCCCGCAACTCCAAGACCTTAGCCTTTTCCTACGGCGCATCGGTATTTTTCCTGCTTGCGGATGCCACTGCCTGGTTTATCCCAGATGTGCGAAAGGTCTTCGGAGAGTTCTACTACGATTCCCCTCCGGGTCTAGTCTACGGACCCTTTATCGTTTTCTTCACGGTAGTGGTGATCCTCAGCCATGTCGAGTTGTGGCGCCATCTGCGACGGACCCGGCAGCCGACTCAAAGGATTCTGGTCCGTTGGCTTTTGATCGGAACGGTGTTGGGTTACCTCGGCGGTGCGACTTGTTTTCTTCCCGTCTTCGGAATCGATCTGTATCCCTACGGCAACTTTACGGTACCCTTGTTTCCGATCATCATGACTTACGCGTTTCTGAGATATCGGCTCATGGACATCAACCTGGCCCTGATGCGTGGGCTGACGTTCATGAGCACCTACCTGCTTGTCGTGGGGATTCCTTTTATCGTAGGACATAATTACCAAGATGTCTGTCAGGCGGTGCTGGGTGACTGGTGGTGGATGATTCCCGTAGGACTCATGGGACTTCTGGCTTCAGCCAGCCCGATTCTGTTTCTATCGGTGGTCCGGCGAATGGAACACAGGCTCTGGCAGGAACAGCGACGCTATCATCGAACGCTTATCACCGCTGCAAGCGGCATGACGAGGATCAAGGAAGTTCAAAAGCTGTGTCAGCTCATCGTGCATGTGGTGAATCGCACCGTCGGGTTGACGCACACGGGCGTTTTTCTGTATGACCCTAAGGAACAACGCTATCAACTGAAGGCTGTCCGATACCGGCAGACCATGCCACAGGAGCTGGTGGTTGAAGCCACCGATCCTCTCATTCAGATGCTGCAAGAGACTCAGGATCTTTTGATCCTTGAGGAACTGGAAGATGAGCTTGAAGGTAAAAATCTCCAGCCGGATTCGCACTCCAAGAAATTGTCGTGGGTCTACGATTGGATGCGCCACCTTGAGGTGAAACTGGTAGTGCCTAGTTTCTCCAGCGAGCGGCTTCTGGCTTTTCTGGTGCTCGGTTCCAAAAGATCCGGAAACGGCTATACGACCGATGACATCGGCATCTTTTCTGCATTAGCCAACCAGGCTGTTTTGGCTATCGAGAACGCGATGTATTTTGAAGAAGTGCGCAAGAATGAAGATCACATGATTCAGTCCGAGAAACTGGCCAGCTTGGGTCAGTTGGCCTCCGGCATGGCCCATGAGATTCATAACCCGCTGACGATCATCTCCGGGGAAGCGCAACTGTATCTGGAGCGGTTCAAGGGTAAGGATACGGAAGTGGACGAGGTTCTCATCAGCATCATTGAGGAATGTCATCGAGCGGCTGACATTACCCGGAGGATTCTGCGTTTTGCCAAACCCGCACCTCCTGAGCTTGCCCCTGTGGATCTGAAGGCAACGATCGAAGAAAGCCTCACGCTCGCAGGCTACCAGGTGAAGATGGATCGATGTGAGCGGATCGTCCATGTGCCGGAGAACCTGCCCCCGGTCCGCAGCAACCAGAACCAACTTCAGGAAGTGATCCTTAACCTGGTGATCAATGCCTGCCAAGCCATGGGCGAGCAGGGAGGGAAAATCGAGCTTTCTGTGGCTTCTCCCGACGCTGATGAGGTTGAATTAAAGGTGGCGGATACCGGACCTGGCATCGCGCCTGGGATCATCAAGAAAATCTTCGATCCTTTTTACACGACAAAACAGACAGGTACAGGACTCGGCTTGTTTGTGACTCAACGGATCATTCGCTCGCACGGTGGATCGATTGCTGTTGAGTCCCAACAAGGACAGGGGACTTGCTTTACTATACGGCTGCCTGTGTGGCGAGACTAACAGGCTGCGGAAAAACCTTTCGTGGTTCTGGGTTCAGGGTTCGTGGCAAATACACCACTGCTCGTTGGTGAGACGGGTCCTGGCCCCCAGCCCAAAACCCCGAACTCTGAACCGACTGGCATTTTTCAGCAATCTGCTAATGATCGGATGAATAAAAATTGCTTATTACGGTTGCGGAGGGTTACGGCTTTTATTATCTTGATACACTACTGTCCGGTTATAAGTTGAACAATGTCAACTGGTTGTCGGATTCGCACATCGCATGTGGCAGATCGATGGTCGTAAGTGCTTGACGTACATCAAGTTTTTCGAAAAGGGTCACACTGAGAATTTGAAAGATTTCGCCGAGACTCCGGGTGAGTCCAAGCTCTTTCTTGAGGATCGCCACGAGCACGTAGACGCTGATGGCAATCCAAAGTTGGGTCTTCACGGCGTTCTCCGAGGTGCCGTAGAAGCCTTTGATCCGCAGGTAGTGCTTGATCCACTTGAAGAACAGTTCGACGCGCCAGCGGCATTTGTACAGTTGGGCGATCGTGAAGGCGGGCAGGATCAAGTTGTTCGTCAGGAAGACCAAGCGCTTCGCGGTGTCGACATCGACGTAGCTGATACGCCGCAGGGGATCCGGATAGGCGGTCGACGTCTTGCGACCTGCGAGCACGATCGTTTGGTCGCTGCGCAGGCCGCTCGCTGTGTCGACCGGTCGGGACGTACGGCGGCTGTAATCGAGGTTGCGCTTGGCCCGCACGATGAAGCCGGCCAGGCTCTGCGTGAAGGCATACAAGCGGCTGTAGTCGATGTAACTGCGATCCATGACATAGAAGGCCACCGGTTCCAACACCAGTGCATCGAGGAGGGTGACATCGGACATTTTCCCGTCGGTGATTCGGATAAAGCAGGGAATCGAGCCCCGCAGATCCAGGAGCGTATGGAGCTTGATTGCCGCTTTGTGTTGCCGAAAGTGGGCCTAGGGAAAGAGCGAAAGGCACAGATCGATCGTCGTGGAGTCTAGCGCATACGCCACGTTCTCCAATTCGACGCCGAAGTCGTCCTCGGCGTAGAGCATCCTGGCGAGGCGAATCAGGACATGGGCGAAGTCGGCATAGATGCGCCAGTCTCGCGTTTCGTTGGCTTTGGCCAAGGTATTCCGCGACACTTGACTTCGAATGCCGGCGTGGTAGAGTTTGGGCTGGATGGCGCGCAGACAGGTCTCGATGTCGCGCAGGCTTTCGCGATAGGTGAGTTGGGCGAAGGCCATGCACAAGAACTGATCGCAACAGGAAAACGTCCGGACTTTGTAATTCCCACGATACCGGTTGACGCATGTGCGGAATTCGGACCACGGGAGGAACTCCATCACCTGCGCAAAGACGGTTCGTCCAGCGTTCATTGGCCATTCCCTCCTGAGGTTCGGGACGGCCAAAGTCTACATTCAACCTCAAATCGATGACAGGCATTTTTGGCTATAACTCATTGATCGGGCTTTTGTTGTAGGGACACTCGGTCAAAACAACCGGACAGTAGTGATCTGCTATCGAGCTATATGCTATCTGCTGCGTTGGCGGTGTTTCAAGGGATGCAATCCTCTGTGAGCCTGCAAAGAGGTACTTGGTCTTCGTGCCGTCTGGAGCTACCTCGTAGCTCTGGCCGAGGAAGGTTGTCGCTCCGGCACTCGTGATCTTTTTGACTCGGCCGCCGTCGCCGTCGTAGACGAACTGCGTGGTGACGTCGCTTGTGACTCATGACTCGCAAGCTACAGACTCAACCGAGGGAAGATTGTCAAAGAACAACGAACAAAACTAAGCGTCAGCTAACCCTGAAAACGACTATTGCTGTACACTGTCCCCGTCATTTCCGGGGAATAGTTAACATAATGAATGCCTGACCCCGGAGCTTTTCGGATGTCAGCACTGCTGCGACCGTTCGTTAATCAAGAGGGCTATTGCTGTATCCTGTCCCCGTCATTCCCGGCATTCCCGAGTGGATCAGGCTACTCAAAAATAGAACCGTCCCCTTTTTTCTTTGTCTGCTTGGTGAGTGCGATTACAATGGTATTTGATTCCACAGTGCCAGTCCAAGGCTCCTTGCCATATGGTAGGTCTGGCTCTTTCTCGATGAAGTTCTTTCGCTCGATAAAGTTAAAGTAGGTCGCTGTGATATGGTAAGTGCCTTCTTCAGTCAAGTTCGATCCGAATTCCTCCCAAAGGTCTGCAATTTTGGAGAAGAATCCTTCTTTTGAGCGTAGATAGATGAACCATCCTGCGTGAGGAAAGCCCATTTCTATGAAGGACAGAACCTGGGGAATCCTGGCACCGGAAGGAGCGGTCATCTTTAGGGCAACACCATATCCGCTCGTGCTGACTCCGCGCCAGCTATCACTTTCTCCGCGCCACGGATTAACTTCAGGCACGGCAAAAAACATCCGATTCATTGAGAGACCATCTTCGCCTCGGTTCTCCCATGTGCCGCGAAGCAGAATGGGCTCCCCAAAGCGATAAGCCTGCTTATCGGTCTGGATGCTGAAAGTCAGCATGTTCGACTCTTGCGGTTCGGCTTTCATGTCTTGGCCCATGGCACAAATTGGCTCGCCTGCAAAGCATAGGACTAATGCGACCAAGAAACTCAGCGTCATTGCGCGCATTGTTCTTGAACCCTCATCAACTCCGCAAAATGGATCTATCGATCACCGGCAGCAGACATAGCTTCATACTGCGCTCTATTATACCCTCGCATATTCGGCGATAGGTCCAGCTCATTAGCATGAGCTAATGTCCGCCCATATATTGTCGCTTCATACGTGTTTTGCCCAGCGCCTGGAGACACCGCATTAGCAGGTACCCGGCCAGTTGCTATATCCTGCGCGTGTAGTCCTTCATGGTATATCGCGGATGTCAAGGAAGAGCTGTCATACTCCTTTCCAAAGCCATAGCCAAAACCGTGTGGGTTTTCAAATGCCTCTTTACCGATTCTTATTCCATATTTGGTACTTGTATTCCCTCGGCCTACCAATGCTGGATCGTATTTTGCTCCTTGGGCTGAAGTAATTCCATTTCGGTTGATGTTGTAGTCAATAGCCTCTTGATATTGGCCTTGGCTACGCAAAGACCGAATCACGCCATGATTCGACCGAAACCCATAGCCTCCTGTGAGATTCGTAAACTGCTGCGAGGTGAGGAGGCCTTGGACGGCGCCACCGATGGCGCCGGTGATGGCACCGAGGGCTGCACCTCTTCCGAATGAGCCACCTCCTAGCTCTGCGCCGATCCCTCCTACCAAGGCTCCGATGAGCGCTCCACGGGCAATGTGGAAGGCCATCTGGATGGCGAAGTTGCTGAAAACCAAGCCACTGCCCGGGATGATGAAATTAAGCGCCACTCCCATAGCCGCACTCGCCATCCCAGTCAGGACCGGCTTCCAGTTGCCAGTCTCCATCGCCTGTCTGACCTGAACGATGGAAGTACCGCCCAAGAGGGTTGCTAGCGCGGGGTTAATGCCTGCCACTGTGGAAGCAATACCAAATGCTAAGGGGCTGACCCACTTATTAAAGAACTGCTTCAGCCAACTATGCCCACTAGGATCCACAAGGATCAGGGGATTGTTTCGCACGTAAGAGTAACGATTCAGGCTTTGAGGATCACTCGGCGCTTGGACGATTGAGTCTGCTTGGATGAACCGTCCTAGCTGTGGATCGTAGGCTCTTGCGGGAAACAGAAGCAGACCACTTCCCTCATCCTGGAATTGGCCCGTGAAGGTGTGGGATACACTCGCTGTGCCTTGCTGGATAACGACTGAGCCGAAGGGAGTGTACTCGTTGAGCTTGACTTGTGTCCCCGTGCTATCCGTAACCACATTCGTCGATCCCAGATGATCGGTGTGGAAGTAGTGGATCGTCGAGGCGACGGAGGCTTCGGCCTTGGGAGCAAACCAAGTAGCCAGAGCGTCAACTAACGACGTCCATAGCCTCGCCAGCAAGTTCCGTTCTTCTCTATGTGCTATCGAGCTATCTGCTATGTGCTGGAATTCTCGAATGCTTGCCTGGACGACGGGATCGGTCTTGATCGACGCGATCCGCTGGCTGCCTGCGAAGAGGTACTTCGTGGCGAGGCCGTCGGGATGAAGCTCGTAGGTCTGATCCGAAAAGCCGTGGCTCGTCGCTTGTGACTCGTGATTTGCAAGCTACAGATTCAGCCGAGAGCAGATTGTCAAAGAACAACCGTGAAGGACAGGTCTTCGTGAGAAATTAGAACCAGTACCATTTTTCTTTTCGGGGAATAGTTAACATAATGAATGCCTGACCCCGGAGCTTTTCGGAGCTTTTCAATCCTCGCGTCTCATGAATTAGGTCGTGTGTCCCCGGAATTCCGTTTATTTCCAATCAGTCTATGAAGCTGATTGTCATGTAACAACGGTTAGGATCGCTGACATATTGCCACGACAGGATCCGTCCGGTTCTATTATCGACGGCATTGGACCAACGGCACCCTGTATCCTTGTACTCGAAGATGTAGCGGCTTGTCTGGTCATCAATCGGCTCGATGATAGGATCTGGCGATGCATGAACTTCTCTGACAGGTTTTCCTATGTCATAGCCTCGTGCTTGCACAAAAGCCCTGTGCGATGCACAACCAGCACTCGCCAATGTCAAGACCAGTAGAATGGATAGTCTATAGCGCATCATTTGGTCTATTCTCTATGTTTCCCGTAATCGACAACCATTCCAGTATAGGCAACACTCAAAGCAGCCTCTGGGGGGAGTGAGCTTCCAACAGTAAATGGAGTGGCTACAGCCACGTTAGCCCCGCCCAATACCTGCCCAAAGCCTCTCTCTACAGCGGACATGCCTTGCCGGATATTTCCTGAAGCGTCATACCAGAACCCACTATTAAGATAATCATGCGGACCTGCATAGGATTCAAGCAGTGCTTCTTGCCATGATTCTGGGTTGTAAGGAATACCAAACAGTTTGCCTTGTTTGCCTTGTGCTCCACCGAGCCAACTCTCAGCCTTCGGATTTGCTGCATCGTAACGCCCCCCTGACAACTTAAAACCATCTCTTTTCCAACCTGCGCTTTTACCACTTGCGTTCCGAGGATCTAAGCGAGATTGATCGACCATTTTTGCACGCATTAAACTGGCAGTATCTC
>JAHFGV010000006.1 GCA_023247255.1 Candidatus Omnitrophota bacterium | reverse complement strand
AGCATCTTGGCATATCGTTCTGGATCAAATAAAGCCTCGATGAAAAGCGGGCCATGGGACGATTCCCACTGCTTCACAAGATCAGAGAGAGTTTCCAGGGAACGTACTTGAAAGGCGGGACACCCCAAAGCCGTGATCGCCTGGAACCAGGACGGAGATCGAACCGTTGTGGCACGCGGACTCAATTCCTGTGCGGATGGGCTACCTGCGATACTGCCGAAACGTCCATCAGTGAATAATAGAAACAGTATGGGAAGGCGTTCCTCAATAGCCAGTTTCACATCAGCCACATAAGGACGGATGCCACCATCCCCCATGGCACAGATAACAACTTGGTGTCGATTCGCCAAGGCAATGCCGATAGCACTTGGAATAGCCGTTCCCATGAATCGTCCGTTCGCGCTGCAAAAAAACGCTTGCGCCGATCGGGCACGCCAGAAGTGCTCGGCGACTGTGCAGAACCATCCGGTATCTGTCACTAAACAGCCGACCTGTGGTAGCAAACACTCGAGTTCTGCAAAGACTACCGCTGGCAGCCAGGGATCATGAGTGAGAAATTTTCGAAGTCGCTGGATGGATTCGGCCACTAACTCCCCGCCCCATGTTTTGAGAGAAATCTCATCCAGGAGAGTATCAAAATCTTTTGAGCCTTCTGTTCCCCAGAAATGTTTGGGTTGGAAACCTTGGGAAAACCGGACCCCACTATTATCCACGATAACGGAAGGAACTCGAAAAGGCCGAGGAGTCAGAACTTCGAGACTCCTTAGGCCTAGTCCAATCACCAGATCCGACTGAGAAATGATCCGTACTTCTGGAGAGAGTTGTTGGCCATCGCCCGTGAATACTCCTGCGGCGTGAGGCTGTGTCTCATCGAAAATCCCCTTTGCAGCGAGGGTTGTGAAAACGGGAATGCGTAAGGCCGAGAGTCGTTTCCCCCAATCGCAGCGGCAAGCCAGGGAGCCTACAATGACTACGGGTCGTTGCGCCTGACTCACCAGACGCATGACGTTACTCTGCTCATCGGGAAGGTTGTCTTCTCCTTCTGCAAGATTTCGCGACAAAATTGATGGAGAATCGTTGGTGGAGATATCCAGATGAACCGGACCCGGGATTTCCTCGCGGGCATAGAGAGTGAGTTGCTCGATAGTAGAACGCGGCTCTCCCAACATTGCATAGGCCTTCGCACACCAAGAGGTCGCCTGTCGGTGATCCAGTCGTTTGTGCATGCGAATCGGCGTAGCCTCAGGGAGATAGGACTCAGAGATGCTCAAAACAGGCAGATGCTCAAAAGCGTTGGAGGTCATTCCTGCAAGCATATTGGCTAGTCCAGGGCCCTTGATAGAAATGGAGCAGCCAAGGCTGCCACTCTTCCATCCGAAGGCACCCGCCATCATAGCCGCTGAGCCTTCGTGAGCCGTCACATGGAATGGAACCTCTCGCTGCTCAAGGGCACTGATGAGTTGCAAAGAAGGCCCACTTCCCGGAATGCCGAATGTCGCCCGGACTTTTGTTTCGATGAGCGTTTCAGCCAAAGCCACCATCCGCTGATTCATACCGAACCGAAATAATCGAGGATCCGCTGCGCCGAGAACCGAACGACGACGCGCAGGGCATCCGGACTGTTTCCCCCAATGTGCGGGGTGATGATGAGATTCGGATGGGTCCTGGCATAGATCACCAAAGGATGCTGATCGATCGCCGGCTCAGTGCTCAACACATCCAAACCAGCCGCTGCGATCCTACCGGAGAATAAACACTCCAAGAGAGCGCCTTCGTCGATGAGCTCTCCCCGCGATGTGTTGATGAACAGACAGCCGGGCTTCATGAGTTCAAAGTGCTTGCGTTGCAACAACCCCCGAGTATGGGAGCTCAGATGAACGTGCAGGGTGATGGCATCCGAACGGGCGAGCAATGTCTCCAGTTCCACTCGATCAATCATGGAAGGCCACTGTTCCAAGTAAGGATCATAGCCCTGACAGCGCATTCCAAACGCATCCGCATACCGAGCCATCCATTGACCGATTCGCCCGCAGCCGATAATGCCAATGGTCTTGCCACGCAACATCATGCCTGGAAACTGCGCTCGGTCCCACCCACCGGCTAAGACATGGCTTTGCGCCGCAATCAGGAAACGGGCGCAGGCCATCAGGAGCAACCACGAATGTTCCGCAGCAGGGGTTAGGTTTTGCAGAAGCTGCTTTTGTTCCCGAAGCGTCCACAACGGAATACCTCGCCTAGCCAAGGCTTCTTGATCAATGTGATCCGCTCCTGTCGTGGCGGTCACCACAAGCCGCAGGTGTGGGGCCTCTTCGATCATCGATGGAGTGATGCGCACTTTCATCGAGGCATCGAGGAAGGCTGAAGCCACGCGAAGCCCTTGAGCGATGGATGGTGCCTCTGGCACGACGCGATGAATATCAAACCGGGACGCAGCTACTTCCTCAAGCGCAGACACCCCTTCGTCAGGCCCCACATAGGCAAGGATGGGTTTACTCATCAGCGCACTGGCATCTTTTGAAATTTACCGTCCATTTCTGAACTTGACGTAGCCAAAGACATCTTCATGGGTACGTCTTTAGGATCCAGACGTCGCAGTCGAAAGCAATCGGCTCCTGACTCATCCGTACCCACCACCGTGGTGAACGCGCAGCAAAATCCCAGACGCTGAAGGAGCTCAACGGTCGCTGGGGTAAAAGTATCCGGCTTGCCCCAGGGATAGGCAAAAGGCCAAAGGGTCTGAGGCTTCAGGCGGCTTCGCAAAAGACTGGCGCATCGCTCCAAATCCTGGCGCTGGGCATTGTCATTCAGCGCCGATAGGGCCACGTTGTGTTGATGCGCGTGCCCGCCGATCACCATCCCTGCGTCTTGGAGCTGTTGAGCGTCTTGCCAACTTAAGTACCATTCTTGAGCCATCACCTGTTCGGATCCGACATAGCGTTCAAAAAGATGATTCAAGAGTCGCTGGCGCAGAGTGTCTGAAAGAACAAAGTTGATTAAGTACTTAAACGCCGCCACCTCTGGGGCGTCCCATCGGTAGGTCTTGCAAACGTGTTCGGCAGAGACTTCTGTTGAAATCTCCGGGGCAAGCTCGCGCAACTTGACCAGAGCCTCTTGGCGATACTCCTCAAACGGCACGGCAGCCATCAGAATCTGGTTTTTATGCACGCTTGAGACTTCACACCGATCAAGATAAGAAGTGCTGACGAAGAAAATTCCTTGAATGTGCTGTTCAGTCAAGATCGGCAACACGGCGGTCAGATGATCCTTAAGACCGTCATCAAACGTGAGAAGGCATAAATTCCGCGTCGGTTGATAGTCCCCTCGGATAAACGCAAGGGCCGATTCCAAGTCAACCATCTCGTACTGATCTTTCAAAAAAGCCACCTGCCGACGAAACGCATCCGTGAGCATCCCTTTGATCCGGGGAAACCGACTGCCTGGCAGATCCCGAACGTAATGATACATCACCGTCGTGAGAACCATCATAGTTCTACTGATCACTTATAGCTGAGGTTTTGCAAAATGCATCGAGATTAGTGGCAGTGCTCACGTCTGTGTCATGTTTCATGTGTCATGAGTCATGGAAGGCAAAAGGAGCACTTTTTTATTTTCTGCTTTTTCATGACACATAACACATGACTCATGAAACAGACGTAAGTACTGGATCTTAGAAACATGACACAACACTCGGTCAACGCGTTGGCTATTTTTGCAAAAGCCCAGTTATAGGCTGATATCCTGCTCTTGCAGGTACTGGAGGGTGGGCCGATCCAGATCACAATCTCCTTTGGTGATATGGAGCCGTGTTTGATCCAACAACTGATCCATTTCCTGCTTGGCCCAAGCGATGAGTGAGGTTGTGGGTGGGCTCTTCAGCTCAATTGGATGAAACAGATGCGGCACCTGTATCCATTCATCATTAAGCACGGAGTACCAGCCCATCGTCCAAAAAACATGCCCCAGGGTATCCGAGAGGGCATACACATCGGCCAGATCCACTAAGTGCTGACGCGCGTAGTCTTCCAAGAAATGGACGACAGCGGCAAGCGCCTGAAGATCTCCAAATGCATCGACTACGTGGAGAATCTTCAAAGTCTCTTTCTCATCCACGCGCAAAACAACCGCCATGGCATGCCCTCCGGATTCGATCTGGAAAGCTTCATAACGGTACACGGGATGGTCGGTATAACGCCATTTCAGGTAGGCGGCCTCGCGGCTGAAAGTATGGAAGTGCTGACGGAGAATCGGCTCATGGATAGCCAGCTCAGCGATGGGAATGGAACGTACAAGGTAAGAAACGTTTGCCTGAGCAGTGTTGCGTCGCATCAGGGATAGCCCAAAGGGCTCCACGCGAATGATCGAACGGATGTTCTCTGCCTGATGAAACAACCGGACGTATCGAGGAATGTGCCTAATCTGCTTAAACCCACACCGCAGGTAGGCAGGAAGGGCCTCTTGAGTCACTCCCATGCCGATGAGTACCTCGTAGTGATCTTGAAGATACTCCAGCATCGCAAGGCTCTGGCCGGTCCCGCGACAGGATTCAGAAATAATCCAAGTTGTCAGCTCAGCGCCTCGAAGTCCGCGCCCATCCAAGAAAAACCTTCTTTCATTGAGTCCCATCACGCCACACAGACGCTTATCCTCATCCACGATCACGACGCATCGGTCCTTGCCCTGATTATCCGGGCTTTGCCGAAACTGCCACTGATAAAACTGTGGCAATGCCAAGGCAATGGGGCGCTTCCAGTGTTTCTGGTAAAAGGAGCAGACTTCCTCCAAGCTCAAACCGAAGGAATCGACGTCTCCAATCGCGTAGGTGGCGGTGTCTGGTGGCATCACTGGTGGCATCAATAGGTCAGACGTTTCTCAATGGTTAAGGGAACACTCACCAAGCGTTGGGCGATGCGGCCTCCGGAGGAGCCGTCTCCGTAGAGAGAATCCGAATGGTATCGGCCATTGGCCAGATGCTTGCGCACAGCCTCGACAATCGCCCCCCGGTTATAATCCACGTCGATGACGTTTCCTGCCCGGTCGCGCCCGGTCTGTCGGGATCCGATATTCACGGTGGGAATACCGAGGAAAGAACATTCCCGAATCCCCACGCTTGAGTTGCCTACCAGGCATCGGCTATGGTAGGCCACGCGTAGAAATTCCTCAGGTCCCATATGCCGAAAAAAGTGGATGGGGATCTCATGATGCTCTTCGCGAAAGATGCGAATCCCTTTTGACGTCCCATCGGACCCAGCATCACCGTTGGGCCAGAACCACAGGGTGGGAATCCCCAGCTCAAGCACAGCGTGAAGGGTTTCCTGAACATGATGCTGGGCATCCTCGTACTCGGTGGTCACCGGATGCTGCATGACGATCAGATAATCTTCCCGCGTATCCACGCGCGGTCCCACTCCACCGAATCGCTCACAAGGATCAAAATCGAGCTCGGCGTTTTGAAGCACCTCGGCTGCGAGATCAATCGAGGGGCAGCCTGTGACAAACACGCGATCGGAATGCTCCCCCATGCGTATGACCCGATCGGCTGCCTGCTGATTGGCCACAAAATGAATGTCCGATAGCTTGGTCACGGCGTGCCGGACCTTTTCATCGATGGACCCGCTCACCTCTCCTCCCTGAACGTGAACCACAGGGATGTTGGCGTAAGCGGCCGCCAGCGCCGTGGCAAGCGTTTCGTAGCGATCCGCGATCGTCACCACGACGTCCGGCTTGAGGTTATCGAAGGCCGTGGCCAACTCGATGATGCCAAGCCCGGTCGTCTTGGCCATCGTGGTGAGATTGCCCCCTTCAAGCACCATGTAGACCCGGGCTGCGATGTCGAATCCATCCTGCTCAATGTAGGCGACGGCGCTGCCATAACGATCCAGCAACGCTGAGGCCGCGACCACCAGTTGTAGCTCGAGATCGGGATGCGCTTGGATATGACGCAGCGCGGATTTGATCCGGGCGTAGCTGGGACGGGCCGTCACGACTACACAGATTTTACGTCGTTTCATGACCACGAGGGAATCCCTGGCACGCAGGATTGGGTAGCCCAAAGCGTCGCTTGATTTCTTCCACGGTGTTCATGGAGACTTCTTTCGTACGTAAGGCCAGGCACGGATCCACTTCATTCATGGGTGCTACATAGGTTTGCGCAAGGGCCGTTCGATATTTCATAGCCTGCCATCCAGTCAAAAACAAGACCATACCCCATGCAATTCCCGCACGCGCTCGCCAGCGAATCCTTGACAACAGCCAGCTCATACCAACGGCCGCCGTGGCATAAAACCCCATCAGACCGATCAGATGGTTGCGACCACGATAGAGGAGAAAGCTCAGAAGGGCATTGCCGATCACCAAACTAAAAAACGCCAGGGCCAAACGGGGATTGGTCCGAAGGGCAATCCAACAACAAAGCAGCACCGGTGATAACAAAAGCAACTGGATCGAACCCTGCAGGCTTGGGGCTTTCAGCACGCCAAAACCGCTGAAAAAAACCGGAACGATAGTTCCCACGAAGGTAGCCACGATATTGTAGCTATACTGCGCTAACCGTTCAAAGAATGGCAGACTGCTGTATGTAACCTGTCGGGTCCAAAATAAAAATCCCATATCTTCGCTGTATACCTTGAAGCTCATGGTCGATGTTCCAACGCGTATGAATACATAAAGGGCACCTATCAAAAAGCAAACCCCGACATACCTTTTCCAGAAGGTGTAGCGTCGCAGCCATGCGTGCACACTGACGGCTAAGAGAAACGCAAGTCCATATTCTTTACTCAGGATCGAACCCATCAGCAGCAATCCCGGCACAAGAAACTGTCCGAAGAATCCTGTCGATTTTTTGTTGGGCCGATGGGTTCGAGTCCAAAGCCACCCTAAGGCCAGCAGACCCAATAATCCTGCCAGGCTGGATTGACGTTCACCGATCCAATACACGCTCGGCATGGTTCGTGGATCGGTCAAAAACAGAAATGCCGCTGCCAGGGCGCAAATGAACCTGCCAATGATAGGGTAAAGCAAGCCAAAAAGCGCAACCCCGCAGGAAATCAGAATCAAGGCGTTGACTACGAAATAGCCGATGGGTTCCAACCCCATGAATTGATATTGCAGCCATGTCAAGGTGAAAGGGATCGGGCGATAGACAGGTAAATAGGACAAAGTCTGCCCAGTCCACCAGTGGCCTGGAGGTTCTTGCGCCATGGACAGGGTGAGTACGTTATCCGGATCGAAGGGAAGGAGTCGGGCAAGCGGTTGTAAAATCAAACACGCAAGACCAGCAATGAGGATGAGCCCACATGCAAAACTGTAGGTTTTGAGAGGGCTTGCTGCATCCTTCGAAAAATCACCAGGAACCTCTGGGCTTTTCTGCCCTCGGGCGAGCAGGGTGATCAATAACTCACCCAAGATCACTATGAGTCCAAGCAGCGTAAACGCCAAGAGCATGCGTACTGCCCCTCCCCATCGATCCTGCTCAAGTTGAACGGACTGAATCGGAAGCACATAGCTCTTGCCTGCTCCGGTTGAGGAAGACACCTTTAGGCTAACTTCAAAAGTTCCCTCCCGTTGGGGACAGAGCGATTGCTCTCCAACGGCATTTTGCGACTGTCCATTCAGCCACACCGGCTGGGCTGGAGTTACATTCCAGCGAAGACGCATGCATGAACCTACATGCACCTGCCGACGATTCGCAGAAAAACTTACCTCTGCCGTAGGTGTCTTTGCTTGGATAACCCATGGCCTCACTTGCCAATAGGCAGCAATGACTGTGACAACGGCAACAGCCATCAACCAGGCGATTAGTTTCAGGAGCCGTCGTTGTTTATCGTTTATCCATAAATTCCGCAAATCGATATTTGTCCGATCTTCGATCATTGCAGGTCAGCCTCAAGCACCCTCTCATCCGAGCGGAGGCAGCGAACCAGTCGCTTGCCCACTACCTCCCCCAAGCGACTCGCAGGAATTCCTGTGCCGGGTTTTTTAAGGATGAGGTGTTCTTCCTGCAAAATAGTCCCTGCCGGAAGTTCTGTCTTGGCCACGATACTCTTCATAAAAATATCCCGCAGCGGCTTAAGTTCTTTGGCCATCTGATCTTTATCGACGGGGTGTGACCGGATGGCTTCAATCACGCGTACCCCATCCACCAGTTGACGCAATTCGGCAGTCGTGATGGAAGCCTGAACATCCGGCCCGAACATTTCCCGGCTTAATGTCACGTGCACCTCGAGCACTTCAATACCCACCGCTGCGGCTGCCAATCCTGAATAGATGGTTCCCGAGTGATCCGAAAGCCCCACAAGACATCCGTATCTGTCTCGCAATTGCGCTAATACATTCAGGCCGATTTTCTCCGGTGGACAAGGATACACAGAGCTACACTGCAACACCACTAAAGGAATGTTCCGTGCGCGGAAATACGCCACGGCCTCATCCACTTCATGCCAAGGGCTCATGCCTGTTGAAAGAAACACCGCAAGACCAGAAGATGCGAGACGTCTGCACAAAACCCTATTGCTGATCTCACCGGAGCCGACCTTCCATGCCGGCATCCCGACGCGTTCCAACAGATCCACTGCCTCCAAGGAAAAGGGTGAGCTCAAAAATACCAGGCCGCGTTCCTGCGCATGACATTTCAACTCTACCCACTGAGGTTCGCTAAACTCCATCCGCTTCCAATAGGCATAGCGACTCGCATCCTGCCCGCTGCCAGGTACTCGCCATGGCTCCTGCACGGTGCTCTCTGCCGCAGCGACGTGCGTCTGGAACTTCACTGCGCAAGCGCCGGCGCTTGCAATCGCATCGATGAACGCATGGGCCTGGCCGAGGCTGCCATCATGGCTCTGAGCGACTTCACCGACGATGAAACAGGGCAAGCCTTGGCCGATTGTTTGAGTCCCTATCGTAATGGGCTGATGGGGTCTGTGGAGCTTCATGGGATGAGCCTGTGGCACCGCACTCCCACACGTTGGAATTTTCGATTGTCGATTTTGGATTTTCGATTGAAGAGCACTTTCATCTCATCAATCAGAAATCGTTTTGCGATTTCAGGAAACGACATCCCGCCCACCCGCTCGCTGAAGCACCGGCACTCCCACACGTTGGAATTTTCGATTGTCGATTTTGGATTTTCGATTGGAAGCCCGCTGTTCAATCGAAAATCGACAATCGTTAATCGACAATATCGTGATGCAATCGTCGAGGGTTAGGGGCGAAATGGCGGGGTTATCTGGTTCCATCTTCGACTTACCTCACCCAGCCTTCAACGGGAATACAGGACTCCACAGGCTCTTGCATCTTGGATAGATTCTCTCGCTTTCCCAAGACTTCCTCAATAACGCTGGCGAGCCGATCCGCATAGGTCGTGGCGCCATCGGCATAGAGAATCGGCTTGATGGCTTCTCGCATCCGAGCCGGAAGCGTCGGATCACCTCCCAGTTCCAAGAGTTGCCGGACAGCCTCGAGGAAGCGAGGTTCCTCGCGACAGATTACGACGCCGGGTACCTGACGGCACATCCGCTGTAAGTGTTCAAAGTTATCCAGCGCATCCTTCAGCCAACGTTCCTCGGGAAAGTGAATCGCCAGCACCGGTACGCCGACCAAGGCTGCTTCCAAGGAGAGAGTCGACAGAGGCGTTATGACCCCACGGATTGAGTGGAGCAATTCGGCGTTGTACGCAATCGAGGGCGCAAACGTGTAATCGACGCGCTTGGTGGGTGCGTTCATATCATCGACCATAAACTGACCAGCGACTTGCCGATCCATCGTGATATGACGGTAGCCATAGGCGTGAAAGGGGTTTTCATGCGGACGAGGCGCACGCCAGGGATGCGGCCGATAGATGATCTGAAGCGCTGGCAAGCGATGGGTCTCGATGGCTTCATCGAGGGTCTTAAGAAACCGAGCCTCAGGATGACCTCGAGATGCTCCCGCAAATAAAAGCCGCGGTGGCTCCTGAGGGGATTGCGCCGCGGCGCGTGATGCGGCAGCCATCTGCTCGGGATCAAAATATTGCTGGAACTGGGCGGCTCCGATGATCCGAATCTGCTCTGGCCGCAGGTGATGGACCTGCCGCGCCAAGGCTGCCATATCTTCTCCCCAGACACAGAGCCGATCGGGCTTGATCCTCATGGCGCCTTTGGATCCCATATTGTCCCAATTGTAGTTGAGCATTACCGTATGAACCCTCCGCGACTTTGCTACTTTCATGATGTCGATGGCGAAGGAATCATTGCCCTGCGAGGGGAAGACCGCCACGTCCGGCTTGACCGCATCGAAGATCGCCGCAAGCGACTGGTTCTGACCTAGCCATGCCTCAACGAGCGCATCCGTAATCGGCCAGACACCCGGCGCACTCAGAAGCGTATACGGCCACCGCTCGCGCCTGGATCCCACGCTCAAGGCCTTCAACCGCATAAGCCTACTGCGTGAACGTCCAGCAAAAACCGCCAACCAACGCAGATGGTAGCGGATCATATCCCGTCGTGGATCTATCTTGCAGGATTCCACGCGGGTAAAGCCGGGAAGTTCTGGCAGCGCATGGCGAACCGCCTCGGTGGTAAACCAGAAGACCTCAAAGCGTTCACTCAGACTCGTAAACGCCTTCGTCTCCACAAAATTTCTAAGGAAGATGTCGCTTGGCAGTCCAATCAGGACACGCGGCTTGGCAGTTTCAGTTAGCATCGAATCACGACCTTCCGTAAACCATCGCTGATCATATCCTGTCCATCCCATACCACCTCAAATGTCAGTGCCTCACCGATAGGCACAAGACGATCCACCCCTCGAGAGCCGATGCGAAACGCCAGACTTTGCAGTTCATCAGGATGAAAGCCGAAATGGACGATGGTCTGGTCCTTGGGCGCTGCGACTTCAAGGAGTCGATCCAAACGATCGATCTGGACATGGTGCAACAGTCCTCCTCCATAAGGCTCTTTGCGCAACACAGACAGCTGTGGCACATCGATACTCGCGAATCCCGGATGCTTAAGATCAACCCGAACGTCATCCTGGATGGCAAGTTCAAAGGCCTGCGAGAGCCGCCGGACGCTAAGCTGTGGTGGCAGGGCATATCCCCGACGCAAAACCTCAGCACCCAGCAATGGATTGAACGCTGCCACTGCACGCGCCCCATCGGCCTTCGTGCCAACCCAGAATACCACGTGGGGAGAGGAACAGGCCATCTGGTTGAACCAGAACATGTCGTTGAAAAACCGGGAGATGACCTGCTGCCGCGTCGCTTCATCAGCTTCCTGAAAGGACATTGCCGAAATGACGGCGTAGGAGAATTTCGAGCCAAAGACACGCTCGGTCGCATGAGGGCTCAGTGGAATCGAGCGCAGGACTCTAATGACCTCATCCCCTCCCCAGATGATGCGATGGGCGCACCAGTCGGAGAACAGCCTGGTAATCTCAGGATCGTGCGGGTAGGTCACAAACCGGTTTGTATGAGAGAGTTCCTCCTCGGTTTCCATCAGAGTGTTTAGGCACTCAAGCAGCCGCATCGTTACCGGTTGCTCCTCCAGGGAGAGGCGAACGAGATTGTTGTTCCCGCAAAGATAGGACAAAGCCCAAGGGTAGATGAAAAAAGTCTCCACATTAGCCGGAGCCACATGGAACACCCCACCGCAAGGCACCCAGAGAACGGAAGGATCAAGCTTGGCGCGTGCTTGAGCATGCGTTGCGATTTTCGTAATGTTCGCTGGGCGTAAGTAGTAGGCCAGGGCTACGCTTGAGGGCTCATCGCGAAGAATCGGATCTTTGAGGATGCGTTGTGAGAATGCCCCAAGCAACTGGATGCGTGAAGCCGCAAAGGGATGGGTGTTTGAAAACCGGCACGAAGCCAGCCAATCCGCGAGAGGACTCTCAGATTTTCGGGGAGCCAGGATGCGCAGCCCCGCCATAGCACCCCCAGGCTTTGCTTCGTTCCCTGACATGTGGAGTTTGTCGGGGATTGGATCCCTGAAATCGCCTGTCGGCGATTTCAAGGGACAAAGCGAAGCATCGGGGGTGGGGCTCTGCTGACGATTGAGGATTTCTTCAGCGCGAGGGCCCTGACTGCCAAGCTCTACGTCGTTGAGTGTTGAGTCGGGTAGGTATCGCTGCATCCACGCACCTCAGCTTGCGGAACGCGTCCCAGGATTTCAAAGTACCGTCCATTCATCCCTGTCGTTGGATCATCCACTCCGCGAAGGACCCCCATATCCTCAGTAAGGAGAGAGTGGCCGGGATAACTCGTGGGAATCGCGCTGAGCACCTGAACCAGTCCCACGCCGCCGACGGGTAAAGGCCGCAGCGTTATGGGATCACGGATGATAACCTCAGCATAGACAGGGGCCTGCAAGTAATGCCGCGGATTTTCAAAGAAGATGCTTCCCACCTGCTCTACCATCCCGTAGAAGTTGAGGATGCGCGAGATTCCTGTGACGGCTTGGACCCTCTGCCGGAACTCCTCGGCTCCCACAGCGGCATCCTGAAGTTTCTTCCACCCTCCCGCGTGGATGAGCACACCCTGAGGGATATGTAGCTTCTTTCCCTCTCGCTCCATAGTTAAAACCAGCGCTTGCCAGAGAATCGCAGTAAGCCCAAAGACGACCACGCGCTCCCCGCCCGCTCCACTCGCCCGTGCAAGATAGGCGCTCAAACCCTCAATATCCAGCGACAAGTCTTCCTTTAAGGCGAAGAACGGATCGCGCCCAAAGGGCATCATCCCCAATAGAGCCGCGACCCTTGCCGGATAGGGACCTGGCTGATCGAGTGCCACTTTCCGATCAAAGATGACCATGGGGGAGCGACGAGGCCCGAGGAAATGTTGGAGGATTTTTACCAGCACTTGAGTCTGGCGCTGACTGGTCTCACGATCGAGCTCGACGCGGCTGAGAACCTGACCGCTCGTGCCGCTTGAGGCGAGGGTTCTCACAACGGCCTCCGCTGGAACGCTGCGCAACGCATGCGTCTTGAACAATGGGACGGGGATGAAGGGGACTTCTTCCAATCGCTCGAAGTTCAGCGCGTCCTCGCCCCCAAACACCCGCTCGATGAGTCGTCGGTAGATGACGCAGCGCTCATAATGATGCCAACACAGTTGCCGCAGACGAATCACGAGCATCTGGGCCTTCTGCGATTGTGGCAGCCCATAGGGTGGAAGGTCAAAAAAATCACTTATGACCGGAAGCTCAAGCTCGATTGCGCTCATTAAGCCGCCTCCACCAGTAACGCCGGATAGGCTTTCTTTCCTGAGCAAGTCATTGGAATCCTCTCGATCGGCTTGACCGTCACAGCAATCGGACTCATCTGCAACCACGATGCGAGGTATTGCCTGATCCTATCAGCATCCGAGGAATCCCCTCCCTCAATGTAGACGCTCAGATGCTCATCAGCCTCGATCGCCGCGGCACGCACGGTGAATGAGGACTCTAAGTTTGCCTCAATGTCCTCCAGACTGATCCGCCGGCCGAAGAGCTTTGCGAATCGTTTCAGGCGTCCGGTGATATAAAAAAAACCATCGTTATCCACCCGTGCCAGATCACCGCTAAAGAGTTTCCCGTGTAACTCGTCTGCCTGCGCTAGGGATGCCGCCGACGTCGCATAGCCCATCATCACGTTGGGGCCGAAATAGACAAGCTCTTTTAACCCTTCAGTTGCCTCAAGTTCAGCAAGTTCCATTCTTCCTCCAGGAATAGGGATTCCGATGGAGCCGATTTTCTCCTGGAGGAGCTGTGGGGGTACGTAGCTGATCCGAGCGGTTGCTTCCGTCTGGCCGTACATGATGAACAACCGACAGCCAGCCTTCGCCACCGCGCGCCCAAGGCGGCGAACGATATCCGGACGCAACGCCCCACCCGCTTGGGTCATGGTCCGCAGCGATGGATGACAGGCGGGATCGAACGCAAGACGATCAAGGGTTTCGTACATATACGGCACACCCGCAAACGACGTGCACCGCTGGGCGTCAAAGGTGCGCCAGAACTCGGCTTGCAGGAAGGACCAGCGAGTCAAGACGATGGTCCCTCCCGCCACCAGATGCGAGTTGACCAACGACAGGCCATAGGCGTAGTGCATAGGCAGTCCCTGGATGGAGCGCTCATCGGGTGATAGGTCCAGATACTGTGCGATGGATTGGGCGTTGGCCTGAAGGTTCTTTTGGGTCAGTCGCACCAATTTAGGATTGCCGGTCGTCCCGGACGTCGGCAGCAACAGAGCCAGATCCTGATGAAGTTTCTGGGGGGCAGGGTTTGATTTCGGCACAGCGCAGTTGTAGCAGGTGCCCGGGATTCTGCCAGCATCGCTGTATCCCTCTGGAATTGACATTCCGGGTGGGCTCAGCACAAGATTCGGATGATACGCGGCGAGCAGTTTCTCCGTCGCTTCCAGCAAGCCGGACTCAAGCAAGCATACCGGATCGCGATTAAAAAGACACGCGAGGTACAGGATGAGGAAGTCACTCGTCGCTGAGGAGTGGAGAAACACCAGCGTTCGATCCCTTGTCAGGTGGCGGATGGCCAGAGCAATCTGCTCCATTTGGTCATAGAGCGTTTCATACGATAGCACTTGGTTTCGATCTGTGTCGATGACGGCTGGATGCTTCGAACGATGCTGACGAATAAAATCGATCATGCTAGCAGGCCCCCATCTACACCGATCACTTGGCCTGTGATATAGGAAGCAAGATCCGATGCCAGAAACAAGGCACAATTCGCCACATCCTGGGGCACGCCGATCCGTCCGAGCCGTATCCGTTCAGTCATGGTGCGATAGATCGCTTCGGGCAGCGCCTGGGTCATGTCGGTCTCGATAAAGCCCGGGGCGATTGCATTGACGCGGATTCTCTGGGAGGCTAGTTCTTTCGCCGTCGAGAGGGTAAATCCAACGACCGCAGCCTTGCTGGCTGCGTAGATCGCAAGGCCCTCTTGGCCACGCGTGCCGGCAAAGGAAGCAAGGTTAATGACGCAGGGATCACGAGCAGGACTCATCAGGCGTATTGCATATTGGGTCAGCGCCATCGCCGCAGTTACGTTCGTCTCGAAGGCGTCTCGCATGGACTCAAGCAGAGTCATCCCAAGCGGACCATGAATCAGCACTCCCGCGTTATTGACCAGGATGTCGAGACGGCCATGCGTCTTACGACAGGCCATCACGACCTCACGCCGGTGGGCAGGCTCTCTAAGATCACCCTGCATGGCCACGACTCGCTCTCCATGCGTTGACAGCTCAGAGGCTACCTCATGAATGGCGCTACTGCGGCCCGTGATGACCAACTGGGCTCCCTGTTTGGCAAACGTTGTGGCGATCGCCTTGCCAATGCCTCGACTTGCTCCGGTGACGATGGCGACCTTCTCTTTAAGCAGCATCACAGTCGATGCCATACTTCGCCAAGATCGCTTTGGCCTTTCCCACGCTGCTCATGGCGATGATGTCGTTGGTGTCGAGCATGACGTTGAACGTCTGCTCGATGATTGCCACAAGCGCCATGTGCCGCACGGAATCCCATTCTTTGATGGTCTGATATGCCAACTCGTCTGTTACGGCCTGTTCCTGAATTCCAAGCGCTTCTGCGAAACAGCGAGCCAACTTCGTCTGACTCATACTCGGTTTCGCCTTGGCTCTAGTGGTTCGACCATTTTGTTTTGTTGGATATCTCACCACTGTGCTGAGCAGGATTGACTTGATGGTAACCCATCAAGTCAATCTGGTCGAAGCACTAGCAGGCTGCGGAAAAACTCGCGTGATACCCAGGCTGCTCAAAAAGGTGCGAGATGCAAGGCGCAGCTCGATTCGGCTGAGGAGGCGTACTGAAAAGTACGCTGACGAAGCCGCGAGGCTGGCAACGCAGCAGATGCGCCTTTTTCAGCAGCCTGCTTAGGATGTTCCATCAGTCTCGATGAGATCCCAGGCAAGCGGCGTTCCGGCAGCGATAGCATGTGCCGCTCGCCGCCCAAGCACCTGACTGAGGAACTTTGGGGGCAGGCCATGGCCAGGACGAATGGAACGAATCGTCTGCGCCGTGAACGCCTCGCCAGCTTGCACGGCTTTCACCACAAATAATGAGCGCCGAAAAGCGCGACTGCTGCTCTCCTGCTCCGTGGTCCCAATGTCGCTTCGTCCCATCGCGCGTTCCGCCGTCCGAATGGCTTCTACCATCGCCTCAAATTCATTAGGCTCCAGCGAAAAAGCACAATCCGCGCTCGGCAATGCTCGCGACAAGGTCAGATGTTTCTCAATGAGGCAGGCTCCTAATGCAACTGCTGCAATGGGCACAGCAACGCCCAGCGTATGGTCGGAGAGTCCCACGGGCACCTGAAATGCCCTTGCCAAATGCGGAATCGCACGGAGGTTCATCGATTCTGGAGGAGCTGGATAGGCGCTGGTGCACTTCAACAACGCCACCTGTGTGGCACCGGCTTGATGCGCTGCGTGCACCGCGTCTGTAATCTCTTCAGAACTGGCCATTCCCGTCGATAGAATCAGCGGCTTTCCAGTCCGCGCCATCATACTGATCAATGGGATGTCCACCAACTCAAAAGAAGCCACCTTGTGAACTGGCACTTCCATAGCCTCGAGGAACTCGACTGCGCTTGTATCGTAGGCCGTAGAAAACCATTCTATCTCAAGTTCCCTGGCTAACTCCTTCAAACGCGGCTGCCAGTCCCAAGGCATATAGGCTTGTTGGTAAAGCTCATAGAGTGTTTTGCCAGCCCACAAAGATCCAGCACCGTGCCGAAACAAATCAGAATCCCCCTCAATGGTCATCGTCTGCGGCGTATAGGTCTGCACTTTGACAGCATCCGCCCCAGCATCTTTGGCTGTCCTGACAAGAGCTGCCGCATCGTCAAATCGCTGCCGGTGATTGGCAGATATTTCAGCGATGATATAGGTGGGAAATCCCGGCCCGATCCGCCGCCCACGAATCTCGATAAACGGCTCACCCGAAGACATTGGCTGGTACCCCAAGGATTGATGTCAACTGTTCCAACCGCGTGATGACCCAATGAGCCCCATCGGCAGAAGCCGGTGACTCCTGGCGTTGCGGTCTGTCGGACCGGATGATTTGTGCCGTCATCATGCCTAAAGCATACGGAGCCACGAAATCTTTAGAAGCATCATCACCGACATAGATGGCCTGCCCCGGGGACACATCTAAGAGCTGTAAGGCGACCTGGTAAGAAACGGGCGCGGGTTTCCAACAATCCCGGCCTAATTCATCTGTACAGATAATCACATCAAACGGATCAGCCAAATCCAGCGCAGCGATTTTATTACGCTGGACACAGGCCTGCCCATCCGTCAGCAAACCTAAGCGCATGCCAAAACCTCGAAGCTGTTTCAGTGTTGGTAGAACATCGTCGTAGAGGTGGAGTAACGGTTGCTGGGAGCGATAGAGATAGACTAAGGTCATGACCGACACGGATCCATTTAGCCCTATATGATCGAGTAGCCGATCGAACACATGCCCTCTACCCTCGCGCTGCAAGATCGCGAACATCTGGCGAACCAGATCCTCTTCATTATTCAGTGGATGCCGTGCACTCAGGTAGCGCGCCACAACCCTAAAGCCGCTTGTGACGAACTCACGTTCTGGATAGAGGGTGTCGTCAAGGTCGAAGAGCACCGCCTTCATTGGAAGTTCTGCTCGATGACCGCCTCACCTTCTAGGAAGAAATCCTCACCGTAGCGCAGCATGACGTAATTATCCCGAAAGGTGCCGAGATTGGGTGTAAGCGCTTCACCTTTAAGCAGCTTGACCAAAAATTGTGGGGTCGGTGCCCCGGCCGCGAATCCCAGATGCGCCGCTCCCCCAAACCGCGGATTAACCTCGATGAATTTCACTTTGTCATTGTCTAGGAAACATTGAATCGTGTTGTGACCGATCAACTCCAGCGCGGTAGCCAGACGGGTCGCTTCGTCAATCAGCAGGGGATTTTTGGAAGTTCGGCTCACGACAGCCTCTCCTCCAACGACAGTAAGGCGTTCCCGTGGTACCGAAGAGATCACCCTTCCTGAGAAATCGGCAAACACATCTACGGTGTATTCGGCGCAAGACAGAAACTCCTGCACAAGTGGAGCGTTGATTTGCCTGCAGAGTAGCTCAAGCTGCTGTTGTGAATCAACCGGCACTGCCTGTCGTCCTCCCTTTCCAGTCCGTGGTCGCACAAATAGAGGGAAAGAAAGCTGGGCAGGTAGATTGGTCAGGTCATAGCTCACGGGAGTGGCAAACCCATGCTGGTGACAGAACCTTACGAAGGCGTGTTTGTCTTGGCAGATGTTTACCGTCTTCTCGCTGGGAACCAGCACCGTGGTCCCGACTTCTGCGAACCGCTCGCGATGTCGTGCAAACACCGCGAGTTCCTCATCCCGAGTCGGAACCACCAACCGAACCTCATGCTGCTGGCAGAGACAGACCAATACCTTAAGAAACTCAGGTTCATTGGAGTGTGGCACGAGGTAATGCGTATCGGCAAAGTAGAGGGCTGGAGCAAGTGCACTGACATCGACTGCGATGACTTGCCCGTTCCCTTCTTCTCTAAGCGCCTCCTGAAAGCTCTTAATCAAGCTGACTTTCCTGGAGGCGCTGGTAATTAGGATGTTCATGGAATGCACGTCAAGCGGTTAGAGCCTTGGCTGTCGCTCAAACTCTACCAGTGCTCCGAGTCCCTTTTCTAACGTCGTGGGGGGCGTCCAGCCGGTGAGCGCCGCAAGGTTCGTCGTGTCTGCGCAACTGGCTTCGATGTCTTCCCGTTGTCCAGTGTCTCGGATCAGCGATCGAATGACAGGTAGCTGTTCACTTAGGAGGGCCGCCATCTCATGGATGCTCCGTGAGGAGCCGGTCCCAATGTTGACGGCGCCTTTCGCTTGGGGGCATTCAGCCAACTTCATGAGCCCTTCAGCTACGTCACGGGCGAAGATAAAATCAAAGCGATTCTGGGAGTTGTACATCTCGATTGGCTGGCCATCGAGTCCGGCGCGCACCCATCGGGAAATCACATCTCTCGACCCGCATCCGTAGACGCGAAATATTCGGGCATGGACCGTCCGAAGCGAAGGGCGGAAATACGCTTTGACAAAGTCGATTTCCTGCTCCGTATAGTACTTCGCCGCGCCACAGAGATTGCGTGGTGTCACCGTGCCCTGTTCAGGCAACCGCACAGCATGCGGCCTGGCATCGGGAAACAAATACTGCGCCGGCGAGTAAACCAAGTAACTCGAGGCAAAGACCAACACCGCCAACTCGTCACAGGCCTTCACCGCTTCAAGAAGCCGATGGCTGAGCACGACGTTGTCCTGCCAATTCGTATTCCAGAATGCGGGAGATTCCTTGGAGCGCTCAAACGCCGCTGCCAGATGAAAGAAGCAGTGGGGACGAAAGCGACCAAGGGCCTCCAACGGATCGGCTACGATATCACGCTGTAGATGCTGCACGCGCTCACCCAGCACTGTCGGAAGGGGAGAGCGATCCACCGAAAGAATCTCGGCGTCGGTGTTGGCCAGCAGAGTCAGAAGCTCACGTCCAATAACCCCCGATGAGCCCGTTACAAGAATACGCTTACCAGTCAGCGGACTTCCCATTCCTTATCCTTCCGAGTACTCTCTGGCACCCCTGACCGTTGATAAGTCGTCGGCCGAGCTCGCTCATATGTTGACGCTGCAGTTGGTCATTCGTCAATACCGTCAGCAGGTTCATAAGCTGTTCCACCGGTGTTTCTCTAAACCAGCCTAGATGCAGAAAGAGTCCATGCCTCCGGAGCCCACTCACTAGATAATCCTCAACCTCTGCGATGACACCGACAATAGTGGGCAGCCCCATAAAGGCACATTCCCAAACGGTCGTGCCTCCTGAGGAAATGGCTACGTCGGCCCACGCCATCAACTCCGCCATCCGTGTCACCTCACGTTCCAACCGGATCGGAACCCGACAACTCCTAATAACTTCCTGTAATTGAGAATAGTACGGATTCATGCCTCCGATGACTACTACTACCTGAATCTTTTCGATCTCCATAGTGTGAAACGCCTCGATCAAGCGAAGCGTCAGATTTTCTGGATCACTGCCACCCAACATGATCAGCAGATTGCGCCCAACGCTAGGAATCTCCCGCCTCCATTCCTGCCATTGGAGAAATTCTCTTCGTAACAAGACATACTCCCCTCCCAACAAGAGCTCACAGGTAGAGGGTCGGTTCGCATAAAGTCCTTCGTGGGCATGCAAGTTCTGGTTGAGGATCAAGTCCGCCTCATAACGTCCCACCTGACCCATATCATCCATGACCAAAAGTCTCAGACCCGCATCCTTTACGATTCGCTGGGACACAGTGTCCCACTGGTAGCTGTCCACTACAACCCAGGAGGCATCGAGGTGTCGCGCCAGCCGAACCGTTTGGCAAGCATCATCATGGCTCCCAGGTGTTGCGGAAATCCTGATAACCTGCATACCTTCGGCTTGCACTCGTGCCTCCAGCGTGGGGGTGGGCTCGGCCATGACAAATACCGCCTGCCCGCCAGTATCTTGCCACGCCTGCGCCAGAGCCAAACAGCGCATCACATGGCCCGCTCCAATACGTGGACCGCCATCCGCCCGAAGGACTAAAGACGCCCTCACCGCTTAACCCTCCAACACGCCATCGGCATTTCCCTCGGGGACCATTGGGCAACCGCCTTGAAACCCTCCCCGACATCCACCAGTTCATGAAAGAAACGACGGAAGCGAAGATGCCGAAATTCCCCATCGGGTTGCTCAAGACTCCGCCCCAAGGCCAACTCGATTGCCCACTCCACATCCCGAAATCCGCAAGCGGCTCTCGCCGCAACGAGACTGGAAAAGCGCGGGTTGACTTCAAGCAGTCGAACCCCCTGTGACGTTTTTCGGACCTGAATGTTCGCGCTCCCTTTGAGGTGGGAGAGTCGAGCAATTGCCATGGCGTAGTCCAGGACCGATGCATCCGTTGAGGTCTGGGCAAACCAAGAACACCCGCTGGGACCCAACTGGCGCTTGAAGGCAATGGCTGACGAAAATGGCTCGCACGCAAAAACCCCCACTGAAAATTCTCCACCTGAGTCATCGAGGAAAGCCTGGAGAAGTGGAAGCGATGTGGCCTTGAGCGCTCGGTCCAGCTCTGGCTGATCGTGGACCACGCGTAGGCTTCGCGATCCTCTGGAGCGGCGAGACTTCACCACCACCGGGAATCCGACTTGCTGAATGACATCGGCCACTGCCTGACGATCAGCGCCGTCCGCAAATGGCGACAGCTCAACATGCCCAGTGAGTGTTTGCATACACGTGAGTTTGTCACCGTAGCGTTCGATCCAGCTCCACTGCTGGCAGATGACTCGAATGCCGGACGGCAGCCGGGGTGGCTGACCCAGTTGACTCAAGACAGCGATCTCTTGCTCACTCCCAGGAATCACCACGTCAACACCCAAGGCACCACAAACCCGGTCTAACACGTTGACATAACTCGGATCTTCTGCCCGTGGGAGTATCTGAAAACTCTCCACAAATACAGCCCCAACGCCTGCCTCATCCGCATCGCTCCCATGACACACGATCGGCCTCGTGCTGAGCCGCAAGGCCTTCACCAACGCCTGACCTAAATCGCCTCCAACGCCTGTGACAAGCACCTGAATGGCTTCTGTCATCGCCGGGTCAACACCTCGACCAAGTACGGCACTCCAGGATCATGCTGCCGCGCATCATCAATGAGTCGCTGAGGACTGAATAACACACGACGGTGTTCCACCACTTCTGTTGCTAGATCCAGAATCGCCACACTGGCGCCGCTTCGATCCCGAGGTTGTCCCACTGAACCTGGATTCACAATCAGTTTGTCCTGATACCGTCTGGTGAAAGGGTAGTGGGTATGACCTAACAGGATGATATCCGCAGGCAGATCCACCAGGCGATCGAGGTGGTCATCGTTTGGGTACAAGCGACCTTCCAATGGGTCCCAAGGTGTTCCATGGTAGAGCGCAAGGACCTTGCCATTGATCGTGAGCGTTCGAGAAATCGGAAGTCCCTGGAGAAGTGCCACTGAGGAGGGAGAGATCTGTTGAAGGGTTCGTGCCAACGCCGATCCATATCGGGTTTGGTAAGTTGTCGGAGGAGGGGTGTGATGTTGAAGGCAGTCCAGGAGTATCTGATCATGGTTGCCGCGAACGCCGACAACCCGCTCGTGATCCCAGAGGGCGATGCACTCCTCCACGAATGGGTAATATCCACATAAATCGCCCAAGAAGAACACCTGATCCGTCTCAGCGAACAGCACTGGAAGCACTGCTTCCAGCGCAGGACTGTTCCCATGGATGTCTGACATGAGTCCGATTTTCATGAGCGTTGCAAGACCCAATCCGGCTGCTTGGACCACACACGCGAGAGCACTTCCGGAAAGGGCGCAAGACACGGGAGCAGCTCGGGGCTTGGATGATAGAGGCGCTCATCCGTTCCTCCATCGTCCGCCCAATCCACACAGAGCCTGGAGTCGGACAGTGCTTGGAGTGCCTGGACAAAGGAGCCGGTGGTGACAGGATCCCGCCCGGCGCCAAGGAATAGTCCACTCATGCGGTTTGTCCCAACTTGGAGGAGGCAGTCGCTGGCTTCATGGACAGAGATGTAGTTTCGGACACTTCGGCTTCGATAGACCACAGACCGCTCGGCAGCCGCAGACCCCTGCCCCGCCGCCAAAAGGAGGCGGTTCCAAAATAACGTGGACATACGCTGCCATCCCCAGAGCCCAGCCAACCGGACAATGGCGCTGCGCTTTTCCGGCACCCGCAGACGCCAGACTTCCTCCGCGGCCCATTTTCCAAGGCCATACATCGTCGTGGGCTTGCACGGCGTCTGGACATCAGTTGCTGTAAGGGGCGCATACACGCTCACCGTGCTCACCAGCACACAAAAACCAATCCTTGCAGTTTGCGCCCACGCGGCGACATGAATCGCCATCGCGGCATTGTCCAGTAAGCCATCCGGGCTATCCCAGGCGATTTTCGCTGCAGCATGGATCAAGATGGTCTCGCCGGGGTCTGACAAATGGATCGTGGCCGCCAATTGATCCGGCGCATCTGGGTGCGCCAGATCGATGCCCCCGGCTCGGGGCGAATGGAGTGGGTAGACCTTGGCCGTGGGCCACTTCGTGGTGACTGTATCGAGTAAGGCCTGACCCAAAAAACCAGAGGCCCCGGTGATGACCACGCTCAACGCCATCTTACGCTTGTTTTCTTGAAGGAAGTTCCAGTTTTTCCAACGCAAGACCCATCAGATCATTTCCCATGTGATCCACTCATCGGCGCGAATATCTCGTTTGGCGACTCGCCCTATCACGAGAGGCTCTTGGCTTGGAGGAATGCCCAAGGCAGGGCGTTTAACCGTCAACATCTTTGCCGTAATGCGGGTTCCTTCCGAGATATCCACTAAGGCATGAAGACTTCGCCGACCCAGTCTGTGGTTTTCCTCCTCTGAGGGCTGCACTTGTTTCACTGAAGAACCCAAGGCCTTCTCCGCATTTCGAATCGCTTGGACGTATTTACCCAGCTCGTCCGGTTCAAGCGCACTTGGGTGATCGGGTCCTCTACGACGGCGATCGAGGGTGAAGTGTTTTTCAAAACAGCACGCCCCAAGCCCAACTGCAAGCACAGCTGCTGTGTTGTCAAGGGTATGATCGGAGAACCCCACAGGCATAGCAAATGCGTGGGCGAGCGTTTGCATAGCACGCAGGTTCAGGTCCTCAAACCGGGCCGGATATTGGCTGATACAATGCAGCAAAATGAGTTGGTGATTCCCGGTCTCACGGATCGTCATCACCGCTAGCTCCACATCGGCCAAGCTACTGTTTCCAGTCGAGACAATCAGGGGACGTTGATACTTAGCCGCTGCCCTCAATAGGGCGTAGTAGACGATTTCATACGACGCGATCTTGAACGCTTTCACGCCAAACTTCGCAAGCTCATCCACCGCTTCAAGATCAAAGGGCGTGGACAGGAAATCGATACCCCGATCCACCGCGTGATCATGCAACTCTGCCTGCCACTCCCACGGCAGCTCGATGCGTTTAATGAGTTCAAATGGCGTTTCTCCAGCAGGGGAACGGTTAAATTCATCCATCTCTTTTAGACGAGGGGTGAAACGCGAGTACAACGTTTCAGCGCGGTAGGTCTGAAATTTCACTGCGTCCACCCCTGCCTCGGCTGCGACGTCGATTAACCGGTGCGCAATCTTCAGGTCGCGGTCGTGGTTGGCCCCCGCTTCGGCAATGATGTAGGCGGACTCACCTTGACCCACCCGACGTTCTCCGATTTGGATATGCGAAACCATCTGGTTTACCTTGTTGAGTCAGTCCTCTACGAAGCCGACGAGCGTCTCGCAGTGGCACTCCACATTTTACTACCAACAAATCGACAATCGACGATTGACAATCAACGATTCGTTGGATCTCTAGCCAAAAGCCTCGAGCCTTGAGCAAGCGTGGCGTTTTTCCGCAGCCTGCTAAGATTGCTAGATGCCTGGTTCTGACCGGCAGACCAGGTGGCGGCAGAGCAAGTTGGCTCACGGCTGGGAAGAAACCAGAGTCGTTTTGAGACGACATAGGGTACTACTAGGGCTTTCAACTGAGGCTGGCTATCTACATACCGAATAATGTCGCGAAGAGGCAGGCGTGGCGCCTGGGCTTTGAAATGTTCGTACACCTGACGGCAGACTACCAGATCCTCCGGGTAGTCGACCGTGAAGCGCAGATCCAGGCGTTCAAGCTCTGGAGGAATCGGTAACACCTCAACTTGAAAGTCCTTGAGATGTTCACGGACATAGAGGCTGCAATATTCAGACCGATGCCTCTTATCCCCCAGTCGGTGTGATCGCTCCAAGGCTTCGAGACTATAGATTTCGAAAAACGAGCCCGCGGGTACCCCGTCGAAGGTAGTCACGTCATTGCCTGCTTCGATGTGTCGTCGCCAGGCGTCCGCAACGACTTCGTAGTAGAAAAACGGCGACTCCGTCGTGACCCGAAACACATCGGTGCCACGGGCCTTGCGCCCACACTGAATCAACCGCTGCAAAACGTCCCGCTGATCTCCCATGATGAAGGCAATGCCCCGGCGTCGTGCGATGTCCCGAAACGGTTCATTCTCTACTCCTCGAGCGATGCCCAAGACTACAGCCTCGATGCATGGCAGCGTCTGGATAAGACTAATCAGGTGCTCTAAAATCGTCACCCTGTTCTCTACATCCAAATGCTGCAGCGGCTTGCCGTAAAGCCGACTGCCCTGCACTCGGCAGGCGAGAGTCGCGACGAGTCGTCTCATCGAACCATTTCCCGGGTCAGTGATTGGTTTGGGGCGACGTCGGCCACTAGCGTCCGGCCTACTGCCTCATCGAGCCGGTAGATCGATGTTTCGGAACTCTTCTCTGCTGCCCGCTTGAAGCACAGTTGATTGAGTGTCACCACATCGCCCTGCTTAAGATGCTGTTTTGCAACGATGGTCTTCACGGCTTTGCGTCGGTATTCCCACTCAGGTGCGCTCAGCTCTAGCGACTCCGTTCCCAAAGCGCTCTCCAGCTGGCGCACACGCTGCACGAAGTGACGAAAGTGCTCCCCGTCAAGCGCCGAGATGTAATCTTCTAGTTGCAGGGTGCGATCCAGTGTGATGTGCTTTTCGATACACTGCACGCCATACGCCAACGCTACCAAGGAAACGGTCATGGTTTCCTCATCGCTACCGTCTGTGTGATCCATGAACCCGAACGGATACCCTGGGAATCGCACTCGTAAGGTACCTAGTCGCTGCAGATGGTTGGAGTCAATCGGTGTTGGAAATCCCTGGAATCCGTAGAGCAGACAGAGGGAATCACTCGGTCTCAGATGGTGCCTGTGCAGGAATTCCTCTAATTCATCCGCGCTAATACCCCCGAGCGATACAAAAACGCGGCTCATGCACGCCAGCGCCTCGCGCACCAAGTCGTCGTTGAAGAAATCGGTGCTGTGAATCTTCACTCCGTCAGCACCCATGGCTTTGGCTTCGCCAAGACTGCGCTCGCCAAAGACGTCGAGATAGAGCCGCCGTTTCCCTGCCCGAACTTCTTGCACGACACAGTGCCAGGCGTCCTGGGGCATCTGGAGTTTTTGGAATCGGGCGTAATAGGGGTAATTAGGCGTGGCCAACTCATCGGCATAGACGAGTTGAAATTTCACGGCATCGGCTCCGGCAAGTACAGCTGAGCGTGCAAGCAGCCGTGCGAGCGTTGGATCGCCTGCGTAGCCTTGCGCAACTTCCGCGATGATCTCGACAGACATGTTTCATCCCCTCTCGTATGTTTCAAAATACCACACGGTCATGCCAGGCACAATGTGGATGCTCGTGAACAAACGAGCCACAAGCGCAAGGCAATGTCCTTAGGAATCACCGGGCATAGTAGCTCATGACCTTTCTCAGTGCTTCGATGACGTCCTCGATATCTGAGTCGCTCATGCCAGGAAACATCGGCAGGCTGATCAATTGCTCGTAGGCCATTTCAGCCACGGGGTATTCCCCCCCACGATATCCGAATCGAGCGCGATAGTAGGGATGAAGATGCACGGGGATGTAATGCACGTTGACGCCGATATTCTCCGCGCGCAAAGCCCGAAAGATTTCTTCCCGCCCCACGCGCAGTTTCGCTAATTCAAGCCGAACAGGATACAGATGCCATGCGGGTTCAACGTCTGTATGAACCACCGGGGGAGTCAAGCCAGGAAGATCGGCTAAGGCCGCTGTATACCGGTCCGCTAGAGCGCGTCGTCTGGCAAGATTCGCCTCAAGGGATCGCAACTGTGAAAGCCCAAGCGCACAGCCGATATCCGTCAATCGGTAATTATATCCAAGCTCCACCATTTCGTAATACCAGGTTCCGTGGTGTTGACGAAGCTGTGGGTCGTAGTCGATTCCATGATTCCGAAACTTCCGTAGCCGATGGGCAAGCTGGACATTGTCTGTGGTGACAGCGCCCCCTTCTCCTGTCGTGATGTGCTTCACTGGATGGAAGCTAAATACCGTCATGTGCGCGATGCTTCCAACCCTGCGCCCTTTATGTGTGGCTCCCAGGGCATGAGTCGCGTCTTCGATGATCACAAGCCCATGACGGTTGGCTAGCTCCATGAATTCCCCTAACGCCGCGGGATGCCCTGCGTAGTCGACGGGAAGGATTGCTTTCGTGCGAGGCGTGATGCGTTGAGCCACCTCACAGGGATCAATCAGAAGCGTATCAGGACAGACGTCAGCGAAAATAGGTCTTGCTCCCTGATAGAGCATACAATTGGCTGTTGCGCAAAACGTAAGCGGCGTTGTGATCGCCTCCTGCCCAGGCTCAAGATCTGCCGCGAAAGCTGCGGCGTGCAAAGCGGCAGTTCCAGAGCTAAACACAACGGCTTGCCGCGCTCCAACAACGGCCGCAATAGCCTCTTCGAATTCCGCAATCTTTGGGCCTGTGGTGATCCAATCAGAACGAAGCACCTGGACGACCGCCTGGATAGCGCTCTCATCGATCGATTGATGCCCATAGGGCAAAAACCGAGTCCTGATCGGTGTTCCTCCATAAAGCGCAAGCGCTGGATGGCTAAAAACAGGTTTGGAGCTGATAACCTCAGTCGCCATTGGTGTCTTTCATGACAGGTGCGCCTCCCGTTGCGGTTGATGCGAATTCTTCCATCTCACCGAGACTAGCGACCATGTTCCGAAGAATCTCCACACTGAGTTGCTGTGGATTGGCGTTGCTGCTGTAAACGAATCCGTCCGGAAGGGCTTTGCCCTCTTTCCAGTTATCACATTTCCACCAAGGATGCATGGGCTGAATGACAAACATGTCTGGGAATTCCAGGGTGTGTCGCGCCTCATCCGAGGAGATGAGTATTTCATGGAGTTTTTCACCAGGACGAATCTGGGTAAATTGAACCTCGCAATCGGGCGCAATCGCATCGACTAGGTCCATGATGTTCATGCTCGGAATCTTCGGCACGAAGATTTCCCCGCCGTGCATCAACTCCAGGGTCCGCAAGACAAAGTTCACCCCCTGTTCCAAGGTGATCCAAAAACGCGTCATCCGCCTATCGGTTACGGTAACCAGTCTCTGGGTGCGTTGTTGAAGGAACAAGGGGATAACACTGCCCCGGCTGCCCACGACGTTGCCATACCGAACCGAACTGAAACGGGTCCCATCCAGCCCAGAATAGGCGTTGCTTTGTACAAACAGCTTCTCCGCGCATAATTTAGTCGCTCCATAGAGGTTGATCGGATTCACAGCCTTATCGCTACTTAGGGCAATCACTCGCTGCACGTTACAGTCAATGGCCGTATCAATGATGTTAACTGCCCCGAGGATATTAGTCTTCACGGCCTCGAAAGGATTGTATTCACAGGCAGGAACCTGCTTAAGCGCTGCGGCATGGACGACCATATCCACACCGTGCATGGCTCGTCGCAAACGTTCCTTATCGCGCACGTCCCCAATAAAAAATCGCAACCGCTCATCCGAAAACAGCTGGCTCATATGGTGCTGTTTCAGCTCATCGCGTGAGTAAATCCGCAGAGCCTTCACATGGCTATCGCGTAACACCGCCTCTGTAAACTGTTGACCAAATGAGCCGGTTGCTCCGGTAACCAAAAGGGTCTTCCCATTCAAAAAGCTTAAGTTATTCGGCTCCCTGATCTCTCCATCTTTGAACATTAGCGAACCTCCTGAAGGGCTGGGACTGCTTCCACGGCTGGGGAGCCTGCGGTGGGTTGTTGAAGCAAGCGGATGCCGCGATGCTTGTTGGAAAGACGCTTGATGATCCCCTTGCGTTCCAGGGCGCTTAAACGGTCAATCGCGGATTTATAGGACCTGATCTGACACCCTTCTTGAATCTCACGGATCAGCGGCGCACGCTGATGCTCCATGACGTAATGCGTGATGTATCCCAAGACTTGCTGTTGCTTAGCCGTTATCATTTAAGATCCTCTCTCTTTCCTGAAAGAGCCAGTTCCTGTGACATCGCAGGGGCATCCACATTAACCGTTTCTTGAATGAGGTACAGGGGTCTTCTTTTCACCTCGGCATAGGTTCGGCCCAGATACTCGCCCAAGATGCCAATGCCTAAGCTGTTTAAGCCGATGCCGATAAATAATAAAACGATAATGGTCGTAATGCCCGGCGGCGGGGAGCCGATGAGGTAGAGAACGACATAGATAGGAAGCGCACCCACCGACAGCAGTAGTAGCAACAGACCCATAAAAGTAAACATCCGAAGCGGTTTTAGAGAGAAACTCGTGATTGCATTGAAGGTGAACGACACCAAATGCCAGAAGGGGGCATTGCTCCTACCCGCTTTCCTCGGCCTCCGTTCATAGGGAATGCCCACCTGCCGAAATCCGAGCCAAGCGACCAAGCCCCGCATATAGCGGTTGTATTCCCCGCACTGCTCCAGGGCATCCCTGACTCGTTTCGAGATGAGACGAAAATCCCCAGCATCTAGTGGAATTGGGACGTCTGAGGCCCAGGCAATGCAGCGGTAAGCCCAATGAACCGCCACATTGCGCCACGTTGGCTCCCCAGGTCTAACGGTTCGCACCCCATAGACGACATCGTAGCCCTCGTGCCATTTCTCAAGAAACCGCGGAATGGTCTCTGGAGGATCCTGAAGGTCGGAATGGAGGACGATGATGGCTTCTCCAGAGCAGAGATGGTATCCGGCCGTCAGCGACATTTCCACCGTGAAGTCTCGGCTGAATCGTATGTATTTCCACCGAGGATCACGAGCGCAGATGGCTTTGAGCAATGCTCCGGTGCCATCTTCACTGGCATTATCGATCACGAGGAATTCAAACGCGTAGGGCAGTGAATCGACCGTTGCTAATAATTCCGCTTCAAGCCGCGGGATATTCTCCGCTTCATTTCGCGCAGGAATGATGATCGACACAAGCGGTGGTGCTTTTGCACTGACAGAAGTGATTGCCTGGCGACTCGTGCGTTCGGATAGCATTGCGTTGTCTTCCTCGATCATCGTCTGCCCAGGCATGCCCGATGCCATTGAAGCGTTTTGCACAACCCTTCCCGTAGCCCGACGCGCGGTTCAAAGTGCAGCAAGCGTCGAGCTTTGCTGATGTCCGGACAGACTTGTGAAGGGCTTCCGCGCAAATGCTCGGGCAATGCAACAGACTGGAACTTGACAGGCAACTGAGGATCTTCAAGTGTTGCGATCAACAGGGCCAGTTCACGAACCGAGAGGGGTTCCTGATCATTCCCGATATTTACGACTTCCCCATGGCAGTCGGAGAGCAGTAGTTTCAAGAACCCCGTCACAGCGTCAGACACATAGCAAAAAGCTCGAACCCCACTGCCATCGCTTAAGACACGCAAGGGGGTATTCTCGAGACGGTGCCTAAAGAAATCCGCCATCACCCTTCCATCATCCAAGCGAAGCCCAGGCCCATACACATGAAATGTTCGTGCAATATTAACTGGGACTTGATACTCCCGCCAATAGGCAAGACACAAAGCCTCCCCATATCGTTTTGACTCGGCATAACAGGCTCGGGGGTCAGTAGGAGGCATACTCCAAGGACAGTCTTCCTGAATCGGAATGAACTGAGCAGAAACATTGCCATAGATTTCACCGCTACTCAAAAAGAGCACACGCCCAGTCCGTTGCGCCTTGACAAGATCAAGCAAAAGCCGGGTCCCAATGACATTAGCATCCATCGTCTCCAGAGGGTGGGCGAGGTAGTCTTTTGGAGAAGCCTTGGAGGCCGCGTGGACAACAAAGTTAATAGGACCATCCAGGTGAACAGGAGCGCAGACATCCTGCTGGATGAATTGCACATCGCCACGACCCAGCAAGTGACCTAGACGTTCCGATGGCGTGATAGGCGAACGCACCATAGCAATCAACCGGCAGGGGGATGAGAACACATGCTGGTTCATCCATGCAACGGTATCTACCAAATAACTTGCCAAAAATCCATTCGCCCCTGTCAAGAGAAGCGTTTTTCCGCAGAGTCGGTGGATGGAGTCTCCAACCTCAGAAACTACGCGTTCGCTATCCTGCTCGATTAAGGAAATAGCAGTTACCTGCGATGCTGCTGTGGGCATTCTTCTGATTTTTTATGACCTTGGCTTACGACCTTCTTGGCGTTTTCAAGATGGCACTGCGGTTGTCCCAACCCCAAGGATGCGCTGTCGCTCCTCTGGAGCAATCTCATAGCACTGCTGGGGGCCAGGAAAAGTACCCCCTCGAACCTCAGCGGCGTATTGCTCTAGGGCCGCTTTGATGAGGATTCCAGCCTCGCAGTAGCGCTTAACGAACTTGGGCGTGAACTGCTCGAACAGTCCGAGGATGTCATGGATGATGACCAGTTGGCCATCCACCTGATCGCCGGCACCGATGCCATATACAGGGATAGAAAGCTGCTCCCTGATTTTTGCAGCCGTTACGGCCGGCATCGCCTCTAAAAGCAAAGACGAAGCACCGGCAGCTTCCAAGGACTTGGCATCATCGAGGAGTGCCTGATAAGATTCCTTCGTTTTACCCTGGACCCGATAGCCTCCCAATTGCCCAAGATTTTGCGGCGTCAATCCCAGATGCCCCTGGACAACGATCCCGGCCTCGACAATGGCTTTGACTCGACTGAGCACGCGACGGCCACCTTCCAATTTGACTCCATCGCAACCCGCTTCTTGGATAAACCGCCCCGCGTTGATGATCGCGTCTCGATCCGACGGCTGATACGACATATAAGGCATGTCGCCAAAGACAAACGCCGATTTGGCGGCTCGGGTCACGGCCTTGGCGTGGCTGATCATTTCGTTCATCGTGATCGGCAGCGTCGTCGAATACCCATGAACGGTCATGGCCAGGGAATCCCCGACTAGAATCATATCCACGCCGGCACGATCCGCAAGAAGGGCGAAGGGATAGTCATAAGCCGTGATGTAGACCGCTCGTTTGTCTTCAGCTTTGAGGCGATAGAGGGTGTGCAGGGTTACTTTCTTGCGTTCCTCAGACATGTTTCACCTCCTGTTCGATTGACTCCGGCACTGGCGCAACGATCATGTTTGACATAAATTCCTCGCGAGAAAGATACGGGGTCTGATCCTCAATCGACTTGCCAAATTCCAGGCGTGGAGTCAGCTTGGCATCGTCATTCAAAACCACGTCGCACACAACAGGACCCGGCTGGCGCAGGACTTGGTGAATCTGCTCGGTGAGAGAGCTGTGGCTTGAGATCCGCGCCGTCGCAATCCCATACGCCTCGACGACCTTCACGAAATCCGGACAGCTATAGCCTTCGCCTGAGCCGACATACACGGAGTTGAAATACATATCCTGGAACTGCTTGATGATACCGTAGGAATGGTTGTTGAGAATGAATGTTTTGATCGGAAGCTTGTAGTGGAAAACGGTTTGGAGCTCTTGGATGTTCATCTGAAAACCGCCGTCTCCGATGATACAAATGATCGTACGATTCAGCCCGATGGCCGCACCGATCGCAGCGGCGAAGGAATAGCCCATCGGAGAATTTCCGAAAGTGGATAACACCCGCTGATTTTCTTTCACTTCAAAGGCCTGGATCGTCCAAGTAAGGTTAGCGCCGCAGTCGGTAATGACCACGGCCTCGGCGTCTAGCACCGCAGACAAGGTTTTAATGAAGACATAAGGATTGACGTTGCGCTCCTGACGGAAATACTCTGGCAGCACCGTGGGATACTGGCGCTTCCACTGTTGGGTGCGCTGTACCCAAGAGGTGATGGCTCGCTGGTGTTTCTTGGGAAGGCTTTCCAGAAGCACTTGCAGAAAGCGCTTCGCATCCACGGCAATGGCCAGATCTGCATCCAGCCCGCGTCGTTTGTGAAGCTCGCCCGGATCGATATCGACCATGATCTTTTTGGCCTGCCGGGCAAAGGTGCTCGGTTTACCGCCAGTCTGGCGCGTATCCAACCGTGAGCCAACGCTCAGTAAAAGATCGCTGTTTTGAACGGTGAAATTTGCGGCGCGTGAGCCGTAGACTCCCAAGTGTCCGATAGAGAGCGGATGGTTGAATGCAATGAGGTCAAACCCACTCCAGGAGACGACGATTGGAATCCCCAGACGGTCGGCAACCTGACGAATCTCTTGCTGGGCATTTGCCAGACGAATTCCTCCTCCGACCAAAAGCACGGGCCGCTGGGCGGACTCAAGTGATTCCACGCATTGCGTTACGTTTGCCTGTAGTTCTTGAATCGATAGGGCATCTTCTGAGTCCGGAGCATCAAAACCCTCCAGGCGATTGGGATCAATGTCCGCTCGCTGGATATCAAGCGGAATATCGAGCAAAACAGGCCCGGGACGTCCGCAGCGGGCTATATAAGTCGCCTTCTGGAGTTCATAGCGGATGCGTTCCGGATGATCGATCATCGTGGCATATTTCGTAATGGGCTTCACGATGCTGACAATATCCGTCTCCTGAAATCCCACCTGTCTGACTGGCCGTGGTCCTCGCTGCTCGTGGGTGTTGACCTGTCCTGTGAGAAATAAACAGGCGATGGAGTCAAACCAGGCCCCACAGATTCCCGTGATTAGATTCGTCGCCCCGGGCCCGCTTGTCACAAGCATCGCTCCCAAGCGTCCGGTCAGCCGAGAGTAAGCCTCAACAGCCATCGCCCCTGCTTGTTCATGCTGTACACAGACGTAGCGGATATCCTGACGATCGTGGAGGGAGTGTGCCAGATGCGCGCAGGCTCCGCCGATCACCATAAACACATCACGCGTGCCCAAACCCACAAGGTAATCGACGACGTAATCGGACAGTTTCATATCGAATCTCCTGGCCCAGGAATTGGCATTTCACAAGGATCCAATCCTTCCGAACGTTGCCTTTGAATTTCAGGAATTTCGAAGAACGCCTCATACCATTGAACGGTTCTCTTGAGCCCTTCCTCAAAACCGTACAGCGGCTGCCAGCCTAACACCTCACGGGCCTTGCGGGCGCTGAGGTATTGATCCCGAATCTCATGCGTCGCTTCGTTGCGAATCTCTGGTTCAAGGGAGGAACCCATCAAGGTCAAAATTTTTTCTACCAACTCGATAACCGTCATCGGCTGCTCGTTCGAGAAGTTAAACGCCTCTCCACGAAGCTCAGGGCATTGCGCCAGACGTTCAACGAGCAACGTGTAAGCATCTGCAGCATCCTCGACATATAAGTAGTCGCGAAGATACCGCCCATCCGAACGGATGACCGGACGCTTGCCGCGCAGCACGGATCGGATCGTTCCAGGGACGATACGGTTCCAGTTCAAGTCGCCCCCACCATAGAAGTTGCCGCAGCGGGTGATGCAAAGTGGCAACTGATACGTCGTCGCATAGGCGTGGGCCAATAGATCCGCACAGGACTTACTGACGTCGTAGGGATGCCTTCCTTGCAGTGGGCTTTGTTCATTATAGGGCAGATTGGGCTGATCGCCATAGGCTTTATCGGATGAGGCGATGACGATCTGCTTCACCGTGGGACTCACTCGAGCAGCCTCCAGCAACGTCCATGTGCCGCGGATGTTGGTTTCAAATGTCCCAGCCGGATTTCGGTTGGCCACTCCCACAATCGTCTGCGCAGCCAGGTGAATGACGGATTCCACTTCATACTCTCCCAGCACCCGCTCCAGGATCTGTTGATCGCAAACATCCCCGCGGACGATCTTGACTCGTTCCAGCAACTTCTCCCTCACCAGCTCCGACTGCGGCACCCAATCGCGCAAGAGACAGACGACATCGGCGCCCAGCGCTAAGAGACGTTTCAACACCCAAGAACCTACCAGGCCGGAGGCTCCGGTGACGAAAACCGTTCGGTCCTGCCAAAACGTCTGTTGTGAGGAAACGTTCGCTGGTGACGTTTGTGCCATCGGTTGTGTCCACACGTTTTTAGGTGGCAGATACAATCGCTGAACGACCGACGCGTGAAGCCTGAAAAAAACCCGTAACCCGTTCGACCACGAAATCAATCATCGCATCGCTCAGGCCAGGATACACCCCCAGAAACAAACCATCGGTCATGACCTTATCCGTCACGCGCAGTTGCCCGTGCACCCGATGACGAACACCGGCCATCGCAGGCTGCCGCAGGATATTGCCCGCAAAGATCATCCGCGTCTCGATCTTCGCAGCCTCAAGCCACTGCACAAGCGCCGAGCGCTGGGTGCCGTTGCGCAAGGTGATCGGAAATCCAAACCAGGCAGGATCAGCCTTGGGATGCACGCTGGGAAAGATGAGGAATTCTTCCAGAATAGCTAGACCTTCGCGCAATCGTCTGAAGTTGCGACGCCGCTGTTCGATGAAGCGATCCAGCTTTTCAAACTGGGCGCATCCTACGGCTGCCTGCAGATCGGTTGGCCGGAGGTTGTATCCCAGATGCGAGTAGATATATTTGTGATCATAGCCCAAAGGCAACTCACCCAGTTGCCAGCCGAAGCGCTTGCCACAGGTGTCGCTGACTCCCGGCGCACACCAGCAGTCCCGCCCCCAATCCCGGATGGATCGCGCAAGACGGATAAAACGCTGCCGGTTGACGATCACGGCTCCCCCTTCCCCCATCGTCATCTGATGAGCGGGATAACAACTCAACGTCGCCAGATCCCCGAAACTGCCCACGTGCCGTCCATCAAAAGTGGAACCCAAAGCGTCGCAGCAATCTTCCACCAGCCACAGCTCGTGACGTTTGGCAAGCGCTATCAACGCGTCCAAGTCACAGGGATTGCCGAGGGTATGAGGCACCACAATCGCTCGCGTTGACGGGGAGATCGCATCAGCGACCTGTTGAGGATCGACGTTGTAAGTACCTGTCTCAGAATCCACAAAAACAGGGATAAGCTGGTGTTGAACAATGGGAGCCAGCGTCGTTGGAAACGTCACGGCGGGTGTGATGACTTCATCGCCTGGCTTCAGGTGACGATCCAAGTGGGGGGAGCACAAGGTTCCTAGAGCCAAAAGGTTCGCAGAAGAGCCTGAATTAACCAAAAGGGCATCCCGGGCGTCAAAGAATGTCTTGAGTTTTCGCTCGAGCTCCTGTCCGAATCGTCCCAAGGTCAACCAGAACTCTAATGCGGCATCAGCCAGGTTCACGATCTCTTCAGCATCGAAGACACGTCCGGCATAAGGAATCTTTGTCTGAAAGGGCACAAAAACCTTGCGCTCATGCGCCTGCTTGAAATAGTCGCGGACTTTCGCCAGGATCTCTTGTTTGATGGACTCAGCGTCTATCGTGCTCATTGAGATTCAGATCGAGCCGGGGATGTCCGCAAGGGTTGTGCAACGTTTGGGGAGCCCGATCGGTGACTGCGCTTGGTCCCTGCAGGTGCCTCAGAAGCATGTTTGATTATACCCCAAGGCGCTTGTCCCTGATGCCAAATCTCATTGAGCTGTTGATAGTCACGGTAGGTGTCCATGCACTGCCAGTAGCCGTGATGACGATAAGCCATCAATTGACCGTCCCGCGCAAGACGCTGGAGTGGTTCGCGCTCCAGGACGCACAGATCGTCCTCCTGCAGGTATCGGAAGAACGCCCGTTCGAAGATAAAAAAACCTCCACTGACGTATCCTTCGTGCTGATCCGGCTTCTCGATAAAATCCCTGACCTCGGAGCCAGCCAAGACGAGCTCACCAAATCGCCCGGTTCCCGGATGCACGCTGGTCACCGTCCCCATCCGGCCGTGTTGCCTATGAAAACGGATCCCCTCGGCTATATCGATATCCGCCAACCCATCCCCGTAGGTCAGCATGAACGTATCCCCATCGACATATTGCTCGATACGTTTGACACGGCCTCCGGTCATCGTCTGCTCTCCGGTATCGGCAAACGTAATTACCCAGTCGCGTTCATGCTGGGGACTGTGGTATTCAATCGCCTGGTGGCCCTGGCCCAAACGCAGCGTGAAATCGCTCGTTTCTGTCCGGAAGTGCAAAAAATAATCTTTGATCATGTGCGCCTTGTATCCCAGGCACAAGACAAACTCATGAAACCCGTAAGCCGCATACCGGTTCATGATGTGCCACAGGATCGGCCGTCCCCCGATTGGCACCATGGGTTTGGGTCGATACTCGGTTTCTTCCCGCAGGCGCGTGCCCAATCCTCCACAGAGAATCACGACCTTCATGAATCGACTCCGAAGCGCTTGCGATGATCCTGACTCATGTCACGTCCTCCCCAGTCCCGCCCAGAAAATAGACCCGTCCCTGATTTTCCAGCAGCGAGGCGCAGCAAATTGAAAACCCCGGTACATCCTCCGCAGAAACGCCTCAGTTTTTCTGTCTGTGTCACCGGAATTTCTTCCCAATCTATGACCAACGGTTGATTTGATCACTATGAGTCTTCAGCTAATATCTTCGGCAGCTCATCTCCAGTGAAGCGCCCCTGGTAAAACTTGATGTTAGAAGTAATACAAGAGGAGTAGCGAGCTTTAACCTCAGTGTCCGGATCAATGATGTGGAGCATCTTCTTGTCGTCCCCGCAAGCGCCAATGCCCATTCGCATGAGCAACCTTGCATCGAAATCTTCCGGAGGAAGGGAATAACCAACAACCACAACCTTACTACCTTCCTCTCTCGCTGCTCGCCCCAGCCTATCATATGCCTGCTCCCAGATAGGCCTCATCGCCCGTCTCTCTGATGGTCTTTTTTGGTGTTCCGGAGTGACAATATAGGGCAATGACGGCACGTCGAGAAGAGAGTTGAGGTGTTCAGGCTTTAAGGCACCCAAAGTTTCGTCAAATTTGTCAAACTCGAGAAGTTTGTCACGGTCAATGTCCTTTAAGAGATACCAGCCCAAGCTTCCATGAAGCTTCAGTAGCGTGATGTCTGCATGAGAAAAGAATCCGAAGTTCTTCTTGGCGTGACGGAGTGCTTGTTCGATGAGAACATCCCAATTGAACGTAATGATTGTGTCTCCTGTCTTCAAGCACCTTACAAATTTTTGGATCGCTGATTCGTTTTTACGGTATGATTCGCTCCTGTCGACCAGTACCATCCGGAGCTGGCGGAGACAGTATTGTCGAACTTTCTCCTGTTGCTCGCGTGGGAACATAGCCAAGGACCCCTCTTCATCAGAGGAGAGATCCAGCGATGCCGTCAGCAGGCTCAGGAATTGTTCAAACGGGGGATAGCTGTCGGCAGTTTCATCGATATGCGGGAAGAAAAGCTTCAGCATGTTCCGCAATCGTGGAACATCCTTGGGATCCGCTTGGTTTATTAGCGCTTTAAAAAGCCCTGCCTGTGTCGGCAGTCCGCAACTGGCAGAAAATCCACTACCCAATACAAAGATATTCCCAATTTTTCTACACATTGTCCGCTAACTTCACCCTAGATGCTCTTTGATCTTGAGGCTTGTAGTCTGCAACTTGCACAAGCACAGGTTATTTGGACTACTCCAAGAAGAAGGGGTCAGCTCTTGCAATCACACATTAGACCTGTTGCGCAATAAGTTTTCTGTGCTCAAACTCTGTCGGACGTGGTGCTTGAAAAACCAATTATGCAATAGGTTTATTTATCGCTGGAATGTTAATACCATTGAGGCTGAGCATCGAATCGTCTTGAAGGCTTCCGTTAACAACTCTGAACTTCCAGCTTGTGGTAGGATTCAGACTTACTCTCTCCGGAGAAGAGATCTTCCGAACGTAGGTCGTATGGAATACCCTAAATTCAGCCACTGCTGTCCCAACGTTTCAATTTTCGAAGGCGTTCTCGTTGAGCTCTGTCATAAAAACATGATCTTTGCTTGAAGTCGATTCAACCGTTTCGGCGAACTTTATCGACGAGAAGAGCAATAAAATCTCAAAAACAATGGGACACTACTGAAATTCAGCAGACAAACGCGGAGGGATACTTTGAAGCCATAAAAGCGTGAAGGCAAACCACCCTGAGAGGCAACGTCCATCATCGAGCAATCGGCAGTTGTTGCCGAAACCACCCGACGGTGCTCGTCAGCCCTTCCTTGAGGCTAACCTTGGGCTCCCATTTCAGCAAGCTCTTTGCCTGAGCCAAATCAGGCCTGCGTTGTCTGGGGTCGTCGATCGGAAGAGGCTGGAATTTCAAGGCATCTGCCGAGCCCTGGATGAGTTTTAAAACGGCCTGGGCCAGTTGGGCAATCGTCCATTCCTCGGCATTGCCCAGATTGACAGGATCATTGAAATCGGCGGCCATTAGCCTGACGATACCCTCAATGAGATCATCGATATAACAGAAACTTCGGGTCTGAGAACCATCTCCAAAAACGGTCAAGGGCTTTGCCTCCAGCGCCTGCGTGATGAATGCGGGAATGGCACGACCATCGTTCATTCGCATCCGGGGACCATAGGTGTTGAAGATTCTGACGATGCGACTATCCAGCCCGTGTTCCCGATGATAGGCCATGGTGAAAGCCTCAGAACACCGCTTGGCTTCATCGTAAACTCCTCGAGGTCCAACCGGATTCACATGGCCCCAGTAGGTCTCTGGCTGAGGATGAACTTGAGGATCACCGTAGACTTCGGATGTTGAGGCCAGGAGAAACTTCGCTCTTTTCGCTTTGGCAATGCCTAAAGCGTTTAGGGTTCCCAGGGATCCTACCTTAAGCGTTTGAATGGGGTATTTCAGATAATCGATGGGACTTGCGGGAGAAGCAAAGTGCAGCACATAGTCGAGAGAATCGGAAATCTCGAGAGGTTTTGTAATGTCGTGGCGAATAAGACGGAAGGCAGGACGTCCAATGAGATGAGCGATGTTGGCTTCAACACCGGTGATGAAATTGTCCACGCAGATCACCTTGTGCTTATCCGCAATAAACCGATCGCACAAGTGCGATCCTATAAATCCAGCTCCCCCTGTAATTAGAATCTGCATATTTTTCCAGTAGTCCGTCAAGCGGCGGTTTTACCCAGCTTTATCCAGCGCTTGAAAGAAGGTTTCCACGACCCAGTCTACTTGTTCGGCAGTCAGTTCAGGATAGATAGGGACTGATAAAACCTCCCGGCAGATTGCCTCAGAGCTAGGCCAGTGACAATTTTTGGGAATCCAAGGGGAAAGCGCGGGCTGTGCGGTTAAAGGTTGGGGATAGGCAACCTGAGTTTCCACACCCAAGCCAGCTAATCTCTGCTGGATGGCTTCTCGTTGAGGTGTGCGTAAGGTATACAAATGATACACATGACGGCATCCGCTCAGCTCCTGAGGTAGGATCAGTCCAGGGATAGGCCTCTTGGAAAACTGTTGGGTATAGCGAAGCGCTCGGTTACGGCGGGCTTCGTTCCATGAGTCAAGATGCCGTAGTTTCACCCTAAGAATCGCTGCCTGAAGCTCATCCAAGCGGCTGTTTCGACCGATCATCCGGTGCTGGTAGCGCTCTCGGCTGCCATGACCGCGAAGCAAACGGATCTGATCGGCGATGTCGGCATCATTGGTCACCACCATTCCGCCATCGCCATAGCCGCCCAGATTTTTCGTGGGATAGAAACTTAAGCATCCGATGTGACCGATCCCTCCAACCTTGCGGCCACCGGTCATGGCTCCAATCGCCTGGGCACAATCCTCAATGATCCTCAACGAATGCCTCTGGGCAACCGCCAGGATAGGATCCATCGCACAAGGATGTCCGTAGAGATGCACGGGGAGAATGGCTTTCGTCCGTGTGCTGATCTTAGACTCGATCGCAGAAACATCCAAGGTATACGTAGCAGACTCAATGTCCACGAACACAGGCACTGCCCCAACCGTTACGATGGCTTCTGCGGCTGCGATAAAACCGTACGCCGGGGTGATGACCTCATCCCCTGGCCCCACACCACAAGAGCGCAAGGAAAGTTCCAAAGCATCCGTCCCTGAAGCGACGGCAACCGCAAATTTTGTCTGGCAATAGCCGGCGATCTCCTGCTCCAGGGACTCCACCTCCGGCCCAAGGATGAACTGGCCACTATCAAGGACACGCTGGATCGCCTCAGACACTTCCCGCTTGATAGTCTTGTATTGCGCTTTAAGGTCAATGAATGGAACAGACATTGTTAGTGAGCAGTACCAATAAGGGGCGCGGGGTGTGGGGGGAGAGATAAGGGAAAACGACCAGTGCCAAGAAGAAAGTAAATCATGATCCTAAGCTCCAGTACTTACGTCTGTTTCATGAGTCATGTGTCAGGTGTCATGAAGGACTGTTTCATGTTTCATGTGTCATGAGTCATGGAAAGCAAAAGGCGTACTTTGGCCGTGCTTGAGGTACCTGTTTATTTTCTGCTTTTTCATGATACATGAAACATGACACAGACGTGAGTACTGGATCTTAGGAACATGACACAATCCTCATTGCTTCTCTTGGAATAGGACACAATACTCGGTCGACGCGTTGGCTATTTTTGCAAAAGCCCAGTACTAAGTGCTATGTGCTGTTTGTTAAAGACGAAACCAATCGACGGTTCGACGCAGTCCTTCGGAAAAAGACACGCAGGCTTTCCATCCCAGCAGGTGTTTGGCCTTGGAGGAGTCCGCTAATGTTCGCAAAACATCCCCGGCTCGGGCAGGTTTAAACAGGGGAGCGATTTTCAATCCCATTATCTTGTTGAGTTCTTCCAGCAGTTCCAACACCGTATGCTCCTCACCCAAAGCGAGATTGAAAACCTCCCCACTGACTCCTGGAACCTGAGAAGCTAGAATCGTTCCTTCAGCGACGTTATCCACGTAGGTAAAATCCCTGGATTGCCGGCCATCGCCGTAAATCGGAGGGGATTGGCCTTTCAGCAGACAACTGATGAATTTAGGAATCACAACCGCGTAGTCGTTGTCCAGACTCTGACGAGGGCCGAAGACATTGAAATAGCGCACCGCTGTTGTCTGTAGGTTGAAGCTCCTGGCAAACAGCCCACAGAACAACTCATCGGCAAGTTTGGATGCCGCGTAAGGGGAAATGGGTAGTGCCGGCTGCTCTTCACGCATGGGAATTTGGTCACTCAAGCCATAGACGGAGCTTGAGGAAACACAGACAAAGCGTTCGACCTTGGCCTTGGAGGCGGCCTCAAGCAGGTTGACCGTTCCCAAGACATTGACCTGTGTATATCCCCAGGCATCGGCCATCGATTTCGGAACACTTCTCCAGGCGGCTGCATGGATGACGCGCTGGCTTCCCTCAACCGCACAAGCGACAGCCTGACGATCACAGATATCCGCTTTCATCCACTCGATTCGGTCGCGGACAGAGTCTAAGTTTTCGAGTCGTCCGCAAGACAGATCATCCAAAACGCGGACCTGATGGTTTTGAGCCACCAGCCGATCCACAATATGTGAGCCTATGAATCCTGCTCCACCCGTAACCAGATAGCGCGTCATCGTCTACCCCGACAAAGCACGAGAGTGTTTTTCCATACAGCCTCCAGCTCTAGGTAATGACTGACAACAGCCTGGGGTACCACAATGGATTACCTGCAGGCCGATCACACAGCCTTCTGGATCGCGTTGCGCCACAAAACAAGCGTCACAGCCGTCACAGAAAAAATCCTTACTCGTGCCCTTCCCACTGGATACCCCTAGCCCCGTGGGGGTGCCACTGCGAGAGGCTCGTCGAGTCCGTAGAAGGCTGGTCTTGGTGAAATCAGTCGCACCGGCACTGGCGGTTCTGTCCACCAGCATATGTCCGCAAAACAGGCAGAAAAAGCGCAGCGATTTTTTTGCATCATCAGAGCTTGACGACTCGCCCAGTGGCGGATCGGGACAGTTGCCGATACTGATTGCGCGTATCCACAATCACAGGGGCGTGTTTTAAAACAAAGCCGTAATCCACTTGCGAATGATTGGTTAGCAAAACCACACAGTCGGATCGTCGCAGCACCGATTCTGTCAATGGTTGAGAGATCTGCTTGGTTCCGTTCAATTGAACCGACTCGACATAAGGATCGTGATAGCCCACTGAGGCTCCGCGTTCCTCCAACAGGCGGGCGACGTCAAAGGCCGGAGAATCCCGCAGGTCGCTAACATCCTTTTTATACGCAAGGCCCAGAAGAAGCACCTGGGAACCCTTGAGCGGCTTTCTCCGATCATTCAGAACGGAAACCACTTTCTCAACGACATATTCCGGCATCGCGCCATTGATCTGAGTCGCCAGTTCAATGAATCGCGCTTCAAACCCGTGAACCCGCACTTTCCATGCGAGGTACATCGGATCTGATGGAATGCAATGTCCGCCGATGCCTGGCCCTGGATAAAAGGGCATGAACCCGAACGGCTTGGTCTTTGCCGCTTCGATTACTTCCCATGCGTCGATGCCCAATCGATTGCAGATCAACGCAATCTCATTGACCAACCCGATGTTCACAGCCCGAAAGGTATTCTCCAGCAGCTTGACCATCTCCGCCACCTTGGCTGAAGAGACACAAACGGTCTTGTGAATCACCGAGCCATAGAGTTCTTGGGCCAGCCGCGTGCAAGCGGGAGTAATGCCTCCGATCACCTTAGGAATCGTGCGCGTGGTATAAACAGAGTTGCCCGGATCGATCCTTTCCGGGGAAAAGGCCAGGCAGAAGTCTCTGCCCACCTTCAACCCTTGCGCCTCAAGGGCGGGGAGAATGACTTCCTCGGTGGTTCCCGGATAGGTGGTGCTCTCCAGAACGATCAGCTGTCCCTTGCGCACCCGTCGGGCAATTTGTTCCGTCGCGGAAAGGATATAAGACATATCCGGCTCACGGGTCTTGCGCAGCGGCGTGGGCACACAGATGATGATGGCATCCTGTCCTCGGAGCACATCGAAGGAGGCAGTTGCCTGCAACCGGCCCGATTGCCGCAGGTGACGGAGATCTTCACTGGATACATCCAGAATGTAGGACCGCGCGTGAAGAACCCCTTCCACCCGGCTTTGATCCAGATCGATTCCGGTCACACGAAATCCCTCGCGGGCGAATTCAACGGCCAAAGGCAGGCCGACATAGCCTAACCCGATGAGGCCAATGTGAGCCTTTCGCTGTTTGATGCGCTGGCTCAATTCGGTTAATGACGTTGACTGAGATACTCCTTGAGCGCGTCTTGCCATGGACGGAGACCCCTTCCAATTAAATGGGCGATATACGTTGTGGCTAAAGCCGAGTAACGCGGCCGCTGGGCAACGAGGCCGCTGTGAACCATGGAGACTGCCCGGATCTGTGTTCGGGAACATGCCAGTTCATCGGCTATCTGGTACGCGAAATCCAGCCGACGGCAAGCACCGGCATTGGCGATATGGATGATCCGTGATGACAGGCCCGAAAGCTCGCAGGTTGGCAAAACCTCGATCAACGCCTGGATCGCCGATGCCAGATCCTCGGTGTAGGTCGGCGATGTCACCTGGTCGTCGAAAGCATCCAGGGTCTTTCCATTTGCGAGCTGCGTAACGATATGGTCACAAAAATTCACGCGGCCGAGACCGAATAAGGTGCTGGTGCGCACGATTAGGGATTGCGAACGACTCAGCGTTACCTGCTCACCTTGCCACTTGGTTCGTCCATACACACTGATCGGATGAGGCTCATCGGCCTCTTCATACGGAGCAAGCTTGCTTCCATCGAATACGTAATCTGAGCTGAGTGCAATCAGCAAAGTCGGTAAGCCTTCTAACGCCTGGACTACGTGGCTCAAGGCCGTCACATTCATGGCCTGCGCCAGGTGGGGATTCCGTTCGCAGCGTTCAACATCCGAAAGGGCCTGCGCATGCACGACAACGTCAGGTAAATACTCTCGGATCACAGAAACTGTGCGCCGGGCGTCTGACAAATCGCAAAGCAACTGACGTCCCACCGGCCTTTCTGAAAGTACGCCACGGCGAGAAAGTCCAGTGACGTCACACGACTGCGCCAGACGTTTGCACAGAGCCTGACCCAAAAGGCCTGTTGAGCCAGTGATAAGGATTCTCACGGAGGGCCTGCACAATTGGACGCCACCATTCGGCGTGTTGCCAATACCACTTCACCGTACTTGAGAGTCCTTCCTCAAACGACGTCTTGGCCTGCCACCCAAGCAAGCATAGGGCCCGATCATCCATGGCGTATCTTCGATCATGACCCGGGCGGTCCATCACGAACTGAATCAAATCGGTGGATCGGTCAACCAACTGAAGAATTCGGCGGACCGTCTCCAGATTCGTTCGCTCCTGGGGACTGGCGACATTGTAGATGGAGCCGGCGGAACCCTGTTCCATTATTCGCTCGAGGGCATCACACAAATCATCGACAAACAGCCACGCCCGCCGTTGCAGGCCATCTCCATAGATAGGAATCGGGCGCCCTTCATAGGCATGCGTCAAGCACAGGGGAATCAATTTCTCCGGTAGTTGGCCGGGGCCAAAGATGTTGGTCGGACGCACGACGATCACTCCGAGCCCATAGGTGTGGAAGAAAGACTGGGCGAGCATATCCCCTGCCGCTTTGCTCGCCGCATAAGGACTACGGGGCGATAGCGCGGCCCGTTCGTCAACGGCTCCATCGAGCACAGGACCATACACCTCATCGGTACTGACATGAATGAACCGTCGCACCGCTTGGGCGTGCGCCTGGCGGAGCAACACCCCCGTGCCCTCCACATTAGTTCTTAGGAAAGGACTGGCATCCGTGATCGAGCGATCGACATGTGTCTGGGCGGCGAAATGAATCACACCATCGACTCCTTGCATCAGCGTATGCACAGCGTCAGAATCGCAGATGTCCCCACGCACAAAACGGTATCCCGAGTGAGACTCCACATCGGTGAGCCTCTCCAAGGAACCGGCATAACCGAGCTGGTCAACATTGACGACCTCATCCGATGGATGCCTTCTCAGCCAAAAGCGGATGAAATGAGATCCAATGAATCCGGCACCACCCGTCACAAGAAGCTTCATTGCATGTTCGATTGTCGATTGTCAATTGTCGATTGATCGCCGATCATCCGCCTGGAAACGCCAACCGCAACCGTCAGTTGGAATTTGACCATTCGTCACTCAGCGCTCACACCAGAGCGGTTCTGGAACAGACACTCCTCCCTGCTGCATGGTACGTGTTCTAACTAAAGTAGCGGCACGATAGAGGGTTTCTGGCAGCCCGGCATCGGTCCACCAACCCTCCAGAGTGTCGTAAGTCATCTGCCGCTGACGAATGTAGGCATTATTCACATCCGTTATCTCCATCTCGCCTCGTCCTGAGGGTTTCAGCGTTCGAATAATATCGAACACCTGGGAATCATACATGTAAATGCCGGTAACGATGTATGACGATTTCGGCGTCTTCGGTTTTTCTTCAATCCCCACGATATGAGGACCGTTCAACTCGGCAACGCCAAAACGCCAGGGGTCTTCGACCGCTTTCAACAAAATCTTAGCTCCTTTATCTTGTTGGACGAAGTGATCCACGTAACGTTTGATGCTCTGCTCCACGATGTTATCCCCCAGCATCACGGTAATTTGATCCCCTGCCGCAAAATGCTCAGTCAGGCTCAAGGCTTCTGCGATACCGCCTTCCCCTCGCTGGTAAGTGTAGTTGAGGTGTTTGAGGCCAAACTCCTCGCCATTGCCTAACAATCGCAAGAAATCCCCGGCATTGTTGCCTCCGGTTACCAGCAGGATTTCGGAGATTCCCGCCTCAACCAGAGTCTTAAGCGGATAGTAAATCATGGGGCGATCATAGATGGGCAACAGGTGCTTGTTTGTGATGCGCGTAAGCACCCCCAGCCGCTTGCCCAGACCCCCCGCTAGGATGACTCCTTTCATTTGGATTGATTGTATTATGTGTTATGTGTTATGGAAAGCAAAACAGCTTTCCATCCGCTTTTACTCGCTTTTGCATAACACATGAAACATGACACAAAATGTAAGTTTCACCCATCGCGGCGGTTCCAATCATAGGGAATGTCGTTCTGATGCGGATCCAGCCGATATTCATCCGGCTGTTTGGGCTGATAAGGCTCGGTGGGAACGTTGATCACGACCGCTTCAGGTGTGGTGAGCCCCTTGAATCCATGATAGATTAGCGCAGGAATCTGAACGAGTAGCGGGTTGTGAACGCCGATGAAAAATTCATTGATGCGGCCATGCGTGGGCGAATCCTTGCGACTGTCATAGATCACAAGCTTGATCATCCCGCTCACGCAGACAAAGTGATCCACCTGCCGCTTGTGATAATGCCAGGCCTTCACGACAGCGAAGTCCACCGTGGTGCAATACACCTGGCCGAACTTTAAAAATAGAGGCTCATCCCGTCGCAAGATCTCAAAGAGCCGGCCACGCTCATCCGGAATCACTTGCAACGACTTGGTTTTGACACCCTGAATTAGCTTCATTATGATCCCTGGTCGCTGGTTAGCTATCGGATCTTCCGACCCCAAGATAATGGAAGCCGAGTTTGCGCAATCGTTGCGGTTCATAAAGATTGCGCCCATCCACGACCAGAGGCTGACGCATGAGTCGTTTGACGCGCTTAAAATCCAATTCTTTGAATTCGTTCCATTCGGTCAGCAGAACCAAACAATCCGCACCCCGAGCCACTTCATAGACATCCCGACAACCCAGCACCCCTGGGAAAGACCGATCCATCTGCGCCATCACCTCGGGATCAAAAACCTTGACTCGAGCCCCCGCTTCCTGCAGCAGGCGAATCACTTCAATGGAGGGTGCCTCCCGCAGATCATCCGTATCGGGTTTAAAAGCAAGCCCCAGCACACCGATGGTCTTTCCTTTCAAATTCCAGAGGCTGCTTGCAATCCGCTTGACCAGATGGTGCCGTTGATCCGTATTGACCTGCGAGACGGCTTTGAGCAACTGAAAATCATACCCCAGCTTCTCTGCGATACGAATGAAGGCTGCTACGTCCTTCGGAAAACAGGAACCCCCGTAGCCTACCCCGGCATTGAGAAACGAGCGGCCGATACGCTTGTCCATTCCCATCCCCTCGGCCACTTGTACGACGTCGGCACCGGAAAGCTCGCAAATCCTGGCCACCGCGTTGATGAACGAAATCTTCAAGGCCAGGAAGGAATTGGAGGCGTGTTTGATCAGCTCGGCACTTTTGACATCAGTAACAATAATGGGCGCGTTCAAAGGTTCATAGAGTGCCAGGAGCAACTCCTTGGCTTTTTGAGTCTCCACACCCAGGACGATTCGATCCGGATGAAGAAAATCCTGAATCCCGGATCCTTCTCGAAGGAACTCTGGATTTGAGGCCACATCGAATGGAATGTTCTTGCGCACCGACGATTGCAGCGTACGTTTGATCCACTCCCCGGTCTGAACCGGCACGGTACTTTTCTCCACCACCAACCGGTAAGTGCTCATGGAGCGGGCGATCTCGCGGGACACATGCTCCACGCTGGATAGGTCCGCTTCTCCGTTAGGTAGCGGCGGGGTCCCGACACAGATGAAGATTACCTGGGATTGACGTACAGCCATCGCAATCGAATGGGTAAAGGACAGCCGACGTTCCTTAAGACTACGCCGCACAAGTTCCTTGAGGCCAGGTTCATAAAACCAGACCTGTCCTCGCTTCAAACGGGTGATCTTTGAGGAATCGTTATCGACCATAACGACCCGGTTGCCTAAGTCGGCGAAGCAAGCACCGCTCACAAGACCGACATGCCCAGAGCCAATGATGCTGATATCCATGGGACCTCGCTAGAGCTTCAGAACGTTAAGGGGGAGAATGTCGCAGTATTATAACCTACCCCCTCTCAAAAGCAAGGCTTCAGACTAATTAACAGGGGTGGGATGCTGGCTGCGCATGGGAGAAAAAGGATCGTTTTGAGAACCGATCTTAGGCTGATGATAGGAGTCACCCAGCGACAGGGGCATTTGAGGAAAGGCCTTCAGGGTCATTATAAAAAAGAGTTCCTCACCGAACTCGCGATCGACGTGGTAGCTCAATTCCGCAATCCAATCGTGCAAATCCCGGCGCAGCCGGTATTGATATTCACGGAAGTTATAAAAGCGTTTGGAACCCCCGATGGCTTCTTTCCATGTCAAGCGGTGGAAAGTCCCGATCTGCCATTTCTCCGTCGCCTGCCAGTCCCACTGTAACACGGCCTCGGTCTTATCGTTATGTGAATAACGGTGTCCCAGCCCGAGGTACCATTGGCCTTTGGGCATCATCTGGGTGAGCTCAAGCCTCTCGACTCCAAATTGCCCAGGCTCAGGGGCCTGAAGTTTGGGAAGCTGCGTTACCGAAAGCTGTCGATCGCCTGCCCCACCGGTTACCACCCAGTCAAGATTGAAACCGGGCACTCGGGAATCAGACTGTCCTTTTGGAAAAATCGTTCGATAGCTCCAGTCGGCTTCGAGGCGCATCCACCGCCAAGGGGTGATCTCTAAATCGAAAGCCCAATTACCCAATCGTCCTCCTTGTTTGTTCGCATTCCCGCGAAAGGTATAGGGTAGGGACACCAGAAAACGTGCCAGATCTACGTTGTGGCGGGAAGTGCCGGCATCGGAACGTCTGGTTTGTAACTTGTTTTCAATGCCAAACGTCAGAGTATTTGCGGGGGAACCGGCAGTTGGAAATTCCAACAAGCTATTGGGCACGGTGGGCTGGTGCGTATACTGATAGCTGATCGTCGGGGTCAACACATGACGCAGCCAGAACAAATCCAGCCCCAACCAGTTGGTAACAACCGGAAAGATCCGAAAAAGCTTGAGGCTTGCATCGGTTCCAAACGATAGCTGGCCGCTGATAAGATTCCGCATACCATCCGGTCTTTCGCTGCCTCCCTGCTTATCCTTGGTGTAATACGTCTGGCGGATGCCTGCTCTGGGCGTGATCTCTATGGGACGGAACCAATTCAGAGCGTAACTCAATTGCTGCAGCCAGTCCACGCGCACCACATCCGTATCGTTATCCGAATGGGCGCGTACTGTCTGGAAGTTTGCGAAATCCAGATGGCTGTCCGTGTAGAACTGGCTTCTGCCCAAGCGCTGCGGACGGACATCCACGGTCATTTGAGGAAGCGCCTCAGTCACTGTTTGAAAACGGTTCATCCGTTTTCGCAACAGGCCGCTGAACGTATAAGCGCTCATGGAAGTAACGGAAGAAATGAAACTCTCCGGTTGATCGTCATTCACGAACTCCTCCTGGAATAAAAGCTCCTTCCGGAAATTCACGTCGCTGAATTCCTGAATGTCTGTCAACACCACCGTATCTTCGCGAGGCCTCCAAAGGTGGCGCCAAAGTAGGCGGTAGCGATTGATTTCCGCACCCTTAGGATGAGCGCTTTTGGGTTCTCTCTGGTTGGGCTCGTCATTGTAGTAAGTCTTGAGCAGTCCGCTGCCCAGGGTGTCGGATTCGATCTGGTGGTCCCAACCCACCCCCCATCCAAAATAGCGCCTCCAATCGACTTTTAACGTACCCTGCTGGCGAAGGGAGCCAGGTTGTTCGGGTAACTCATAACGATATCCCATCAAGGTATATTCTCCCCAGGGCTTTCGTTTGCCTGGAATAATGTAGAATGGGGATCGTCGGTCCGCAACGGACAGCCAGGGTAAATAAAGAACAGGCATGTTACCCACCCGCAGACTCGCATGTCGCGCGCGGACGATGCTGTCATCGCCAAAGACAGTGGCCTGGCGCGCCGTAAACTTAAAGTGAGGCGGCTCGTGATCACAGGAAGTAAACTCCCCGGAGTGAACCCGATACACCCCTTCGCTGATCTGCTCGATGAGCCGACCGGATTCATACCATGGCAAAGAGGCGAGGCGTCCTTGAAGGAATCGGCCTTTTTTCGTATCGGTGTTAGTGTGCATGGCCTGGCCCTGAAAGATCTTCTGGCCATCTTTGATCCACACGTCTCCTTGCGCATAAAGATCATGGGTATCGGTGAACAGGGTCATCCGGTCACAGGTCATGGTTATGGAACCGTATTCTAATTCCACATCGCCTTGTGCAGTGGCTCGTTTTCGCTCAGGGGAGACGATCATTTGGTCGGCGTGAATCTCCACTTTTTCCTCATCTTGTTCCTTTTGCTCGTCGGACTTAAGGCCGACAGATTCTTCTTCGGACCGTGAAGGCAGTGATTCCAATTCTTGTTCTGTAGGTGGGGCGACATCCTGTCCACGCGATCCAGGAGGCACATCCTGGTGCCCACGGTCAGAGGCAGTGTCTCTCTGATGGGGCAGGCTTGCCGCAACGTCTTCAAGTTTCTGTTGGCGGGATTCGATTACAGGGGTGCTTGTTTCTAAGGGAGGCGTTTCATTTGCGTCTGGAACAGCTTCTTCCAAAGCCGCTTCAGACACCGATTTATCCTGTTCTTGGAGCAGAGTCGACTCAAGAGGTGGGGATTCTTTCTGCTGCTTATCCGTTACAGGAAGGCTCTGTTGTTTGGGAGGGGCGTGGGTTTGTTGGGTCTGTTGAGCTTGCCGCCTTTGGGCAGAAAGCTTCTGGTCCCACTGGCGTTGTTCAATGCGGAATGTTCGTTCTCTAATTTTTTGCTGGCTGCTCGCCTTCCGCTGCGCCTGTGCTTCCTGACGAAGTCTATTCTCCAGCTTCGAAAGTTCCGATGGAGAAAGTTGTTTGATCGACCGAGGATCTCTCAAACGTTGTTCGCAAAGACTCCGGTATCCCTGGGCCAGTAAATCATCGGGGTTGAGCGAAAGGATTTGCTCTAGGGAATCCAATGCCCCTTGATAGTCGCCTTCCTTTAACAGGTGCTTGGCTCGCTGCCAATGATGGGTAACGTCTGCGTCAGAGGCCCAGGCAGAGACACCCAGGGTGAAAGCCGCACACAAGACCAGTAACCCACAGAGCGATCGTTTCACTACCTAAGCTCCAGAAACAAAAATGGCCGTCAGCGAACTGCTTTTGCCAGAGATCCTACGTTCGGGTTGATTAGATTCCGAGCGGATTGCGGCAGTCGTTCCCAGTCCTTCAAGAATCGTTCCAATCCTATATCAGTCAGTGGGTGTCTGATCAAAGCTTCCAGCGTACCGAACGGCATCGTGGCGATGTCCGCGCCGATCTGAGCCGCCTCCACCACATGGATCGGGTGCCGGACGCTTGCGACCAAGATCTGGGTTGGAAATCGGTAGTTGGCATAGATCGTCTTGATCTGGCGGATTAACTGCATTCCATCGTTGCTGATATCATCGAGACGACCGATGAAAGGAGACACATAGAAGGCACCGGCCTTGGCAGCGAGCAAGGCTTGAGAGGGTGAAAAACAGAGAGTAACATTGACGCGGATATGCTCACTGGCCAATTGCCGTGTCGCTTTCAAACCTTCTTTCGTCAGTGGGCATTTGACGATAATGTTGGGATGAAGGGCGCTGAACTGCCTGCCCTCCTGCGCCATCCCTGCGGCGTCTTTTGAAATCGTCTCCATACTCACCGGGCCGTTCACGATTTCGCAAATCGTCCGGAGCAACTCAAAGAAGTCCTGCTGTTCTTTGGAGACAAGGCTTGGGTTAGTGGTCACCCCGTCAATGGCCCCCCAACTCACGGCCTCTTTAATTTCAACCAGGTTTGCCGAGTCCAAAAAAATCTTCATTGGTTGCTAGCCCCCTTTTGCCAAGTTGTTGGACAAGCACCGTTGCTCCCAAGATACCGGCCTGCGATCCCAATTCATCCCGAACCACCCGTACGGTCCGCGCTGAAAGAGTCATCGCTTGAGTCCGCAAGGTCCGCATCATCACCGGAGAAAAGAACTTCCACGCATTGGCAATCCCACCACCGATCACGATACCATCCGGGTTCAAAAGGTTGACGAGATTCGCAAGCCCCACGCCCAGCCAATAGCCCACTTCGTCCCATATTGCTTTGGCCGCCGCATCCCCACGGGAAGCCGCCTGACAAACTAGATCCGGTGTCAGTCGTCCGTATGCTTTTCGCGCCAGATTCCTCAATGGCCCCGGCTTTCGATCGACTGCTTTTCGCGCGCGATCCATGATGGCCAAGCTGCCTATCTCTGTTTCCAGGCATCCTCGCGCTCCACACGCACAGATTCGGCCACGGGGATTGACCGCCATATGACCGATCTCACCAGCCGAGCCATTGCTGCCTCGATAGAGCGATCCATGCAAGATCAGCCCCCCTCCCACGCCAGTACCAATGGTCACACAGACAAGATGACAAAACCCACGGCCTGAACCGAACATCCAAACCCCCAGGGCAGTCACATTAACATCGTTATCAACGAAAACCTCGCAGTTCAAGCGCCGTTTGAGAATGCGACGAAGGGGAAACTCCTGCCAAGCGGGAATGTTCACGCAAGAGTGCACAATCCCTCGATCCACATCTACCGGCCCGGGAAGTCCGATCCCGATACCTTCCAATTTTGAAATTCCCAAGCCTGCCTGCTCCAGAAGCGATTGAACGACCTCACTTATCTTAACGACGAAGCTATCGGGCTTCTGATAGGTCTGAGTCGCGAATAAACACAGACGCACTACCCGTCTTTGAGGGCTAACGAGTCCGACTTTCACATTCGTTCCACCGACATCGATACCCACCACCCATTTGCCATTAACAGACCTCGCAAGAGTTCTACGGCGGATGGCAACGTTTTTTCGCATGGATAGCGACTCCCTCACACCAGGCGCAGGACGTTAGGTGTCCGGTAAAAGTCCTCTAGCGTCGGATTTAAACGAATGAGCCATGCCCCGCTAAAGGTGACTGCCCATGAGCCGGTTGCGTCCCGCTTTCTTGGCGGCGTACAGGGCCTCATCGGCTTTTTCGATCAACGCCTCAAGCGTCTGTCCATCCCTAGGAAACCCAGCGATACCCAAACTGACGGTCTGGGACAACAGCTCATCATAGGCGCGAATCGGATGCAGCTCGATAATTTGTCTGAGTCGCTCGGCAACCGGCACCGCCTGGTCAAGCGTCGTCTCTACCAAAAGTAAAATGAACTCTTCACCTCCGTAACGGGCAATCAAATCCACTTCCCGCAAATTCCGCTGCAACAATTGCGCCACTTCCGTCAGAACGATGTCACCGACCAGATGGCCGTATGTGTCGTTCTTCTGCTTGAAATGATCCAAATCCACCATCACCAAAGTGGCAGGCAAATCGTGATGTTGCGCACGGGCGAGTTCTTCCTTTGCGCGTTCCACGAAGTAACGACGCACAAAAAGACCTGTCAAAGCATCCGTCACTGCAAGAGACTCCACTTGCTGATAAAGAAGAATCCGAGAAAGTTGCAGGGACAGTTGGTTGGCGATCATCAAGAGCACTTTTTTCTGCGATTCTGCGAGCGACTCCACAACCAGCACACCGCTGAGCTGTCGGTTCCACCACAAGGGAGTCCAGCTAAAACGAGAATCTCCTTCCTGTATCCATCCGATAGGGTCTCGATAACCGTGATCCATCGAAGCCGCTTCTTGAATAATCACCCGCTCGGTCTGTGAGGGCACTTGCGTCGCATAATCCGCTGGGACATCTGGGCTGGAACCAACCATCACGATCTGACCATCCGGAAGTTGATGCGCTCGTAGAACCTGCCAGCGATCCGTAGACAGATCGATCAACCTCAAGGTCTTCACATTGAGCAACCGAGGGGCAAGATCGAGCAAGATGGAAAAAAGCTCCGTCAGACGCAAGGTTTTAGAGGCCTCACGAGTCACATGATAGGCATCGGTGATTTCGGCGATCTGACGTTCGGTTTTCTGCGTCTGATGCTGGATCGATAGAAGATTTCGCGAGCGATCAGACAGATGGTTCAACTCTCTGGCTTCTTCGGCCTGCTGGGTTTTGAGCAACCGTTCATCCCGCATGCGCTGAATGGCCAAAAGCCAGGGGGTGATCCCTAAAATGGCCAGTTGCGCCCAACCGTTCCATTGGTTCAGAAGCCTACCCTCGGTGACGGTGAAAACCAGTATCGTGACCAGATCCAGGATTACTGTCCATCGCGCCGCCCAGGATAAGCCAGATTCCATTGCCAGAAGCCAACAAATCATTGTCGGAATCATAACGCGCACACCCGATTTCGCCCATCGTGTTTCGCTTGATAGAGTCGTTGATCAGCGATACGGATCAACTCCACTTCTGTCCGGGCATCTTCAGGAAAACAAACGATTCCAATCGACAGGGTGATCTTAATCCGCATCCCTGATTCTGGCCTGAGAGCTTGTTCGGCAACCTGAGACCGAATGGATTCTGCAACGACACGGGCCTCTTCACGAATCATACGCGGCAATAAAATAATAAACTCCTCACCTCCATAACGAGCGACGGCCGCATCTGGAGGAACGACACGCCGCAAGATATCGGCCACCCGTTTCAACACCCCATCACCGGCCGGATGGCCGTACTTGTCGTTGTATTGTTTAAAGTGGTCGATGTCTAGCATCAATACCGAAATCGGCTCATGGTTGCGGTCGGCTCGAACCAACTCGCGTCCCAACTGCTCCGATAGCGGCCGGGCTAAAAGCAAGCCGGTTAGCCCATCGGTAATGGCAAGCTGCTGAGTTTTTTCAAACAATTGCGCATTGGCCATTGCCGTTTCCACCAATCCCAGCAGGACGTCCAAAAATCGCAAATCATCCTGGCTATAGACCGCCGGCTGCGCACTATCCAGGCGAAGCACCCCTGCCACTCCTTGATTCAGCAAAATCGGACACGCGATCACGGAACTCACACAGCGGTCGGAAAATCCCATAGTGGTGAACCGGAAATCTCGCCGCACATCGCTTACAATCAATGGACGATGGGTGCGCAGCACATAGCGGTCAAACGGGTCCCCATGCTTGGCTCGAATGGCCATAGACCCGTCATGTTTCTTTGAGGCGATCAGGGAAAGTTCCTGGTGATGCGTATCCAGCAGAAGCAACAAACAGGCATCCGATTTGCCAATCAGGGAAAAGGCACTTTCAACCGCAAGCTGCGCGATACCGTTAAATTCCGTCAAATAGCTCAAGCGTTCGGCAATCGCTTGGAGTTGCGTGTAGCGGTAGAGCTTTTTTTGAAGGGCATCCCGCAGCTGGGTGGCATGGGAGACTGCCTGTTCCTTAACCGTAGTCTCTTCACGCAAGTCATCCAATACCTGGCTCATTCGTTGAAACCGTCTGAACCGACGCCGCATCTGCCAAAACCCGATGCCCAGCAAAAACATCAGTGCCACAAGATCGATTCCAAGCAATACCGAGCGTTGAAGGGCCCACACCCAGACCACGCACAGAAACGTGATCGCGCTGATACCGATACTCATGGTCATGGAATACAACACCCAGGAATAAGCCACCAGGGCAATCGCCACCAGGCAGAAGATATGGCTGAGTTCTCCAAGGCTCTGGAGCGAACTCGACATCAGCAGGCTGGCGCATACCAGGCCGCTGGCAAAAGCAACCAGCCAGCGAATGGCGCTGATGGGTTTGAGTGTGGAATTCTCAGCCATAGGTGAAGGAAATAGGGTGTTTCCGATCAGACAATTGCCGCCTGAGTCGTTGCGTCAAAGAAATGGACTTTCCCCATATCAAACACCACATCGATATCCTGATTGACTTCCGGACGGTTGTGAGGACCAACTCGTGCAACGAGCGCATGGGAACCGATCTTCAAATGCAGATACACCTCCGCCCCCATAGGTTCCACAACCTCGACGGTCGCCGTCAAGACGGTGTCTGGTGGGGCATCCATGATAAACAGCTTGTCGTACAAATCCTCGGGTCGAATACCCAAAATCACGGGTTGGTGTTCACAATGGATCAGTCGGCTGGCCATTTCTTCCACTACCCGCAAGCGGACGGACTCGTTCTTGAACAATACGGTCTCGCCCATTCGGTTGATCGTTCCCTTTAGAAAATTCATCGGTGGCGCCCCGATGAAACTGGCCACGAACAGATTCGCCGGATGCTCATAAATCGTGAGTGGATCCGCCACCTGTTGAATCAACGCTTTGTTCATTACCACGATGCGATCCCCCATGGTCATCGCCTCTGTTTGGTCGTGAGTCACATAAATCATCGTGGTCTGAAGCTTCAGATGCAGCTTGCGGATCTCCGTGCGCATCTGCACCCGTAATTTGGCATCCAGATTCGAAAGGGGCTCGTCAAACAGAAAGACCATCGGTTTTCGGACAATCGCCCTGCCTACGGCCACACGCTGACGTTCCCCACCTGAGAGTTCCTTCGGCTTGCGTTGAAGATAGGATTCAATACCCAGAATAGAGGCGGCATCGCGAACCCGTTGCTCGATTTCACGCCGGGTGTATCCTCGCAGACGTAGGCCAAAAGCCATGTTTTCAAACACCGTCATATGCGGATACAAGGCATAGTTCTGAAACACCATGGCGATATCGCGATCTTTGGGCGGAATCGAGTTCACTCGTTTATCGCCGATCCAAATCTCGCCACTGCTCAGCTCTTCCAGACCCGCAATCATTCGAAGCAACGTGGATTTTCCACACCCGGAAGGGCCGACGATAACCAGAAACTCGCGGCTTTCCACATTGAGGCTGGCATCCTTAACGGCGACGTTGCCTCCCGAATACATTTTTGAGATATTCAACAATCTTACTTGGGCCATGTGCCCAACTCCCCTGTTTTTATTTTAACTGAGGTTTTGCAAAATGCATCGAGATTAGTGGCAGCGCTCACGTCTGTGTCATGAGTCATGTGTTATGTGTCATGAGTCATGGAAAGCAAAAGAGCCCCTTTGGCTATGCTTGAGATACCTGTTTATTTTCTGCTTTTTCATGACACATGACTCATGAAACATGACACAATCCTCATTGCTTCTCTTGGAATAGGACATAACACTCGGTCAACGCGTTGGCTATTTTTGCAAAAGCCCACTTTTAACTGGGAATGAGATGGCGAATGAGACGGGCGATGGTAAGCTTCATATCCCGACGATGCACAATCAAGTCAATGAGACCGTGTTCGAGGAGGAATTCGGAACGCTGAAAACCTTCCGGCAGCTTTTGCCGAATCGTCGATTCGATGACACGGGGTCCGGTAAAACCGATCAGGGCCTTGGGCTCCGCGAGGATAATATCTCCCAACGTCGCAAAGCTGGCCAGAACACCAGCCATGGTTGGATGAGTCAGCACCGAGACGAATAATCCTCCTTGTTCGTCAAAACGCATCAAGGCGCTGGAGGTTTTAGCCATCTGCATCAAGCTGAACATCCCTTCCTGCATTCGAGCGCCTCCTCCGGATCCAGAGATGATAATCAGGGGCAAGCGTCGATGGGTGGCGCGTTCAATGGCACGGGTCAGTTTTTCTCCAACCACCGAGCCCATCGAGCCCATCATGAATCGGGAATCGGTAATGCCTATCACGACAGCGTAGCCCTCAAGCTTTCCACAACCGCTAATGCAGGCATCCGTCATCCCGCACGCGCGTTGCTCTTCAACCACCTTCCCTAGATATGGCTTTGGCACATCAAACTGCAGCGGATCGATGGGAGCAAGCTCTGCGTCCCATTCCTCAAAGGTTCCAGCATCGATGGTAAGGGCCAGTCGTTGGTGGGCGGACAATGGAAAATGGAAATCACACTTGAAGCAAACCCGAAGCTGCTCTTCGAGCGCCTTGTTGTAGATCAACTGGCCGCAGGATTCGCATTTGGTCCACAGGCCTGCGGGAATATCCCTCTTGGATCGCCGCACAAAGGCTGTATGGTGCCGACTAAACAGTTTCATCCCGCCACCCCTTTTAACAAAATCGCGCCAGAGAACCCTTTGGTATTATCGATTTCAAGGGGAGTGAATGGCGCGATTTTGGCAAGCAGATTGTTTTGCAATATCGCAGGAGAACCAATGTTAAGACTGAGGTTTTGAAAAATGCATCGAGATTAGCGGTAGCGCTCACGTCTGTGTCATGAGTCATGTGTTATGTGTCATGAGTCATGGAAAGCAAAAGAGCCCCTTTGGCTATGCTTGAGATACCTGTTTATTTTCTGCTTTTTCATGACACATGACTCATGAAACATGACACAATCCTCATTGCTTCTCTTGGAATAGGACACAACACTGGGTCAACGCGTTGGCTATTTTTGCAAAAGCCCAGTTAAGAGATGTCCCACGGCTTTACAGCCGCGGTTCCTCCATGTATCAGAAAATGCCTCACATTTCTGTAAAAACTTTACGCGATTTTGTGGAGCCCCATGGAACTGGGCCGATGTCTTCGGCCGTGGCCCGATGGCGGGGTAGAAAGCGAATATCCTAACATGGTGGAGCCCCACCAGCAAGTCCGTGGTACCATCATGCATGGCACCATCAAGCACTCCACGCTGTGCCCGCTCCGGCTGGCATCCGTATCGGAACGGGGGACCCAAGGTTCTAGCAGGCTGCTCAAAAACGCCAGTCGGTTCGACGAACGGTGGTGTATTTGCCCCGAACCCTGAACCACGAAGGGTTTTTCAGCATCCTGCTAGGGGGTTAATCGTCAGGCCTGAAAGCACCTTCGGATAGAAATAGGTCGATTTGGGAGGGAGAATAAACCCTCTAGCTGCCAGCGAGTAAATCTGCTCAAGAGACATCGCGCGTAAGAACCACGCTTCAGTCCCTTGGCCTCTGTCAACAGCACATACCGCCTGCTTGGCCGATGCGGTATAGTCGATGATCTTCCACTTCGCCTGGGATTGTTCATCTAAAACCTTCCCCGATTGCCCTACCTTGGATGCATGGTTAACAAGATTAGGAAGGAGAAACTGTTGCAGAAGACATACGTCGAGGGATGCGATGGGTTGTGGAATGGAACAAGTGCCTAACCAACTCTCAACCGATCGAGGCTTCAAGCTCACATAGTACCAGACCTTTCCATTATAGAAGCCGAATTGTCCATGGAAGGCACCTGGCTCAGATGGCTGGACGGGTTGCTTCTGAGAGTGCCCCAGCCGCATCATCACTGAAGAAAGATTTTGCGTGGCTTCCAAGGTGCAAAGCTGGCTGAGAGGTTCCTCCCCTGTCTCGGAATCACGCCGGACGACCCGATGGATGGCATGCATACAAAGCGCAGGATCCTTGAGGGAAACAAAATAGCTCATCAGCGCTGGATACTGATGTTTGCGGGCATAAGCAACTTCAAATCGATGATGGCCATCGGCGATCAGCACCGTCGCCGCAGCGAGTTGCCGCTGAATCTCTTGAATCCAAGAAGCATCGGTTGCGACCCATAATCGAACGGTATCCTGCTTGAAAGGGGCCTCAACGGTTGGAGCGGTTTTACGAACATGCTCCCGCAACAGGGACTGGACGATTCCATCGGGATCCGGATAAAGACAGAAGATGGGGCTCAGGTTCGCTGGAATAGCCTCCAGCAACTTCTTTCGATCGGCCTTGGGCGCAGTCAAAGTGGCCTCGTGACGGTAAGCCGTTCGCTCCATCGAGTCTTCAAACCCAAGAAGGGCGATGAATCCCAGACGCGATTGCTGGAAACCTTTGTCTGGCGCGCTCTGTTTGGGCGACGAATCGGTCTCGAAATCACTGAATTGATGCTCAATGACGTAGAAAGCGAGGGTCGGATCGCGAGAAAACACCCCCTGAGTACACCAGGCGTTAAATGCGGCTTTCGCGCGACTGTAACGATCGTCTCCTTCTCGGTCAGTCGGATACTGGCTGCCCAGAATGAGCCGCACGATGTTGTAGTCAGAGCACTGATAGAGCCGTTGCTGTTCCTCGGGCGTAATGACATCATAGGGAGGAGCAAGCACCGCACCCAACTGAGGCACACCCTGTGGATTATAGCGAAGGGCGCGAAAGGGCTGGATCAGTGCCATTTCATCCTCAGGGAAATATCCTCATGGATGAGCTAATCCAAATCCTTAGCTGTGGCCGTCGGGATCACGATATCACTGATGCAACAAGGAATCCACACGGCCAGCAGGATGATCAGAAAAACAGGAAACACAAACCGCACATCCGTCATCCATGCGACACATCCAAACGAAATGAGATAGAGTAACGAAGCCACGCTGCTGACAAGAATGTGTGCCGCATGTGAGAAAAAATGGCTCCCGGTGAGCCGTTCCTCAGCCCAGAGACCTCCAAGGATGCCTAATATAAGGAAAGGGAAAAACATCTGGGGATGGGCTACCACACACGCATGCAGTTCCATGGGTTGATTCAGGAGTCTACCTCCCAGATAGGGAAAAACATAATCGCTCAATCCACACGGAATGATCGTTCCCAGAGCGCCGGTCAGAACTGTTTGGAGCAGACGACGGCTGGTGCGCCAGGACAGGGCCGTTGTGGCAATAGCGCTCAGGCACACATGCAGGGGATGAAACAAATGAAAGGCTGTGCGGGATTCCTCAAACAGCTGTTCAGCGATCCCTTGATGCAAGCGTTGCGCTGCGAAGAACCACACTACTGCCATCGCAACGAGGGATCCCACTAAGGTATAGGGTAAATGGTGGGCGAGCTCCTCGATGACACGAGCACTGCGTGTCTTAGTCGCTGAAATCTCGCAAGATTTCTCCATGTACATGATCAGTCAAAAAGTTGGATGATGGCTTAGAGCACCTAACAGTTAGGTGCTCTAAACATCTTATGGCCGATCCATACTCCTAAGGCAGCTCCCAAGGCATTGGCACCCGCATCGGCCACGTCTGCGGTTCTCCATGGCAACATCAACTGGATCAACTCCATCAAGTAGCCATAACTGCTGGCAAACAGCCAAGCCAAAATCAAGGATCCCGGCAAGATTCCTCGAGCTAAGAAAAGGGTTCGTACCAAAAGCCAAGCAAACACCAGATATTCGCACAGGTGTGCCCATTTGTCCACATGTTGAATCGGAGGCAGATCTTGAACGACCGGTACTACCGATAGAAAGAAAATAAAGATGGCATATATCCCTGAAGCAAGCCACCAGCGATTCCTTTTGTCTTTAAGCGGTGGTGGCAGTTTTGGAGGGTTCAGAAGGCTTGGAGGGGGTTTCGTCTTTCTTCTTAGCGTCGTGATAGCTTTTGCTCCGATAATCAGTGATATAAAAACCACTCCCACGGAATAGAAATCCGGAACCACCGCCGATCAACCGCTTCATTTTACCGGAACATTTGGGACACTTGGAAACAGGCCGGGCGGTGATGGGCTGAGAGATTTCATGATGTCGGCCACACTGTTGACACTTGTACTCGTACGTCGGCATTTTCCCCCTCGGCTGTTACGGGTGGAGCCCCACAGGATGAGTCTGTGGCACTGATAACTTCTCTCCTCCCAAGGAATCATGAAACTGCCTGGGAATTTTCGATTGTCGATTTTGGATTTTCGATTGAAAACCGTTATTCAATCGAAGATCGACGATCGTCAATCGACAATATCGCGATGCAATCGGCGATTTCAAGGATTATTTTTTCAACAGGTCCTTGAGGTTGTCAAGAAACGAACGCCGAGTCGGATGGGCATCCTCTCTAAAAAGTTGCTGGAATCCCTCTAGAAATTGTCTCTGAGTTGCGTTCAGATTCGTAGGCGTTTCCACGACTATGCGGACCAAAAGATCACCGGTGCGCCCATCGTGCACATCCGCAAGACCCTTGCCCCGAACGCGCAGCACCGTGCCGCTCTGGATGCCTGAAGGAACCTTCAGGGACACCCGACCGTTGATCGTGGGCACTTCGACTTCCGTTCCTAAGGCTACCTGGGCAATGTTCAGCGGATACGTCACAATCAGATGCGCGCCATCTCTCTGAAAAAGAGGATGGGGATCGACTCTAAGCTGTACGTACAAATCCCCCCGTCCTCTGACGCCGCCGTCTCCTTCTCCCACAAGTCTCAGGCGCATGCCGGATTCCACTCCTGCAGGAATCTTAACTTGAAGCTGTCGCTTCGTGGTGATATGTCCCTCCCCCCGGCATTTGGAGCAACTTTTCTTGATGGAACTGCCTTGCCCTCCACATCGAGGACAGGTCCGTGCGATTACCATGAATCCTGCAGACTGACGGATCTGTCCGGTTCCCTGGCAACTGGAGCAAGAGGCTCGATCCCCTCCCTGGCCCTGACATTCCGGACACAATTCCGATCGAGGAACCGTGACGGTCTTGGTCGTTCCTTTAGCCGCTTCCTCAAAACTCAGGGACAATTCGAACAGCACATCCGCTCCACGCCTGGCGCGACGGCCACCTCCGCCGCCTCCACCGAAGAAATCGCCCAATCCAAAGAGTTCTTCAAAAATTGATCCCCCAAATCCCAAATCCTGAAAGATGCTTGAAAAATCAGCACCCCGGAAAATGTCCTCGGTGGAGTAACGCTGGTCAAAACCGGCATGGCCATATTGGTCGTAGACCGAGCGTTTCTTAGAATCCGAAAGAACCGCGTAGGCCTCGGAGATTTCTTTGAATTTCTCTTCTGCGTTCTTCTTCTGATCCGCGCTCACCCGATCCGGATGATGTTTGAGCGCAAGCGTTCGGTACGCGCGCTTAACCTCATCCTCAGTCGCGTTTTTGCTAACTCCGAGAATCTCGTAATAATCCCGCTTCGTCACCGGCATACTTCCCTCAATTTTTGGATCAGGCCTCTGCTTTGTTCGAACGCTTGACGGACATCGTTCTCGGTTAAATCGTCTCCCCCTACATCGGGATAACGCTCCACGAAATAGAACCCTGTGATCTTCTGGCACACCTCGCGAAAGGGTTCCAGCGATTGATCGTAGGCTACGGCTGCGTTCAAGAGCACCTCTAAATCGTGAATCCGTTCAAGTTTCCATCCCTGAACTAGGAGGAAAGCTTTCAGAAACTTCTCTACTGCCTATTGCAGATAGAAACCCGCTGCCTCCGGATCATCCACGCTCAGTAGATGCTCGACTCGCGCGAAGTCTTTCTCGGCAATCCGCAACCACTCCGCAGCATAACGGGGCGCCTCATGAGGCATAAAGCACGGTTCCTTCGCGCAAAATTGTTTCCACGAACTGATCGCCGATGGCCAACCGCTTCGCCACTTCCTGAGGCGTTAGCACAAGCGTTTCGAACGGAATGGCCCGTTGCGGATCAGAAAGGATTCGGCGCACTCGCGTCCATCGGTCAATAAAACGTTCCGACGTCTCTTTGATAATCAAGAGATCAATATCGCTCTCCGAACGCGGGGTCCCACGAGCATGCGATCCGAAGAGAATCACCTTCTGCGGGCTGAATGACCATCTGGGCTTCCTGCGTGGATGCCATCACTCCTTCACCTATCCGCTTGAATGCCTTCCGCTCACTGCCGCAATTGTCTGCAGCCGCTCAGCCGTCGCTGTGATCCTCCACCGAGGTGTCCTTCACCACCCCAGAATCTCGTAGTAGTCGACTTCGTCACTGGCATCTGTTAGTCCACCGTCTACAGTCGATAGTCCACAGACATCCGACTTGAGATCCGAGACTCAAGTAAACGAACAAATTATTCTCCTTCGCCTTGAACATCTTGGATTGAAGTTAATAGTAGCGGTTCAAGTTTATCCAGGTTTTCAGACAAGCCTTTGACTAGCGCTTCCTTGTTTTTCCCTCGCGCTTCTCCCTTTACAACAGACGAAATACCGAGCGTATTTTCTTCCATCCAGCCATGTAGATGGTTAGCTTGTTTCACAAGATGATAGGCTCGCATTAGACGACTTAATTTTTCGGAATCCAAGCCTAAGAGCAATTCGCTACTCGAAACCGTCTCCCAAGCAGCTGTATTGAAACTTTGCAAAGCAACCTGTGGCGGGTCCTCGCTAAGTAATCGTTTTGTACGTTTAACCAACTCAAGATTGGCTTCCAATTCTGGCTGCAATAAAGAGACAGCCATTGAGGTCATAGCTCGCTTTTTCTCAGCTTCACGCGCCAACGGGTACTTGATGTTGCCCAATGCAAACGCTGTCGCTCCAGCAACAATAATCCAAAACCAAACCACGCTAGACATCTTACTCAAGCGCTTTTTAAATTCACAAGCAGGATTTAGCTCTCTCAACCAGATATCCTCTTGACGCTCTCGCCGACTAATTCAAACGCGCGGGAAGTAGCTTCAAAGCGGTCGGTGGACTTGATGCCAGTTTCCCAAAGCGCTTGGGTAAACAGGTCATGGTATTTTGACCGAAGTACACTGACCTCCTGCCTGGCTTGATCTTGATCCGGCGCGATAGATTTCTCCAACCGGACCAGATCCACGTAGATTTGCGCAGCTTCCTTCAACTTCATAGCTCTTCCTTCACAATCCGAAATGCAATGTTTTTAACGCCATCGCTTCGCGAAATTTAAAAAGTGGCGTCAGCGCAATCGGTCAAGTTCCAATACGCCCATTGGGAAATCAACAGCCAATCGGCACTGCTTCAGAAAACTCAACCCTAAGAGTCCATCCACCAAGCTTCCTTGTGGGAGGTCATGACAGAGGACAGGAACCTGCTCAAGTCGAACCCCTACCACCTCAATCGCTTTTACTATTAACAACGGCGCCGCTTCCCTGCCACTCCCTGTCATGGACTCGATGCGGTTAGGACTGTTGGCCGGATGGTATCCTAATGCCTCAGCCGCACTCCAGGAAATGACTGTGTACGATGCTCCCGTGTCCAACACCATACGCAGCGATACGGAATAGGCTCTTCTTCCTTCCAGAATGGCGTCTAACGCAACAAGGTTGAGCTGCGGATCAAAGCGCTGTTGACCCATCCGCTAGCCCAACTCGAGAAATAACACAGCTAGCTTCCTGGGGATATCTCCTGTATATAAGACACCAAGCTTTCCTCTCATCCGCGAGAGTCGATCATAGATATGATCGCGATTTTTACTGTGAGCAACAAGTCTGCCCTTCACGGGGTGGGTGAGCTCATCTGCTGCAACATCTCTCAGCAGCAGCCATTCGTTAGGATACCGCCGTTTCAGTGTGGAAACTGGTTGTAAACGTTTAGCTTCCATCTATTCCTCCAGACTGTAATCTTCCTAGAAATTTTAAACCTTGGCTCTGGCAAGCACGGGTTTATAGATGGCTCCGATCATCAACCCAGCTAGCGTGGTTTCGATCAGACCGCCGATAAACCAGCCCACAAGAAGGGAGACCGGATAGGGATAGATGAAGTGCGTCATGAGCATTTTGGGCAGAAACAGCAAAAAACCCATCAGAATTCCAAAACGTAGTCCCTGGCCTATGTTGCCTTTTCCCACTTCGTAGCCCTTTGCATAGACAAAGCTCAACAGAACCGCCAAGATAAACTGACTGATGAACATCCAGCCCATGTGCGCTTTCATGGCATCCCCGCTTCGCCACCACTGGGCATTCGCTCGGTAAAACCCACCCAGCCAAGCTTCATGAATCACAAAGTCTGCCACAGCAATTACGAGAAAAACACCCCCTGTCGCCAACGCCCATCGCTTGAGATTCATGGCACCTCCCCACTTTTTTTATCTAACTACGAGTCAAACTCAAACCGGATAAGGCCAGTAATTCTTCGGATCGGCGCGCAGCTTCATCACGCATGGTAGGCGCAGCACGTCTAGAGAGCCACTGACGCTGCCACACAGCCAGAGCGAGTTGAACTTCGGCAAGAACCGCCTGAGTTTCGAGTGGCGCTTCCGCCGCAGCCCATTCCGCGAACCATTTCCCTTCTTCTAGCAAACTCGCAACGACTTCATAATCCTCGGGGTCTTCCGCAAACGACGCAATTCTCGCTAAGTCAGCGGCTAAACTGCCCAGCCGTTTCGGCAATGGATCTTGAAGGAACCGCTGGTGAATGGCACCTGAAACCATCACGACTCAAACCGCTCTCGAACGATTTTCTCAATCTTCGCGCGCAGGGCCTTGTCCTCAATGTGCATGGTTCGGTTGTTCTGCCTGGGGCGAATGTTGATCAGGGACTCAAAGCGAACCTTTCGGGTCTTGGGTGACCAATCAGCACCCCAGACGTCGGCTTGTTGGCTGCCGTCTTCCAGCAGCACTGCTTTGCAATCCGCGTGCATTGCTCCACCGCCACCAACGATTTTCCGACGAACGTCAACGGCAAGCTTGACGTACGTCTGCAACGTTTCGAGCATCCTGCGCATCTGCTCAGCCGTCACCCGCTCTCTAATGATGCGAATCATCCAACACGCGGACTATCCATCCGTTCTATCTGGGCTTTTGCAAAAATAGCTAACGCGTCGACCGAGTGTTGTGTCATGTTCCAAGAGAAGTAATGAGGACTGTGTCATGTTTCATGTGTTATGTGTCATGAGAAAGCAGAAAATAAACAGGCATTACTTATTGTCTTCCACCTTGAACTCAGCATCTACAATGTTATCGTCTTTATCTTTGCCATGGGCTTTGCCTGCCGATTCCTCGGCGGCTTCTTGGGGAGTTTCATTCGCCCCTTGCCCAGCGCCCTTTGATCCTTGCGTTTTCTTGTACACCTCTTCAGCCAACTTGTGGGAGGCCTGCATCAAAACCTCGGTGGCCCGCTTGATCTTTTCGACGTCGTCTGATTTCAGCGTCTCTTTGAGGTCCTTGAGTTTTTCTTCAATCGCTTGGCGATCGGAGGCATTCAACTTATCGCCCAAATCCTTTAGGCTCTTTTCTGTCGCGTAGAGTAATTGGTCGGATTGATTCTTGGTCTCAGCAAGTTCCTTGCGCCGTTTGTCCGCATCGGCAAACTGCTCGGCCTGTTTGACCATACGTTCGATCTCTTGCTTATCGAGTTTTTGCGGCGCGCTGATGCGAATCGACTGTTCCTTGCCGGTACCCAAGTCCTTGGCAGAGACGTGCACGATCCCGTTGGCATCGATGTCGAATCCCACTTCGATCTGCGGCACCCCGCGGGGAGCTGGGGGAATCCCCACCAAATCGAATCGACCCATCTCGGTGTTATCCGACGCCATGGGCCGCTCCCCTTGCAGAACGCGAATCGTAACAGCAGACTGGTTGTCATCGGCCGTTGAGAAAACCTGGCTCTTGCGCGTGGGAATGGTCGTGTTCCGTTCAATCAATTTCGTGAACACCCCGCCTAAGGTTTCGATTCCAAGGGACAAAGGAGTGACGTCCAGAAGAAGAACATCCTTCACCTCACCCTTGATGATGGCCGCTTGAACCGCAGCGCCCATCGCCACACACTCCATCGGATCCACGCCTCGCTCGACTTTCTTGCTCACCGTTTCTTCGACGAACCGTTGGATGGCTGGCATCCGCGTGGGACCACCGACCAGAATGATCCGCTCGATGTCCGATGGACGAAGCTTGGAGTCACTCAGGGCTTGCTCCAGCGGTTTGCGGCAGCGGTTGATGATCGGCTCGATCAACTGTTCCAACTTCGCCCGCGTCAGTTTCATCGTCAGGTGCTTGGGGCCGGAAGCATCGGCGGTAATAAAGGGCAGGTTGAGGTCGGTTTCTAGGACGGTGGAAAGCTCGATCTTAGCCTTTTCCGCGGCCTCGCGGATGCGCTGAACGGCCATCTTATCGTTACGCACGTCGATGCCCGATTCTTTCTTGAACTCGATGGCGATGTGATCGATCAAGGCGTTGTCCATATCCGTACCACCCAGTTGCGTGTCTCCACTGGTTGACTTGACTTCAAAAACCCCCTGAGCCATATCCATGATGGTCACATCCAGTGTCCCGCCACCCAGATCGAAGACGAGAATTTTCTGCTCTTTCTGCGCCTTATCGAGCCCGTACGCAAGACAAGCAGCGGTCGGCTCATTAATGATCCGCAACACTTCAAGCCCGGCAATGGATCCGGCATCTTTAGTCGCCTGGCGCTGATTGTCGTTGAAATAGGCAGGCACGGTGATTACCGCTTCCTTGACCGGCTCCCCCAGATGAGCCTCGGCATCCCTCTTGATTTTCTGGAGGATAAAGGCCGATATCTGCTGCGGGGTGTATTCCTTGCCATGGATCCGGTACACATGGTCGGTCCCCATTTTGCGCTTTGCTGCAATAACCGTTCCCTCAGGGTTGGTCGCCGCCTGCCGACGGGCCGGCTCCCCGACGAGAAGCTGCCCATCTTTTGTAAACGCCACATACGAGGGAAACGCCTTGCCACCGACGCTGGTTCCTTCCGCAGAAGGGAGAATCGCCGGCCGGCCATGTTCCATCAGTGCACATGCCGAGTTGGACGTTCCCAAATCAATCCCGATCACTTTAGCCATTGTCATCCTCCTTAGATTAAGTTCAGCACATAGCGATTAGCACATAGCACAGAGCACATAGAAACTGCAAACCCAACAATAGCGACTCATGGTACTAGTCACTGATCCCTGGCCACTGACTGAGTCACTGTTTTCTTCGCGACTTTCACCATCGCTGGACGAATCACTTTATCATGCATCCGGTAGCCGACTTGAACTTCTTCCACAATCCTATTCTCAGTCTGAGCATCTTTGGTTTCGACTTGAGCGACAGCCTCATGCTGGTGCGGGTCAAAGTGTTCTCCCAAAGTTTGAATCCGCTTCACCCCGGCCTGATCCAACAGGGTCAATAATTGGCGATGAATCAGTCGAATGCCCTGCGTCAGCGCTTGAGGATCGGGCGAACGCTGAGCCGCCAGCAATGCCTGATCCAAGCTGTCGATGATTGGCAATAATCCGCGAACCATCGTCTCTGATGCAAAACGGACAAATTCTTCTTTTTCTCGATCCAACCGCTTCTTGATATTCTGCGCATCCGCTAACATCCGCAGGTACTGATCGTTGAGACGTTTCATTTCTTCCTGCGCTCGAGACAATTCCTGCTGCAGGCGTCCCATTTGTTCCTGGAGGGCTTTGGACGATTCATCGTCAGCAGCCGCTGTCCGTGGAGTCTGGGCAGTGGAACATGGGGAGTCTTTCCCTTCGGCCGCTGGCTGCTGTCCCGCAGCCGGGACGTGTCCTGGGTGCGTGGAAGGATGACGCGCTTCGCGACTCATGAATGTTCCCACTGATTCAAAACGTCCGTCACGCAACGAGCCATGCCATCCACCATCGCACACAGGCGGGCGTAATCCATCCGTTTGGGACCCAATATCCCGACGCAACCGGCCAGTTCTCCTGCGATGAAGAACGGTGCATGGAGATAGCTGCACTCGCTCAGGCTGGGAAGCGCTCGGTCATTCCCAATCTGAACTTGCAGTCCCTTGTGGTCGCTGGTATGGTGCAGACATCGAAGTAGCTCATCCTGCTGGTCCTCGAAACACTTGAACATCTCGTGGACCTTCTGCGGTTTTTGACTGAACTCAGGCTGGGACACCAAGTAACTCAGGCCCTCAAGAAAAAGGCGCTCCTGAGGCTCGGTCGAAAGCGCATTCTGGAGAATCGTCAGCGAGCGTTTCACCAAATAATAAAACGAATCAGTCTCCGCCAGCAACCGTCGCTCCAGACAACTCACCAACTCACTGAAAGGCAGCCCCACCAGCTCCGTGTTGATAAACCGACCCAGGGCCATCGCCTCTTCACGAGTCATCGGTTCTTGAATTTCCACCAGATGCGAAGCGATCATCTCATCATTGGCCACAAGGACGCACAGCAGCTTGTGCACCCCTACAGGAACCAATTCAATCTGACGAACCTTGCTCTGTTTTACGGTAGGAGCCACGACAAAAGCCGCCTGATGTGTCCATTCAGCCAATGCCATGCATACCCGATCAAAAAGCTCCTCGGCCTCAAGCTCCTCAGGCTGAATCAGTCCCTCCAGTTGCTGAACTTCCTCAGAGCTCAAGTGTCGGATACCCATGACGCTCTCCACATAAAAACGGTAGCCCCTATCGGTAGGAACCCTGCCGGCAGAGGTGTGCGGCTGGCGTAAGAAACCTTCTTCCTCAAGCTCTCCCATGATATTACGGATGGTGGCTGGACTCAGACTACAGCGCAACCGCTTGGCGATCAGCTCGGAGCCTACAGGATTCGTCGTCGCCACGTAGGCTTCAATGATCATCTCCAGAATTCTGTTTTTCCTTTGCTCAGAATCAGTTACGCTCATCTCAATCCTACGCTGTTAGCACTCTAAAGTGTTGAGTGCTAGAAAGCTAGTCTAGCCGAATCCTCTTGGCCTGTCAAGCCTGAATCTTGCCTTTGTCATTAGCATCATCCCCTTTGAGATAGGCTAAGACCATCGGTCGGAGGTTAGTGGGTACCCGTACGGTGAGCTCAATAGTCGTGTCAGTCACCTGTCTTTTAAGCACCTGGGCCGATTGGTAAAGATTGGCCACCACATCTGCCCGTTCGATCGGAATACGCAACGTCATCGGCTCATACAGGGATAGATCCAGTTGCTTGCCAAGACGATCCAGCAACCGATCGATTCCCTGTCCTGTTTTCGCCGAGATCGCAACCGCAGGTGCATAAAGTCCCTCCAGGCTCTCGCTTTTGGAATCCGGGGCAAGCTGATCGCACTTGTTGAGCGCGTTCAGAATCGGCTTGTCGTTTAACTTCAACTGGCTCAACACGTCGCTGACGGCACGGGCATGTTCGAAGACCAAAGGATGGCTCACATCGAGCAGGTGGATTAAAACATCCGCGTCGCGGGCCTCCTCCAACGTCGCCTTAAACGCTTCGATCAGATGATGCGGCAGATGATGGAGGAACCCCACCGTGTCGGTTACGATCACGAATTCCCCGTTCGGAAAACGGATGCGTCGCGCCAAAGGATCTAGCGTTGTAAAAAGCTGATTCCTAGCCAGATGAATCTGGCCGGTCAGACGATTCAGCAGCGTGGTCTTGCCCGCATTCGTATAACCGACTAGGGCCGCTACGGGAAGTCCGATTTCTTTTCGTCGGGCGCGGATGGCTTCACGACGCTTATCGAGCTTTTCCAGATCGTGAACCAACCGGCTAATATGCTCCCGGTGTCGCCGACGATCCATCTCCAGTTTCTGCTCCCCAGGGCCTCGCGTGCCGATTCCTCCTCCCAATCTTGAAAGCATGATTCCCTTACCCACGAGCCGGGGCAGAAGATAGCGAAGCTGAGCAAGCTCGACCTGGATCTTGCCTTCTTGCGAACGGGCGCGTTGCGCGAAGATATCCAGAATCAACTGAGTCCGATCGATGGTCTTTACCTCCAACAGGTCTTCAATGTTGCGCTGCTGGGCCGGCGACAGTTCTTGATTCATAATCACCACTTGCGCTCGCTGTTTTGAAACCTGCTCGGCAATTTCCTGAAGCTTGCCTGAGCCCAGAAACGTTCCGGCGATCGGGCGATGACGCTTAGCGCTCAGTTGCCCTACCACCTGACAGCCCGCAGAGATCGCTAGCTCATGAAGCTCCGTGGCTTCGTCTGCCAGCGACCATAAACTGTCCCCCTTGAAAAATCGCGGATCCAGTTGAACCGTCACCAGAATCGCGCGTTCAACAGACATCAGACATTCCGATTCGCCATCCTTTTAGCTTTTTTTACAGTGTCCGCATGAACGAGTGCTCCGTCTAGATCGAACGGTATGGATAGTCCGCTGCAATTCACAGCCTACTTTAAGTATCGGTGCCCCATCATTTCAATCGGGATGGAGCACGAGCAGCAACGAAGAGAAAGAAATCGTCGGGGGTGAATCAAACTGACGGAGTGACCAGTGATCGGTTCCAAGGGCAGTGATTAGACAGGGGTTGTGTCCATGATGACCGAAGAAAGCTCCATACGACGGATCAGGTTCTCGATGCGCTCAGCGATTTGCCAAGCTCGGACATCGTCGGTGACATCGATCCATTCAATGCCTGGCACATGCCGAAACCAAGTCACCTGGCGTTTCGCATAATTACGCACCCGCTGCTGCCAAACGCAGAGTGCGTCTTTCAAACTCACCTGGCCGCTCAGGTATTTTTCGATATCCGCCAGCCCGTGAACCTGACGGGCCGTCAGGGAAAGGGTAGATCTCAGCAACCGACGCACTTCGTTAATCACGCCTTCCTCGTAAACCATGTGAAGCAGACGTTGGTGGATACGCGCATACAACTCCGAGCGCTCGCGATTCAACCCGACCACAAGTATCGGCTCTCGCAGCACCTGGGCCGGTGGGCTCTTCCACCACTGGGAAAGCGGTCGTCCGGTGAGTGCAAACACCTCAAGCGCACGGATAATCCGTCGGGCATCGTTTGGATGAATCCGCAAGGCCGCCGGCGAATCCACCGTCTGCAGTCGGTTATGAAGCGTAACGCTTCCCAAGCCGGAACACTCCCGCCACAACGCTTCGCGCGTCTTGCTATCGCTCGGGGGAGCCTCGCACAGCCCTTCCCGCAGCGCTTTCAGGTACAAGCCAGTCCCTCCGACGATCAACACATTCTTACCCCGCTCAAGCAGACGGTTGATCAACGGAATAGCCATTCGACGGTACTGCCCCGCATTAAACGTTTCTGTAGAATCCACGCACTCAACCAGATAATGAGATACCTGACGACGCTGGGCTGAGGTCGGCGCTTGAGTGAGTATCGCCATGTCGCGATAAACCTGCATCGCGTCGCAGGAGACAACCTCGGCACCTATTAGTTGCGCCAACTCGATTGAGACAGCCGTCTTCCCAACGCCGGTCGGTCCGACTAATGCGATGACACGGCTCACGTCAGGTCTCCGAATAAGGTGTGTGTGCCAACTCTCGCAATCCGCACCGCAACGCATCGGCCCCCTAGAGGTTTTGGACTTTCAACGATAACCCCATGGTTGCCACGTGTACGCCCGAACCATTGTCCCGCAATCTTACCTGCGCCTTCAACTAAAATTTCTACCTGCCGCCCCTCAAAGGCATGCAGCTTCTTGTGAATGATTTCTTCCTGCAAGGTCAATAACGCCTGATTGCGCGCTTCCTTCACCTCACGCGGCACATCGTCTTCGCGAGAGGCGGCATCCGTTCCTGGCCGCGGTGAATACTTAAAGATATAGGCATTGTCGTAACGCACCTCGCGCATCAACCGCACCGTCGCTTGGAAATCCTCCTGCGTCTCACCGGGAAATCCCACGATGATGTCGGTCGATAAACTCACCTTAGGCACGTAGGCACGCAGAGACTCGATCTTCTTTAGATACGCCTCAGCCGTGTAGCCTCGCCGCATCGCTCGCAAGATTCTGTTGGAGCCGGATTGCACAGGAAGATGCAACGACTCGCAGACGGATTTGCATTCAGCCATCGCTTGAAAGAGACGCTCGTGCGCGTCAAAAGGGTGGCTCGTCGTGAAACGTACGCGCTTGATATTCGTCCGCCGATCGATCAGTCGCAGCAGTTGTGGGAAATCCACAAGCGCGTCCGGATCGTTTTCAAGAAGACGCAGCCTCCCCAATGGCCCTTGATATCCGGATCCATCGGGAAATCGCTTGCCGTATGAATTCACGTTCTGTCCCAAGAGCGTCACCTCCTGGTAGCCTGCATTCACCAGGCGGTTCATCTCACCGATGATTTCCTCCGGCCACCGGGAGATTTCCTGCCCTCGCGTTTTCGGAACGATGCAGTAGGTGCAAGCCTTGTCGCAGCCTTCCATAATCGTCACAAATGCAATCACACCGGGTTTGTGGTAATCCGCTTGTGGTTTATGCTCCAGCGGCCGAAATGCCCTATCCACTGCCACGATTTTCGCATTTCCCTCTCCCCACACCCCTTGCCCCTTGCCCCTTGATTGTCTCTTCTCCTGAATCTCCGCAAGCAAATACGGCAAATCATACAACTCCGCCGGTCCCGCAACGAGATCGACGCTGGGCAATCGTTTGAATATCGCCTCCTGGTGCAACTTCGCCATGCAGCCGATGATGCCAAGAACGAGGCTTGGCTTCTCCTTCTTGATCTCTGAGAGCTCCCCCATCTTCCCATAAGCCCGCGTCTCGGCATGCTCCCTCACCGAGCAGGTATTGAGCAGAATCACGTCGGCTGATTCAGGCCGCTGCGCAATCTCATACCCCTGCGCCCTCAGCATCCCGAGCACCTCTTCCGAGTCCCGCTCGTTCATCTGACAACCATAAGTTTGGAGAAAGACAGTTTTACTCATTCAGAAACTCGTCTTATTCCGCGAATTCGTTATGCGCCGCCCAGATTTCTCATTCCTTTCCACTTCTGACGCGCTTATCCTGATATTTCTGTAGCCGCACATACCACAATCGGAGTCCAATAGCCGTAATCAAGAATCCAACTACAGACAGAAACATAAAAAGCATCCTCACGTTCTTGAACTCCTTGATGTTGTCTCGAAGCATTGCCCTTTCATGATCAAGCTCAGCCTTCTTAATCTCAACAGCCTTTCCTTGGTTGCGTAGACTGTTACCCTTGTCGCGCAGAATATCCTTTGTCCCCAAAGCATCAGGTATAGATTTTTCCCTACGCTGCAAGGAATCTGTATCGGCCTTCAGTTCTTCGGTGAAACGCTGCGAGTCTTCGAGAATGTGTTTCAACTCTATGTCTAGTATTTGGCTCTTCAGATTTATCCCATCCGCTTCATTAATCAATTCTCTCCGAACGTCTCTGAACCAGATGGCTCCAGCAAACATCACGGCTAGTCCTGAAATCGTCATAAACTTGTAAAGGTTATCCGTTGGGAGACTTGGTAAACTCATTTGATGTTCGTCACTTCCGATAGTCTGGGCACGGCTGTGATTTTCCCAAGGAATGAATCTTGCCTATGCACTCCAATCCCTTTTCCTCTTCTGCCGCCAGAGCCACCTTAATCCCCTCGACCAGGGCCGTCAGGACCTGCCGGGCGTGCTCGGGAAGTCCAGGTATTCGACTACTATGGTCACCCGTAAGTAATGACCGCGAGACGCTTGTTCATCACAGAGTATGCCCGTCCATAAGGTAGCCTACACTTGTGGGAGTTTCTTATTACTTTATTCGTTTAGATATTTCAAGTGTCAGTCGCAAATACAGCCACATAACTATCATCACAAAAACCAAGCTAAACAAACCTGCAATCTGTTCAACTAGCCCCCAGAAGTCAATCTTGCCTAATAGCTGTCTCTCCTCAATGCTCATTTGCTGATGTTGCGCATAAGTATTGTTCAGACTCTTCTGGTAGTTCTCAAAGTTCTTTGCCCTATTTTCCTTATCCAGAATGACCACACCCAACAAGTTATCCAGAAGAGCCAACGCCTTGTTTGAGTGATTTAGCAACCAGTTAATTCTATTGAATTCGGCGTGCTGCTTCCCGCCAGCAATACCCTGAATAATTTGGCTTAGTAATACCACCGAAAGCAAAAATCCGATGACGCCTGTCTTGCGTTCTTCAGTAAGTCTCATCAGTGGAGGATCAGAGGCGTTCCAAATGTACTGGCCTACTCAGGCTAGTCGGTACTATTTTAGACGCCTCCACTTCTTTCATCATTCTCCCGAAGTTCGTGCAATGGCTAATTATCGTCCATAGATCGCTCAACGAAAAAGTCCTTCGCGATTGATATGCCCAGCCTCTGTTGTGCAAATACTCGAAAGCGCTGGTGAGCATCTATAACCTTAGAGACAAGCGCCCACTGGCTCGAAGTGTCCCCTGTGTTAGCTTTGGACTTGAGACTAAGTAAAGTAGCATTCATTGAGTAAGCGGCTCTGTCCGCTGCCCTCGCATGCTCCATGGCTTGATTTTGAGCGGCTGCGGCGTTAAACAAAGCAGAGTCCGAATGGTCCATGATATGGGCAACGGTCAAACCTCTAGCCTCTTCTTCCTTCGATAGTTGTGCTTCTCTTTGGGCTAGCTCCTCTTCAGCTTTTTGGACGGCAAATTCTAATGGCTTCATGGCATCCTGATAACGAGAAATCCACACCAAAAGCTCATCAGTTGCCGATAGAAAGGCAGACGAAAACTGTCTGTTTGAGGGCAGCCATCCAGGTTGGATGGACATTATCCCCAGACGTACCATTTCAAGTTTTGTCTTGGCCTCACTAAGCACAAGAAAATATCGCTTCCAATAGTTGAGAGTTTGCTCAAAGGGTTGCCCTAGTGGGGCTTCGTTTGAAATTGCATGAAGCTGAAGAATTACTTCGGCGTACTGTTTGACTGGATAACGAATTTGAGAATCATAAGAAAAATCCGAACAACCTGACAACCACAACAAGGACAAGGCAATCACCGAGACGATACGCATCCAATTAGGTGTCGTCACGCTCGTGAGCTCTGGCGTCTTTTTCAAAAGCAGCATTGTCGTAGCCAAAGCGAACTATCTGATCGAGATAACCGGGTAGGAACGCGGCAATAGAACCAGCCTGCTCGTATTGGTAAACATGACGAAACTCGTGGCTGAGTAGGCGGGATGTTCTGTGTCCGTTGCAGACGAAAACACAATGTCCTAGTGTGAGGCCGACCATGTTCGGACCAAGTAGGCCAGTTTGCAAGGCGGCGGCGCGCAGATCTGGATCTTCGGGTGAGGGTAGCGTATCGATGAGATACAATCGGATCCTTTCCGGTTCTGCCACACCAACTTCTCGCGCAAGTTCTTGCTCGCGTTGAGCAAGTACGATACCTAAAGTAGCTACTTGCCTGGCCTGCGTTTCAGCCCAAACGATTACCCTCGGTAACAGGAGGGGTAGAGCTGCTTGAAGGTCCACGATGCCTCTCCTTTTCAGAACTCTAGTCTACGGTACTATTCCTTGGGCTTGCTGAGCGCTTATTCATATCCGTTCAGCTTCTTTAGCAGCTTCAGTGCCATCTCGCGCCAACGGCACATACGGCCAGCCGTAGGTAGCGACGAACACGCTTTTGCTCATCATGAGAAATGCTGTCCCTCATGTGCCTGGCACCCGACTCAGTTCATAATGTCATGAAACTGAGAACGTGACAATCAGAACGATCCCGTCACCACCTCACCCGAACGTTGATAATTAGCGATAATAACACCGGAGGGAGTGACTGAACTTGCGGACAATTTGAAAGCCGCCGGAATCGTGCCCCCGCCATCGGTCTTCCGCAGCCCTGTCTCAAACCGCAGCCCCTCCGTCACCCGCACCTTCTGCACCGCGATCAGGTTCTTTAACTCCTGCACCACGTCCAGGTCGGCGTCAACGCCCCGTAGCACCGTCTGCTGGTAGCTGTCGGGAATCCGCTCGCTCGGCGGCACCAACTGCTGCAACTCGCGGAATCGCTCGCGGCTGATCTTCTCGCCGAAGTACCGCTCGGCATACCGCTCAAGCTGCCTAGTGCTCCACCCCGCCCGCACCCCCTCCACGTAGAGCTTCACATGCGGACTCTGCTGGATCACCGGCGGCATCTGCTCAAAAAGTGTCACTGACACGAAGTCGTGCTCAGAAACCGATCTGTATTGCGATTCTGTTGACACAGTGTCAGCCTCTGACATGCTCAACAGCTGCCCTTCTTCAGCCATTTACGTCTCTGCGAGCACCACCCGAACCCCTCTGCCAGCGCTTCTAGCACCTGGTTAGCGTGCTCGGCGACCGCCGTTTGCGGTGGGTCAGAAAGTCCAGGTGTTCTACTACTATGGTCAGCCCAGGGTGCGCACGAAAACTTTTTTTGGCATGACCTACGATCTCAATATATTTTTAAGGACTACAGCATTGTTCTTTTCTGCATCCTTTGCCGCAAATAATAGTGTGAGCGCACCTTTCTTCTTGATGGTGCTTAACCGTTCTATGAGTTCTTTTTTACCTTCTAATTCTTTCCGATACTTCTTGTTAAATGCTTCCCAGCGCTCTTCTCTATGCCCAAACCAGTTACGTAAAGCATCTGAAGGCGCTATCTCCTTAAGCCATAGATCGATTCTTGCCTTCTCTTTAGACACCCCTCTCGGCCAGAGACGATCAACGAGAACTCGCGTTCCGTCATCTTTAGTCGGTGTTTCGTAAACTCGCTTGGTATGAATCTGACTCTTCACGATGACCACCTTGCTACGGCTCCCTGTTTACGTTGAGGCCAACGCCACCTGCAACCCCTCAGCCAGCGCCTGCACAACCAGGTGGGTATCTGCTGGCATCAGCTCATCGCTCGACCCAAAAAGTCCAGGTATTCCAACATTATGGTCAGCCGTAGGAGCAAACCCATAACTTTCGCATAACGCCTTATCCTTAATTAGAATGGCTCAATAGCCTTATGGCCAATACAATCTCCTCTTGATCAGACTTCGATAGAGCAATGCCACGTTTATCAGAAAAGACATTGTAATTGCGCCGCCACCAATCCAATATGCTGCTTGTTGCTTTCTCTTTTTCTTGCTGATGCATCTCTTCGGTATACCCAAATAGCGGAATCGCCCATTTTCTTAGCGCACTCAGAGCCTCGGCTCGCTCAGACGCCGACGATGGCTTATGCATCAGCATCCCAATATGTGCCGCAATCTCAAGTCCTGGATGATGATGTTCCAGGATCGGAGCATACCGAATCTTGCCAGCTTGGGTTACATAGATCGTTCCCGAACCAACTGATAGTCCTTTCATTTGGTATTGGACAGTCATTGCAGAGTAGGTCTCATGGCGTTCTACGGTTACGATCTTCCACGTCTCAATCGTGTTTTGAGCCAGATAAGCTGGGTAGTAATAGTTGGTCACTTTCTTACCACCGATCCTCGCTTCGTAGGTACTTAAGGCATTTTCCTCAAAGAGATCCTTGAACCTCTCCGTATCTTTCGTGCTGAAACATTCAAAATACGCGATGACGATCTCTTCAGGGGTACGAGTAGATTGGGCACAGTAGCTAACCGTCGTATCACTAGTGAGTGCGATGTAACATCCTATGATGACCGAATAAGCCGCAGCCCCTGCGCTCCTCATTCTCATCCTCTCTCGCCTTGCCCACATCTACTCGACTGCCAATGCCAACTGCAACCCTTCAGCCAGCACCTGAAGCACTAAGGAAACGCTATCAAGTCCTGGGTTCTCAGAACAACGGCCATCCATACGTAATGACCGCAAGACGTGTTTTCATGTCAAAAATGCCTGTCCCTCACGTGCCAGGCACCTACAGTAGCTGGCACCTTACGCTTCGCGTCGAAGAGCAGCTGTTGCAGCGCCGGCCGCTCCAGGTTGTAGCCACTGATGCCGTCGTCGTGGTAGACCCGCTGCCCTGTCGGCGCATAGACTCCCATCCGTTGCGCTTGGCGAAGTCCAGGAGCTACTCCTGCTACACCGCAAGGGAGTAGCCCTCGCGGACATGGTCTTCCATGCTGACGTGGGTATAAATGGTATAGCGTATCAGCAGCACACGGTCTCGTGCGCCAGTCAGGATGTTCGACCGGGATCACACGGAATCTCAGCTGCCAAATGGTCAATACCGATTTCACGCTCGATCTCACGCACAGCTTCGTCAGCCATCTCGCGCACAGACTTCCAGAGGTTAGTCAGCCGATCTGCGGTCTCTGGGATCTTCTCTTCCAAGAGGGGCGACCGGTCTAACCCGTATCGGATCCCCAGCCATTTATTCGCGAATCGCTCTGGCAAGAAGAGGCGATGATCAAAAAACCATTGCTCGTATTCGTGCATCTTCCTGCGCACATCTTCTTTGGTGCATTGGTCCAGCATCGACTCGATCTCTTTGATTCGAGGGTAGGCTTGTTCACAAGCCTCGATCCTCTTCTCGGCAATTAACTCCTGTTGACGAGTCCGTCTGGCAAATTTGGTTTGAATCCAAGTCGCAAAAGCCCCACCAGCCATGCTCAACGCCCCACCCAAGAGAACCAGAGCAAAGTCTTTCATGACCACCCTAATCGCAAGCTATTCCACCGATAAGGCCGGGTCAATTTTTGGAAAACCGGAGGCGTTACTGGGCGTGCCATGCTGACCTGTTCTGCCGAACTCAGCCCGGCTCTGACAGGGACGCCTCTGCCTCCCGGGTAGCCTCGGTGATCCCGTCGTGCTTTGACCCAGCCTTTCTTCATCCAATAGTACAGTCCTTGCCTTGTCATCTGCAGAATCTTTGCCGCCTGCGTCAGGTTATAGCGCTGGAGGCGCCGTCGCTGCCGGCGCTCCACAATGGCTCGATCCGGACCTGCGAGGATCTGCTTAACTTCCTGGCGCTGCTGTTCTTTCTTCTGTAACAACTCATGTAAATATTTTCTGTCTGCTGCAATGAGGTATTCAAGCACGAGCTGCCATCGCAACTGCTCTTCACTACCTTCGGGATAGACCTTAACAACCCGCCCATCCTTGTCGTGCAGCACCAAATCTTTTTTTAAAACTGTTCATACGGGCCTCCTTGTGACGTTCTTCGTCTTAAAGAAATGTGGGCGCCATGACCTACTTATTCCGCCTGCTCCTCACAAATTCCTCAAGATCCTTAGAAGTAATGCGTCACTTTTTTATCTTCGTCGCACGGATCTGTTTGAGATTGATGAGCTCTCGCACTCTCTCCTCAGTAAGATCGAGGCGCTTTGCTGCTTCACGGACTGTCAGAAGTTTCCTCAGGCCAACCATTGTTCTGATCCTACGATGTGATAGCTTACTGAAGATTTTGCTTGCGCCAGGCAGCAACAGCTTCATCTATGCCAGCTTTGTATGTCTTCTCCGACCACACTTATCCCAGAAGTCTGCCGTTCCGCTGTTTGGCTTTGATTCTGGGAAGACGGGGGACGGTTCTTTTTTCGTTCTGCGACGGATGTAGGTGTTGTCCAAAAAATTGAACTGTCCCGTTTTTCATTATTCTTGAGTTCAAGTTTCTAGCGCAACACGAGTATCTTGGTGCAAGCCAGGAGAAAGGAGTTGCGCTGGATGAGCAGCTACACTCGTTTGACGCTCGCGGAGCGCGAGGAGATCAGTCGGAAGCTCGCCGCGGAAGCGAGTCTGCATGCGATCGCGCGGCGACTCGAGCGGAGTCCCAGCACGATCTCGCGCGAACTGCGCCGGACCGGACGTCGGCGTTTGCGCACCCGACGATACCACT
>JAHFGV010000005.1 GCA_023247255.1 Candidatus Omnitrophota bacterium | reverse complement strand
GCAAATCCAATCCCGCATAATACGCCATGGGCGACCTCCTTTGTTTGGGGCGTGGGTCCATTCTAGCCCGTGCGTGCCCCAGAGGTCGCCTGTTTTCATGAGATCAGGATACAGCAATAGCTGTTTTCAGGGTTAGTTGCCGCTTAGTTTTGTTCGTTGTTCTTAGAATTCTGGTGACACAAATACTATTTCACGGCTAAGGGACGTCCCCTCGGACGTCCACATCGCAAGCGACGGCCTCTGGCGTGCTCCAGTCGCTCCAAGAACGTCACATCATCCCCCAGCGGACGGCCTACACTCCCATGCCTGTTCAGCGTCTGGCCCAACCCCAACTGGTCATCTATGGCGTCACCTAGTAGGGGATATCTGGAACGGCCAGACGAGCTAGACGAGCCATGGCAGCATTCTATGCCCAGTGAGCCCATCTCAATCAGGAACTGAGGTTTTGCAAAGTGCATCGAGATTAGTGGCAGTGCTCACGTCTGTGTCATGTTTCATGGGTTATGTTTCATGAAAGACTGTTTCATGTTTTATGTGTTATGAGTCATGGAAAGCAAAAGAGCCCCTTTGGCTATGCTTGAGATACCTGTTTATTTTCTGCTTTTTCAGGACACATGACACAATCCTCATTACTTCTCTTGGAATAGGACACAACACTCGGTCAACGCGTTGGCTATTTTTGCAAAAGCCCAGTCAGGAAATTGTACTGTGTCACCGGAATTCTGATTTTTCCTTCACTAATGAAATCTGAGCTAGCCCTGTTTTTTGCCCCGAACCCGGAACCCTCAACCCAGAACCACGCAGGGTTTTTCCGCAGCCGGTTAATACAAATGATACAAATGAATTATCCTCTAGCATTGTCGCGCTAGATAATTCGTTTGTATTAGTACCGCTCAATCTGGCGCAGGAGGCAGTAGACGAGCCGATGGTGGAGAAGAAGGCTGAGGAGTCCTTGTCGCAACCGATCGCGACATTCTTCCAGGGAGCAGCCGATCACTTGCGAGGAGGCGGGTTCAGTGTGGAACTGGAGGAAATAGACGTCCAACGCCCGACAAATTTTCTCCGGAAGTTGGCGCACGGTTGCATGCACCAACTCTTCATGGAAATCATTGAGGAATCGGTAGGGCACGCAGCGCAGATAGCTGTAGGGGGTTAAGACTCGCTGACGAGGGTCGGATGGCTGGTCCATTCTTCGGTACGCTTCAAGAATCTGCGTCCACAGATGCGTGCGCAGCCATTGACTCAAGGAAGGTTCCTCCGGTCGTTGCGCGAACTCCAACACGCCTTGCCGGAACAGGCCATGTACCAGACGGGAGTAATCCTTCTCGGTTACCGCCCGATAATCCCCCCGCGCGCCCAGTTTTTGGTGAGTGTTTCGCGCCACGAATCGACAGCCCTGCGTCGAGAGCAGATAATCCCAGCAGGCGCTCGTCCAAGCAAAAAGCGGCTGGAACTCGTTTACCAATTCCTGGTAGTCTCGTCCCAGGGGCGCCTCAGGATTGTTTGTATGGCTACGGTGAATGCTGGCCACCAGAGCCTCGATGTTGGATAGCTTGCCTCGTTGGAGAATCTTAAGCGGAGGCTGTTCGAATATCTGGGGCAGGACGATCTCAAGTGCAGGTTCTTCCTGCTGGAGGCACTGCCGGTCATCGCTGGCAGAAGCAGTCAGTGTCAGGGGAAGATCCAGGTCAATCATCGTCGTCGATGGTTGTTGTGTACTTGTATCGGTAGTCTAACATAGTCTGCGCAAAGGCGACAAGGATAAACTAAAACGTGTCGCAACCAAATAGAAATGTCATAAGTTCTGCTAAATAGAAATGTCATAGTCGTAGTCGTTTTTGGATGGGGGGTCGAAAAACAGGAAAAACAGGGCTAGCTCAGCCACCGATTTCATTAGTGAAGGAAAAATCAGAATTCCGGTGACACAATACAATTTCCTGACTGGGCTTTTGCAAAAATAGCCAACGCGTTGACCGAGTGTTGTGTCCTATTCCAAGAGAAGTAATGAGGATTGTGTCATGTGTCCTGAAAAAGCAGAAAATAAACAGGTATCTCAAGCATAGCCAAAGGGGCTCTTTTGCTTTCCATGACTCATAACACATAAAACATGAAACAGTCTTTCATGAAACATAACCCATGAAACATGACACAGACGTGAGCACTGCCACTAATCTCGATGCACTTTGCAAAACCTCAGTTCCTGATTGAGATGGGCTCACTGGGCATAGAATGCTGCCATGGCTCGTCTAGCTCGTCTGGCCGTTCCAGATATCCCCTACTAGGTGACGCCATAGATGACCAGTTGGGGTTGGGCCAGACGCTGAACAGGCATGGGAGTGTAGGCCGTCCGCTGGGGGATGATGTGACGTTCTTGGAGCGACTGGAGCACGCCAGAGGCCGTCGCTTGCGATGTGGACGTCTGAGGGGACGTCCCTTAGCTGTGAAATAGTATTTGTGTCACCAGAATTAAGCGGACCGAGCCACCGGTCACGCGTTTTCTCAACCACGGCCAGCATCGAGGGAGGAAATAAGCTCTCCGTCCCTGTGAAGGTCGCCTCCCGAATCACACACTTCTCGCGCAGGAACGCGTGGAGGTCCGCAAGACCGAGTTGCTTGCGCTGCTCGCCGAGGATCCGCTACAGGTCGTGGTGGTCCCGTGCGCGGGACCGCACCCAGCCACGCCGTTCCAGTACCCGCATGGTTTACGAGACCCCGAAGACGTTGCCGACCCCACGCCAGCAGGAGCCACCCCATGCAGATGGCAATCGTCACGATGGAAAACCACTTTCCGTACAGGCCGTCCGGCGAGAAGGGTTCGGTCGCGAGATGAAAGGCCCCGCTGCCGGGGAAGACGCCCGCTTCGCTCAACTCGTGGAGGGCGTAGAGAAAGACCTGGCCCAAGAACAAGAGCAGGAAGATGCTCGTCACCTGAAAGAACAATTTCAGGTTGATCAGGTGACTGCACCGTACCCACAGCGCGACGAGCAGGACCGTACAGAGCAGCCCCAGACCGGCTCCTGTCAAAAAGGCGGGATCGCGCACCTGAAGGAGCATGAGGGCGGTCTCGATCCCTTCCCGGGTGATCATCAAGACGGTGAAGAGGAACACCCCAGCGACCGCCCAGCGGGTCGATGGCCGGCAAGAGAGTGAATTGAGCTTCTGTTCCGTCTCCTGCTTGAGATACCGTCCATGCCTCCACATCTGAATCACCAAGGTTGACACGAACCCAACGGCCACCAAGCCGAGGATCCCTTCCCAGAACGGATCATAACCTCGCTGGGAGAGAAGCAGCCCCAATCCGGCGCTCGCCACCAATGATACCCCGATCCCCCAATAGACCGCGGGCAAGAGCTGGCGATGATTGATTTTCTGGAGGTACGCTGCGATGATCGAGACGATCAGAAACGCCTCGAATCCTTCCCGTAACACGATCACGAAAGCTTGGAACATCTTGTGCTCCTCTCTTGGTGTAGACCCACGACACGAATGCGGAACAGCACGTTCGATGTGGACAGGCTTGGACCGGTTTCTTGCGGAACTACCGCGTGATGCGCGGGTGCACTAGAGACGCCCGACGCGGAGCGTTGCGTACTGGCGGGATAGTTGCTGTTAGTGGCCAGGAACACGATCACCAGATGCATGGCCATTATGCTCGACTAATGGTTGGTTGCCTCCAGCGGTCTGGTCAGCACACGATAGGGGGTCGGTGAGGCCGTCTGGGGGCAGATGGGCCTGATGATCCACTCGAATCTTCTGGGTCGCTTCAATCTGCACAATTCGTGCGTCGTGGACGATGATCTGGACAGTGCCAAACCGGATGCCCTGAATCGCTTCAGCGATCCGCGAGAGTGTATCCTGTGAGACCACCTGCGGATGTGGACTCATCGCTACGCCACAATCTCCTCGACGTGCAGCTTGGGCGCTTTGTGGACCGGCTTGCCATTGTTGCGGGTCTGGCAGCTCCCGCAGAGCCCATACAGCTTATGGGTGTGTGAGAGCAGCTTGTATCCATAGCGCTTGGCGGCTTCTTCTTGCATGGGCTCCCAGCGAGGTTCCTGGAATTCGATGATCTCGCCACAGCGCATGCACATCAGATGATCGTGGTGCGCTTTGCCGTAGGTCACTTCGTAGTAGGGCGGGCCGTAGTGAAAATCGTGCTTCTCCACGAGACCGGCATTCTGCAAAAGCGTCAGGGTCCGGAAGACCGTCATCCGCGACACGGAGCGATCAATGGTGCGGACATCGTTGACGAGCTCTTCTGCCGAGAAATGCAGATGGTTCACCGCCCGACGGAGGATGAGCTGACGCTCCGACGTTAGCCGGACGCCTTTCGCCTTCAATGCCTGAATAACTGACACGAGTCGGTTCATTTCTTAGTTGATACTGAGTAACAAATATTCTACTATTGGCTGATCGTTTGTCAAGTGAAAAATACGGGCCCGGGAAAAGTTCGGTGACGGTGGATGAGCGAAACTCCGCATTGACGCTGGGGTACAATGACGCAGCAACGGAAGGAGGGGAAAGGATGGTCCCAGAAACGAAGAAGCTCTTAACGCCCTTGAACGAGGGCCTGGAAATGGAGTGCGCTAGCCAGATACAGTACTTGACTCAGGCCGCGATCACGAAGGGGTCGTACGCAGAAAGATTGATCGGCCGGTTCAAAGAGATCGCTGGCGATGAAGCGGAGCATGCGGACATCCTCCCCGATGACCATCCAAGCCTCGCTGAAAAACCCACGGGATACTCAGAGTGCAACCTCCCGTAACCGCAACGTATTCCCAATGACCGAAGCTGAACTGAAGTTCAACGCTCCGGTTGCGATCATCGGGTTGAGAGCAACCCATGGGGTATGGCGAATCCGAAATAGTCAGCAACTTGGACTAGGCTAGGCGGCGCACTCGCCGGAGCCCATGCCGCCCAGCGAGAACTCGGTATCGGCGCCCCAGTCGCGGTAGGCTTCAGGCGTCTGCTCGTAGGGAGGCAGCGTCGTGTAGGGCTCAAGCGCCTCTTTCCAGTACGCCACGCCCACACGATCGCTGAACTCGCGGAAGGACTCCTTCGGGGAGATGCGGTCTTTGCGGTAGAGGGCGAGCATCTGCACGACCGCCTCCGGGATGCGCTTGGCCGGCAGCTTAACGACCGACTGGCCGAAGATCGCCTGGCCCTCAGCCGTCATGCCGCCTACCATCAGCTGAAAGTGCGGAGCCAGGTGCTCGCCCACCTTCTTGGCGCCGCCGAAGAAACCGATATCGGCGATGGAGTGCTGGCCGCAGGAGTTGGGGCAGCCACTCACCTTGATGTGGACGTTCTCGATGTCCTCGCCGGTTAATCCCGCCTCCTTGAAGCACGCCTCCATCGCCCGCGAGAGGCCGCGCGAGGCGGAGATACCCAGCTGGCAGGTCTCCGCTCCCGGGCAGGAGGTCACGTCCCAGAGCTTCTCCGCCTCGGTCTCGGCCAGTCCATACAGCTCCAGCTCCGCGAAGAGCGCCTGCAGATGTTCGTGGCGCACCCAGCGTAGCATAATGTTCTGCGAAATGACCACCCGCGCGAGGATCCCGAAGCGACGGATGACCTTGGCCAGCTCCCGCATCTGCTTAGCGGTGATGTCGCCCAGGCGCAGACGGATCGTCACCGTCGAGAAACCGTCTTGTTTTTGGCCGATCACGTTGGTGAACATCCAACGCTTGAAGGTACCATTGACCGGCGCAGAGGGCTTGATGTCCGCCGCCGGTTTACCGGGCCTCTCGTCGGTCTCGGTGGTCTGCATGCCGGAATACGGATAGACCGGCAGCTTCTCGCGCTCGGCGAACACTTCCTGGCGAAACTTATCCGGGCCGAGCGTTTTGACCACGAACTTGATGCGCGCCTGCGCCTTGTTCTTGCGGTTACCGAGCCTGTCGTGGATGCGCACGCACGCCTCGAAGGTGCGCAGCAGCTCCGTCGTCGGGGTGAAGGACTCAAGCAAGATTGCCTGCATGGGTGCTGCCCCTAGCCCACCGCCCACGTAGACGCGAAAGCCGAGGATCTTCGTGCCGTTCTCCTCTTTCACAGCCGCCACCGCCCCGATGTCGTGGATGGCGGTGCGGGCGTGATCCTCGGGGCAGCCCTCGAAGGCAATCTTGAACTTTCGCGGAAGTTTCTGCGAAACCGGGTTGCGCAGGAAATGCCGCGTCACCGCCTCGGCATGCGGCGTCACGTCGAACAGTTCTGTGGGGCTGACCCCCGCGAACGGACAAGCGGTGACGTTTCTCACGCTGTTGCCGCAGGCCTCGCGGGTGGTCAGGCCGGCTGCGGCGGCCTTGGCCAGCACACCAGGTACGTCCTTCGTCGGGATCCAGTAGATCTGCATGTCCTGACGGGTCGTCCAGTGGCCGATGCCCTTGGAAAACTCATCGGCGATGTCGGCGAGAACTTCCAACTGATCGGGCGTGAACTTCCCGGCGGGGATCTTGATGCGCATCATGTGGATGTCTTTGGTATTGCGAATCCCGTAGGTTCCCATCTGCAGCCGCCGCGCTTTAAACTCATCGGGCGTGATCTCGCCTAGGAAATACTGCTCGACGAGCCGCTTGAACTCCTCGATCTCCTCGCGGCTGGCCTGCGGGGCTTCCCTCAAAAACTCTTCCAAGCGTCGCTCAGCCAAATTCTCAGCCATTAAACCCTGCTCCCTATCATGGTCCCTTAATCATCAGATGCTCGGACGAGCCGCGCATCGCTCAGATTGCTGACGAGGAGGAACGGCTCGCCCCACTGCGTCAGGTCTTCAAGCTGCCATGACGCTCGCTGCGCTGCTGGCCGCATCCGCAAGCCCGCCTCCCCTCCGTAAATCAGGAACGCCACACCCTCGCCCGAATCATCCACCTTTTGGATCATCGCCGGACAGGGCGTTCCCGCCGTCGTCCACCCCGTGACGTCATACCATTCGGTTTGATCGACGTCGCGCGCAAGCCGTACCTGGCTCACCGGCTGCGGCAGCTCCAGATCATGGAAGACCCGCATGTCCACCGCTGGACAATTGGGGTTGGCGGGGATTTCGATGAGAATCATGGGAATGAGACATTGTAGCGCAACGGGGAACATAGGCGCAACAGGGCTCCTCAGCGAGGGAGTCACCGGTGACAGCATAAGCTCGCGATCGGGAGCCGCCGCAGATCGCGCGGTATTCGCAGGCGCCACAACGTCCCTTGAGACGATCCGGGTCGCGCAGCGCCTGAAAGAGCGGCGAAGCTTGGTAGATCGTCCGCAACGACGCGGTGCGGACATTGCCCGCCGACAGCGGGAGAAATCCACTGGGGTATACTTCACCGTTGTACGCCACGAACACAAAGCCCTTGCCGGCATTGACCGCCTGGGGCGCCTGTCCGATTGAGCCGTGCTGGCCTTCGACTTGGCGCAATTCCAGAGGAAGCTCAACGCCGTTGCAGGCAAGCTGCTGCGGATCGATTCCCACCTCTCGCAAGCGTTGCTCGTAGTAGTACCGCCGAAAGTGTGGAGCCTCTGTGACCTTCACGATGAACGGCACGCTGCGAGCCACATCGTAGAGCTTGGCAAAGACCTGCTCATACTGCTCGGCAGACAAGCCTGGGATCTCCGCTCCCCGACCAACCGGTACGAGGAAGAAAACCTCCCAGAAGACCACGCCAAGCCGCTTCACTAACTCGATGAGCTCATCCACATCGTCGAAGTTGTGCTGAGTCATAACGCTGTTGATCTGAACCGGAAGTTGAGCGTCATGGGCCCACTGGATCGCCTCAAGCGTTTTCTGGAACGCTCCCGGCACCCCACGGAACCGGTCGTGTGCTTCAGGCGTGCTGGCATCCAGGCTCAGCGCCATCTGGTCAAGGCCAGCATCTTTCAAGACCCGGATGACGTCGCGGGTGAGCAGCGGCGTCGCGGCCGGAATCGTCGCCATCCGTAGTCCTCTGGATCTTCCGTGCCGGATGAGGTCCAGTAAATCTGCACGCTTTAACGGATCGCCACCGCTGAGCACGCAGACTTTCGTGCCCATGTCCGCGATCTCATCAAGAAGCGCCAAGCTCTCTTTGTGATTCAACTCACCAGGAAGCGGTAGTGGCTGAGCTTTCGCCCGGCAGTGGACGCAGGCAAGATCACAGGCTTGGGTCGTTTCCCAAATCAGAATGAAGGGCGCTTTGTTGAAGTCCATCAGCCGTTCGGCCTGAGCAACAGAGAGAACCCGATCCCCACAAACAGCACGCCCCCCACTATGCGAAGCCACCTTGCCGGAACCAAATGACCTGCGAGGTACCCAACGACCACCGCCAAAAGCGTGACGAGCGAAAGGCCAATCGTCGCGCCCAAGAACACTTCCAGGGGCCGTCGCGTCGCAGCGGCCGCCCCAAACACCGCAAGCTGGGTCTTGTCGCCCATCTCAGCGAAGAAGATGGCAATACACGTCCCGATGAGCGTCTTCAGGTCCATTACGGTGTCTCCTTAAGTTGTGCATCGTCAACTGTCACGTCTCCAAATGGCCACTCGCCGCCATCAACTGTGAAAGCGCAGTTGTGCTTGAAACAGGGCTCATGCTTGTCCAGGCAGTTCACGATCCTCCAACTACCGTCGGTCTGCTTCGTGACGATGGCCCACACTTCTTTCTTGAGAAAGGGGCAGTCGCGCGGCAGATACTTCACGTCGGGCCGCTCGGGTTGATCCGACTTCGGCGGATGGGAAGCAGGAGGGATTATGGTTTGATTCCCTTTGGTCGCTCACCATGACCCTGAGCGAGCGCAGCGAGTCGAAGGGTCATCGGATGTCAAGCCTCCTGCCGACACGCGGCGACCCATTTGATGGGCATCACAGGAAACGTCCACTGCCGCCTGCCACGCAACATGGGGGCATTGGCTTCATAAAATGTCGGGGGTTCGTACGTCCAGCCGGTGTTGAGGCGTTTGGCTTCCCGCCGCAGTTTGGACCAGACGAACCGCCCGGCCAGCGGCGCGACCAGCCGGGCCGTCAATCCCGCTTCCTGCTTGATCTCGTTCAACAGGCCTGAGAGCTTGCGCACCAGCTCGGGGTTGCGCTCATGAAACCACCGCCGGGCGGCCCACAACGTCGCGGGAAAGGTGATGGCCAGATGCGCTCTGGCCTCCCAGGCAAAGCGATTCCGCACGCGTGGATCGTGATGGTGCTGATAGCGTTTCCATCCCGAAAGGACGGTTCGCGCGATGCGCAGGACGCTCGGCCCGTTCACCTCGAAATCCCGCCGAAACGCCTTCAGAATAAACTCGGTTTCTTGCCCCGGCTTCAGGTGCGGATGCTTGTGTCTGAAGATCGACTGCCCGTGAACATCCCCCTCCTGATATTCACTGGGATCTTTGAGTGTCTGGTTGGACAGGTGCTCCGCATAGAGCGGAGTGCCGGGAATGGGCGTGTAGAGCATGAACTGGTGAAAGTCTGTGCCATGGCTGACGGCGTACTCGATGACCTCGTCGAGGTTCTCGGGGGTGTGCTCTTCCAGCCCGATGATGCTGGAGCCGAGCACCCGGATCCCATGCGCCTGGAGGGTGCGCACCAGCTCACGGGTATCAATGCCCTGCAACTTGGCGTAGCGGCTGTTCTTGCCCTCCAGCCCCATCCACACCCACGAGATGCCCAGTCGCACCAACTGCTCGATTTGATAGGATTGCACCACGTGCGCCGAGCTGAACACGTACAACGACCAGGCCTTGCCGTTCTCCTCGATCAGTTCCAACAGCCGCAGGGCGCGCTTTTTGTGCAGGAGGAAGTTCTCATCCATGACGAAGAACGAACGGATACCCATGCCCTGTTCGATCCCGCACATGACGTGGAACAGCTCATCGCCGGTCTCGTAGAAGTTGATAAACTTCCCCTTGCCCCCGAACATCGCCGAGGTGGCGCAGAAATTGCATCCCATCGGGCAGCCGACCGAGGGGATCAGGGTGGCTGCCGCTTCGCGCCCGCTGTTGCGCACATCGAGCCCCATCGTCCGCGTGCCGATGGCGGAACAGATCAACGGATGGCGGATGGGCTGTGTTGTATCCTCACCCAAGAACCGGCGAAACCACCGTACGCCTTCTCCCGGTACGACGTAGTCCGCATCGATGTACTGGGCCAGCCCCGGCCGATTGGCGACATGCCCCCCGACCACGATCGTGGCGCGCGGCAGATGCTCCCGCACCAGGCTGCACATCTTCTTGACCTTGTCCACATTCGTCAAAATCGAGCTGATGCCGACGATGTCATACTCGAAGCTGCTCAGCTCGCTGATGAAGCGATCCAGCGTCGGGAAATCCAACAAGGTGCAGGGTGCGCTGATATTGGCCTGGATCAGCATGATGCCCCAGGAGCGGTGAAACATGCGCAAGGAAAACGGTCCCTCCGCACGCGTCACCTGGTTCTGATACAGCTCCATCGGGTTCACGGCCCGGCTGCCGTACTCGTCATCACGGGCATAGGGTCCGAAGACGCTGGTAAGCAAGATCTTGGCACGCGAGCCCAGTGGATGGACAGGCGCTGGAGCGCCGACCATTCGCAGCGTTTCGCTCGTAGCGCTCATGCGTGCTTGTCTCCGGCTCCTTGTGGAGGAAGGGATTCGGCCATGCGGGCCTCGAAGATCCGCAGTTGCCAGCACAGGCGAGAACCGCGGGGGATGAGCCGGAGGGCTCCTGAGGCCAGGCGTTCCTTCACAGACTTTAAGGCTTCCTGCAGGGTCTGCGGGATGGGAAACAGCCGTTGCGTGTGCAAGCGAAGATTCGCAAAGAACCGCTGCGCGGCTTCAAGGATCCGGAGCTCGTTGGCCAACGATAACACCGGAAAGATCAGCCGGCCTCTTGGCAGCAGATGCTGCGGGGCTTGCTGGAGCATGGTGACGGTCGGCTCCGCTCCATCTGGACCGCCTGAGGGAATCGAGGGAGGATACCAGGGAGTCGCGCGAGCGACGTCCTCGGTGATACCGGAGACATCGTCCACAATCACATCGGACCGGACACCCGGTAACGGCTCGAACAGCGACCCGGTGAAGGCTTCGATGCGGGATGTCACACCATTGCGCTTGGCGTTACGCCGCGTGAGCGCCACAGCCTGTGGCATGATGTCCACCGCGTAGACCTTCGCAGCACCCCGTTTGGCTGCCAGGATCGAGAAAAACCCGCTGCCACAGCCCAGGTCGATCACGACCTCGCCCGGCTGCACCGCAAGCGCCTCAGCAAGACATTCGGAGGTGGACGTCGGCCGGAACACATCGGGCCAGAGTTCCAGCGCGAATTCGACTCCGCACAGCGACCAACTTTGTTCACAGGTGTGTTGGGTCATGAGGTCTCCTCATCAGTTAAATAGCAGGCAGGGTCCGGCGCCCAGGGATCTCCCGTTGCCTGAAGCGCGCGAACTCGAAATGAGCCGCCACAGAGCGTCTTCCAGCGGCAGGTGCCACAGCGGCCCTTGAGCAGCGGCAACCGGTTGCGCAGACCCGTGAGCAACGGATCAGACCCATTGGTCCAGATGTCGCTGAAGGGCCGCTCGCGCACATTGCCCAGCGTGTGACTTTTCCAAAACTGATCCGGGTGGACGTTGCCATACGAATCGATGTTGGCGATACCGACGACGGAGGAGTTCGCGCCGCCTCCATTCCACTCAAGGAGCTTGCGGGTCAGCTCGGCCCGTCCAGGGTCTTCCTTCAGCAGCCTCAAGTAGAGGTAGACCCCGTCCAGGTGATTGTCGACCGTCAGGAGTTCCACCTCCCGACAAAAGCAGCGATGGGCTTGCGCTCCCTCGCCGAAGATGGCACCTGATGTTCCTGCTCTGTCGGGTGTGGCAGACCGTGTTCAGGCCCATGCTGATGCCCGTAGCGCAGCGGATCGCTCGCGTTGTCAACTCCGCAATACAGCTTCGTGACGTTGATCATGGGTGTGCGGGAGGTTGTTGGCCGTTTCTTTCAGCGCCTCGAGACACACGTCGATGTCGGCTTCCGTTGTAAAATAGCCGGGGCTGATCCGGATCGTGCCCTCGGGAAACGTCCCGAGCGCCTGGTGCGCACCAGGGGCGCAGTGCAGGCCCGATCGCACCGCGATGCCGCAGGTTCGATCCAATTGTTCGGCCACGCGTGCCGGCGGGCAGCCTGTCACGTTCACGGAGACAACCGCGATGCGAGACTCAAGCGAAGTCGGGCCGTAGACCTTAATACGCTTATCTGCACGCAGCCCCTCAAGCAGCCGCTTCGTCACTGACAGCTCATGAGTCCGAATCCATTTCACACCATACTGCAAGATGAACTGGATCGACTCTCTCAAGCCTGCCAGCCCTAAGGTATTCGGCGAACCGGCTTCAAACGCATATGGGAACTCCTCGGGTTGAAGCGGCAACTCCGAGAACACGCCGGTGCCGCCTTCCCGCCACGGCGTCAGTTGGGCGCGAGGTCCCACATATAAGCCACCAGTTCCAGAAAGGCCCAGCAATGCTTTGTGGCCTGGAAACGCCAGCAAGTCAATGCACGCCGCTTCGACATCGATCGGTACAACCCCGGCTGTCTGTGCGGCATCGACGAGAAACAGCGCACCATGCGCCCGCACCATAAGGCCAATTTCCTCGATAGGCTGAAGGGCCCCGGTTACGTTCGAGCCATGGATCACTGCCACCAGCTTCGTGCGTGCCGTCAGGGCCTTGCGGATGTCTGCTGGCTCTACCAGTCCTTCACGCGATACCCCAATCCGCGTCACTTGGATGAGCCCTTTACACTCCAAGCGGTTCAGGGGGCGCATGACGGAGTTATGTTCCAGCACTGTCGTCACCACGTGATCGCCTGGTGCGATGGCGCCTTTGATGGCCATGTTGAGCGCGTCGGTGGCGTTCAGCGTGAAGACAATCTGCCGGGGCTCTTGCACGCCGAACAGCTCCGCCAGCAGTTTGCGGGTTTCCTCTATCACAGACTCCGACGCTCGAGCCATCAGGTGGCTTCCTCGGCCGGGACAGCCTCCATATTGCTCCAGATACTCCCGCAGCCGCTCATAGACCCGCGGCGGCTTCGGAAACGAGGTGGCGGCGTTATCGAGATAAATCGTCCTCATGGAGCAAGCCACGCTTTGGTCCACTGAGCCTCGTGCCGTTCGTACACGCGCTCGTGCAAGCGAGCCGCGCGACGTTTCCAGAACTCGATACGGTGCGGCACGACGCGAAATCCTCTCCAATAGGCGGGCCGCGGCACCGGCTGCCCCAAGAATCTCAGCGCTTGCTCCACCCAACGCAGGTCCAGGGTCCTCGGACCGTCTAACCGACTGGACTGCCACGACGCCCAGACGCCAAGCTGGTGCGTGCGTGGCCGGGACGCCCAATACGCATCCGCTTCCTCGTCAGAGACCTGCTCGACCGCCCCTTCAACCAGCACTTGCTCCATGAGGGGTTGCCAGAAGAAGCACAGTGCGGCCTGTGGATTGGCGGCAAGCTGTCGCGCCTTCCGGCTCGCCAGGCTCGTGTAGAACACGAAGCCTCGCTCATCGACAGCTTTCAGCAGCACGGTCCGGTCCGATGGGTATCCCTGGCCATCGGTCGTTGCCAGCGTTATGGCCGTCGGTTCCGGCAGGCCGCAGCGCTGTGCGCGCTCAAGCAACGTCCGGAATCGGTTCAGAGCCTCCGCGTAGAGGTCCGGACCGATTCGCCGTACCTCCGTCTGTTCAAGAGGCGCGGTCTCTTTCGGAAACGCCCCCATGCTCATTTACGCTAAATTCACATAATACAACTATCCCTCCAGGACTTCCATGATGGAGATCATTGAGGTTGGCTGACTACGCCAGCCCAGATTAGTTGGCGGAAAACGAAAACGTGACAGACGCACTCTGGCCCGCCGCCACCGTGACCGTCTGGGACTGCGTGCCGTAGACCTCGTGCCAGGCCTCGAGCGTGTAGCTCCCCGCCGGCAGGCCGGAGATACCAAATGCGCCGGTCTCATCCGACACCGCGAAGAAAGGGTACGCTACCACACCGACATAGGCCCGCATCCATGGATGGACGTTGCATCTGAACTCCACCATCACTTCTGGAGAGCTGAAGGTTTTGGTGGTTTTCATTCCTTGCACCGGCTGAGCCAGGTTGAAGGGCTTGTTGGTGCTGGGTTTGGCGTTCACGTTGTGCAACGTCGAATCGCTATTGCGGATTTCCAGCGGTTGGCTTACCTGCAGGCCTACCACCCGCGGTCGATAGCGGCAACCATCTTGATCTAGCACAACGGGCGTGGTGGATGGTGGAAATGATCCAGCCAGACCCTCCTTGACGTAGACGAACACGTTGCGGAGCGTTCCGTTATCGTTGACGATAACGTCCTCTGACAATACCGGCTCTGCGTGTTTCTGTTGGCAGGTCGGATCCGCGCTCATCTTCACCGGCGCGCGGGCCGGCGGTGTTCCTGCAAACTGCACCTGCCCGGCGATCGTCCCTCCCACACCCTCTCCTTCCGCCGCATCCGCCGGTTGGATACCGAGCATCCCAACCGCAACCCCCACGACCAGTAAAGCGTTTCTACGCATGTAAGATCCTCCTCTCGGAAAGATTGTCTCCATCGCCGTTGGCCCTGACCATGACCGCGATCATGGACAACATGCGCGGATCCAGAGAACATGTGGGATCAAGCGCAACACACGGCCGATCAGGCCCACAGCCGGAGGCCCCAGAGAGATGTCACCCGTTCGTATGGTTCGAACAGTCAATGTGGTCAACCTCTGCTTCTTTGGGACGTTGCTGCTGGTAAGCCTCACCGCGCTGCCGTGGTACGCCATGCGGGTCGGCATTTCCCGCGCGGAGTGGGGCTTATTTCTAGCGTTCGTCATCCTGACGGGCTGCAGTATCACCGTCGGCTACCACCGTCTGTTCGCCCATCGCTCGTTCCAGGCCCATCCCCTCGTGACGCTCCTGAACCTCTTCTTCGGGGCGGCCGCCTTCGAGCAGTCAGCCCTGTGGTGGTCGTCCCTTCATCGCGATCATCACCGCTATGTCGACACGGAACGTGATCCCTACAACATCAAGCAGGGCTTTTGGCACGCCCATTGGGGGTGGCTCCTGTTCTGGCGCTCCGCGCCCGACTACAGCAACGTCAAGGACCTCCAGGCCGACGCCCTGGTCATGCATCAGCACCGCTACTACTTGTTATGGGCCATCACCGCCGGGGTGCTGGTGCCACTGGCCATCGGCGCCGCGACGGATCATCTCTTAGGCGCCTTCCTCTTGGGGGTTGTGGGGAGGCTCACCTTCGTCCACCACTCCACCTGGTGCATCAATTCCGTCTGCCACGTCTTCGGCAGAGCCACCTATGACATCGACGCCACGGCCCGCGATCACTGGCTGGTGGCGCTCATCACCAACGGCGAAGGCTACCACAACTTCCACCATCGCTTCGCCAGCGACTACCGCAACGGGGTGCGGTGGTATCACTGGGATCCCAGCAAATGGCTCATCGCGGCCATGAGGTGGTGCGGCCTTGCACGGAAGCTCTACCGGACACCCCAGCATGCCATCCTGGCGGCGAAGGCGGCCGCGGAACACCAGCGGATTGAGCGGACCCTGGGAGGCCAGCGTGTAACCGAAGGCCCTCGCTTGCTGGAGCTGGTTCGTGAGCGGTATGCGACGCTCAAGGCCGCCCTGTACGAATGGGAACGCTGGGAGAAGGAGTACCGCCGATTGCGCGAGACCCTCTCCGAAGCTTCCCAAACATCCCTGCTGACCTTGAAGGAACAGGTTGCGGCCAAACGCCTGGCGTGCAGGGAGGCTCGTCGCGTCTGGATCGCGCTGCTGACCTCTCATCCGCTGCTTGCCCGCGCCGCGCAAGTCTGACCCTCACGGCCTCCGCCATCGCGTAGTCCGCCTCGGTGTTGAGGTTCACGAAGCAGCGTCCCGCCGGATCGATCCGCCGAAGCGCCTCGCCTTCCACGATGCGCACGCGAAGCCGCGAGACCAGAACCAGCAGATCCCACACCTGCCGCCGTAGTTGCCATTCGATCGCCGGCAGCGACGATGAGCGTGCATAGACTGCGTGAAGCGGCTCGAGTCCGCGTGGGCTCCGAGGGATGACAAGATCATGGCCGTCACTGAGTCCGGCCAGCGCAGACACCAGTCCTGGGCTGACGAACGGCGCGTCGCATCCACACACGAAGCACAGCTCATGCGATGCCGTCCGCAAACCGGTGTAAAGCCCGCCGAGCGCATGCGCATCCGGCACGCAATCCTCCACGACCCTCGCCTTGAGATTCCGGAACGCCCGCGCATCCTTCACCGCCACGATCAGCTCATCCGTCACGGGCTTAAGCCGCTCAAGCAGATGTTCGATGAGCGTGGTGTCTCCCCACGGCAGGAACGCTTTGTTCCGGCCCATGCGCCGGCTCTCACCCCCTGCCAGGATGATTCCAGTCACTCCGGCTGCCATTACATCCGTCCTTTGGGTGTTGCAACGCCCGCGATCCAGATTGAGACTTCGTAGAGTGCGAGCATCGGCACGACCAGCAGCAGCATCGTGGCAACATCGGTGGTCGGCGTCAGCAGGGCTGCGGCAACCACCATCGCCACCACGGCATGGCGCCACTTGCTCCGGAGCGTGCGCGGCTTCACCAGATCCAGTTTCGCCAGCAGGAAGATCAATAGCGGAAGCTGGAACACCATCCCACAGGCCAGAATGACCGCCACGGTGAACGACAGGTACTTGCTGATCGAGATGATCGGCTCAAGGGTCCCCCCGCCAAAGCCGAGCAGGAACTTCAGCGATACAGGCAGGAGTACCCAATAGGCAAAGGCACCACCTGCCAGAAAGAGCACGCTGCCCCACCAGACAAACGCCACGCCGTAGCGGCCCTCCTGACGGCTCAGGCCAGGTTTCACAAAAGCCCACAGCTCATAGAGCACGACCGGCATGCAAAGGAACAGCCCCGCCGTCACAGCCACCTTCATGTAGGCGAGGAGCGCCTCAGGAGGGCTGAAGAACGCCAGCTTTGGCAATGCCGCACCAGCCGGCCGTTTCAGCCACTCGATGAGTTGCCCGACCCATGTGAAGCTCACCGCCGACGCCCCAGCGACGGCGAGCAGGCAGACCCACAGACGCCGCCTGAGTTCTTCGAGGTGCCCAAGGATCGAGAGCTTACGATCTTCAGTTGAAAGTAGTCGATCTTCTGCTAATGTTGCAGGCGCTGGGTGTGCGATTGTGTCAGTGATTTCGGCCTTCGTAGACATGGTATTCCTGGGCGACTTCGCCGGTTGCGTCATAGGCTATCTTCCAGATCGGCGCATCACGTTTGATGGCGTCGATGAGGAAGCGGCACGCTTCAAACACTTGGTCCCGGTGTGGCGCCTGGACGCCGATCAGCACGGCAATCTCTCCCACATCCACTCGGCCCAAGCGATGACGCGCGTAGACCTGGTGAAGAGGCCAGCGCGTTTTAGCTTCCTTAACAAACTGGGCGATGAGCCGCTCTGCCATCGGCTCATACGCCTCATACTCGAGATAGACGATCGCTCGATTCCCCTCGTGTCCGCGCACAATCCCCAGAAACTCCACAGAGGCACCGTTGCGCTGATCAACAGTAATGTCGTGCCACTCGGTCACTGAAATGGGGTCATGCGTCAAAAAGGCCATCGTCAGCCTCCGCTCACCGGAGGGATGATCACGACCTCATCCCGATCCTTCAATACCTGCTCCAACGACACGTACTCACCGTTGACCGCCAGCCGCGAAACCGAAAGCAAATCTTCCACCTTAGGGTTGCGTTGGACAAACCATCTCATCACGTCCCGACCAGTCGATCCACCCGGCAGGGACACGACCAGCTCGTCGGCTCCAAACAGCCCCCGTAACTGGGCAAACGACAGAACTCGGACGGACATTTGGACTGCTATGCTCGAAACGGTCATCCCTGCATCATTCTGATCAGGTCGGCACCCGTAGAACCCTTCATCAACTCAATGATGGCTTCTTCAACAGCGGCAAGATCATCGCGAGATCGCTGCCTCCCGTTGAGCCACACACCCTCATGAGAAACGGCCAGCCGTAATTGCACATTCGCTTGCGGTGCTGTGGTGTCACCTGCAAACCCCTCGACAAAAATGCAATCCAGATCACCGGGCATCAGTGCCAGTGCGCTGCCAAAGGAAGGTTCCGAACTCCGCTGCCTCAGTAGAATTTCCTGTGGCGCAGCCAGAAGCACCGCCTGCGCGCCAGCCTGCCATATTCGCCAGCTATCCTTCCCTTGAGGATCCACCGTAAGGCCGTGGTGAGTATGCTTGATCACACCGATCTTGAGGCCACGTGCCACAAGCCGAGGGATCAAACGTTCGATCAGCGTCGTCTTACCGCTGCCTGACGGGCCATAGATACTCACCACGAGCGCCATCAGTCACCCCACAGTGGTAGGACTTCGACGAGATCACTGGCCTCAAGTCGCATCGTTTCCTCAGGAACGACGATGAAGGCATTCGCCTGCGCAAGGCTGTTGAGCATCCCTGAGCCCTGCTGCGGTGTCGGCGTCACCGAAAGCCCGCCCTGATCCTCTTCGAGCTTCGCCGTGAAGAGTTGCCTACGTGGCTCTTTCTTCCTGATCGACTGAGTGAGCCGTGCGTGAACCCGTCCCTGATCCACGTCCCGTTCCCCCATCACTTTTCTCAGAAACGGACTGATGAATTCCAGAAAACACACCACACAGGAAATGGGATTGCCTGGCAACCCAAATATCACTTTGCCTCGCCAGCGCCCGAAGAGCAGCGGCTTTCCGGGTTTCATGTTGACCCGCCAGAAGAATATCTCCATCCCCAGATCCCGCAGAATGCGCTTCACGAGATCGTGTTCGCCAACTGACACGCCTCCAGAAATCAGGATGACGTCAGACGCGGCAGCTTCCTGGAGCTTTCGCTGGATGCGCACTCGTTCATCAACCGCCGTGCCCAGATCAAGGGGCTGGATCCCAAGCTGGCGCAGGAGGGCAGCCAGCACCAAGCCGTTGGAGTTGCGGATCTTTCCTGGCGCCAGTGGCTCGTCGATGTTCACGAGTTCGCTGCCGGTCGCCAGGACCACGACGGTGGGCGAGCGATAGACCGGAAGCGTCGCATATCCCAACCCAGCGAGCAGACCGAGATGCTGGAGGCGAATCCGGGACCCCGCCGTGAGGACGCTGTTGCCCGCCGGGATATCCTCACCTACTTTGCGGATGTGGCTCCCAGGCGCCACGGGACTTCGGATCTCGACGATCCCATCACGGAACCGCGCTTCTTCTAACATCACGACGCTATCGGCCCCGATCGGAAGCGGCGCCCCGGTCATGATCTTGGCCGCCTCGCCTCGGTTGACCTCACGTTCCAGCGTCTGACCAGCAGCCACCTTACCGACAAGCTTCAGCCTCACGGGTTGTTCTCGTGACGCACCAGCCGTATCGGCGGATCGAACGGTATAGCCATCCATCGCCGAGTTGTCAAAGGGAGGTAAGCTCGCCTCGGCGATGACGTCTTGCGCAAGGACCCGGCCGATGCCATCCTCCAACCGCACCCGTTCTGGGCCAAGCGTCGTGGCCTGCGCCAGCACGATGCGTCTGGCTTCGTCAACACGGGTGAGGCGGGGTGCCGAAACGTGAACCTGTGTCCTGTGTGCGCTCATTGGCTGATAAGCAACTTGGCAGCTGCGATGAGAAGTATGACCGCCAGGAGCCGTTTTAGTATCTGTCCAGAGAAATGGTTCGCGCCCAGGTGTGCGCCAACCCATCCACCGATCAGGGCGGCTGCGAGCAACGGCCACAGGGTTCCATACTCAAGGCCGGATCTGACCGCCCGCAAAGACCGGCGGCTGAATTGATGAGGATGAACGCGGCTGAAGCGGCGGCTGTCTGCTTTGGGGTAGCCCAGCGCAATAACAGCAGAAAGGGGCTCAGGAAAATCCCTCCTCCTACGCCGACTACTCCCGAGAGCCACCCGATTCCGCCGCCGGTCGGCAACGCGAGCGCCAAGCTGGGCCTCACGACACGACCCTCTTCTCGGCCACGGAGATCCAGGGAAAGACGGACCGCCGCCACGCCCAAGGCGATCGCGAGCAGCACCTGATAGAAGCGAACCGACACAGGGATGAGCCCTCCCAGAAAAGCGGCTGGGACCGACGCGACGACAAACGGCCACGTGAGTCGGCCGACAAAATGGCCTGCCCGCGCAAAGCTCATCAGGGCTATGCCAGCTACGAAGAGATTCAACGTGAGCGCCGTCGTGGCCATTTCATCCGGACAGAAGGCGAAAAACGACAGCGCCGCCAGATACCCCGATGCGCCCCCGTGCCCCACCGAAGCGTATGCCAGGGCAATCACAAAAAACACAGGGACAAGCCACCACAGGCCGTCCATCTCAAGGCGTCTCCTGCCTTGTGGCCACCACCCGCATCATCCCGAAATAGGGTGGCACGAAGAACCGGCTGACATCCTCCACGGCTAGGCCAAGCGGCGCAGCGAGCTTGACGAGTTCGGACGCGCGGTACATCTTCACGTAGCTACGCTTGACAAGACGGAGACAGTAGTGGGCCAGCTGGCAGTGCCAGAAGTCCCGGGACCAGTCGACAACGACCAATTGACCCTGGGGTCGCAGGACCCGCGCACATTCGCGAAACAACTGGTCGATCGCGTGCACATGATGCAACATGTTACAGGAGACGACCGCCTCGAAACTTTCCGCAGCAAACGGCAGCGCCTCGGCTTCCGCGAGGCACAACCTCACCCGAGGCACGTGCTGAAATTTCTCCCGTGTGACCGCAATCATCTCAGGCGTCACACCGATCCCGACGAGGGTTGCCTGCGGATGGTGACTCTGCACGAGCCGCATCAGCTCCCCGGTCCCACACCCCACGTCGAGCACACATCCCGCCGGAGAGAGCTTTAGCGCTTCCACCGCCCGGCTCAAGGTCACCTGGTTATAGTGCCGATGCCGATGGTCGTAGTGGGCGGCCAGGTGCCCAAAGTGCCGAATGGTCTGCGCGTGGTGCTGATGGTCACCCATGAGCGCATCCGTTGACCATCTCAAGTGCATGCGGCAATAGCGGCAGGAGCGCCTCTAAGCACTCCATTGCGCCATCGGGATTACCTGGGAGATTGACGATCAGGGTGCGGCCTCGCAGTCCCGCCACGCCACGTGATAACCAAGCTAGAGGATTTCGTTCTGCCGTGGCCACTCGCATCGCTTCAGGCAAACCCGGCACCTCGCGTTCGATCACACGACACGTCGCCTCCGGGGTCACGTCGCGTGGCCCAAAGCCTGTCCCCCCGGTTGTGATAACGAGTGGAAGCTTCCGCCGATCGGCGAAGTCGATGAGCAGCTCTTGAATCTGCCGGACATCATCTGGAACCAGGAGGGTCTCGCACACCGCAAACCCGGCCTTCTCCAAGAGTTGGCGGATGAGCGCTGTCGCCGTGTCTGCCCGGATGCCTTGAGAGCGCGTGTCGCTGACGGTCAGAATCCCCACCTCCCACGTCATCTTACGCCTTCTGTTCTCCCACTGAGCGACGCTTGGTTCGCTCACGCTGGACCTCGATCCAGAGCAACCCCGCTGAGATGCTGACGAACACCACGCCAACCAGCACGCTGACCCTGAGCGGGACATCATACGTCCCGACCCGCACGGGAACGCGGAAGAAGAACCTCGCCACATGCAAGACACCGGCGATCCCGAAGAACCCTGACACCCAGGTCGCCCACCAACAGCGTGACCACATTACTGATGTCGCCTCCACGTGCCGCTCTTACCACCTGACTTGCTCACCAGATACAGCTGTCGAATCACGATGCCCCGTTCGATGACTTTGCACATGTCGTAGACCGTAAGCGCCGCGACGGCCGCCGCCGTCAGGGCTTCCATTTCCGGGCCTGTGGGCGCCGTCGTGGTGACCTCAGCTTCAATTGTCACACATCGCCCATTCAATTCCTGACGCAAGGTGACATGGTTGATTGAAATTGGATGGCACAGGGGGATGAGCTCGGCCGTTCGCTTCGTCGCCAGAATCCCCGCGACCTGGGCGACCGGCCATACATCGCCCTTTGGCAGTTTGCCCGCCTTAATGGTCGCCAGCGTCCTTGGCTTCATCACCAGTTCACACCGCGCCACCGCCGTCCGGAGGATTGGGGACTTCGCGCTTACATCCGCCATGCGCACCTGCGCGTTGTGTCGACGCTGCGTCGAAACCATCTTCATCCGCCGACTCCCGCCATGCAGAAGCGGGGGGTCCCCGCATCCCGTTGCGCCATGCTGTGCTGCTCTGGTTTTGCTTCTACGGCCTGTTGCACCAACTCAGCGAGCCGCCCGGGATCAATCGCGGGGCGCAGCGCGGGTTTGAGATCAACCGCTGCGGTATCATCAAGACACGGCCGCAACTGGCCGGTTGCCGTCAGCCGAAGCCGATTGCACTGCGCACAGAAGGCCTGCGTTACCGCCCCGATGATGCCGATGGTTCCCTGCGCTTTGTCCAACGCAAACGTTCTCGCCGGGCCGCAACCACCTGGGCCACTACTCGGCCACAGCTCACCCAACGCGCCCAGACACGCGAGGATTTCCTCGGACGGCACCAGGCGCTCCCGTGAGAAGAAATCCCCGATGGGCATCAGCTCGATAAAGCGCACATGGAGTGGTCGATCGATTGTGAGGCGACCCAGTTCAACGAGTTCATCGTCGTTGATTCCGCGCATGACCACGACATTGAGCTTGACCGGATCAAGCCCCACTTCCAAGGCAGCTTCAATCCCCGCCTGGACATCGGACACCGCGCCGAAGCGCGTGATGGCATGAAACCGCTCAGCCTTTAGCGTGTCGAGGCTGATGTTGACGCGCCGAAGGCCGGCGCGCGCAAGCGTCCTCGCGTCTCGCGAGAGCAACACCCCGTTCGTACTCAAGGAGAGGTCTTCGAGGTGTGGGATCGCCGCGAGCATCTGGACGAGCTCGGCAAGGCCTTCGCGGATGAGTGGCTCGCCGCCGGTCAGCCGCACATGGGTGAGTCCCAGGGCTATCCCAACGCGAACGATTTCCCGGATCTCCTCAAACCGCAGGATCTCCTCGCGCGGCAGCCACTTGATTCCGCACGCCGGCAGGCAATAGATGCAGCGGAGGTTACACCGATCCGTCACCGAGATGCGCAGGTACTCGATGCGACGGCCAAACCGATCGCAGAGTGCGCCCATCACCGCACCACCTGGCTGGAACCGCAGACGGCGGTCTTGGACGTGCCTACTAATCTTTTTACTGTATACCGAAACATCGTGTCCGATTCCCTGTCACGTCCATCAAGGCATCCTGTCAGCGTGGAACAACGGAGCTGCCTTGACAGACAGGTGGTGGGGTCAACTACCCTTTCCCTCAGACCCTGGTTCAGCGAGCGGATCGAACGACTCAGAGGAGAGATCGGGCAGCTCGCCCGCCTCCCCAAAGGGGGACTCTCCACCATCCGTAGTGAACGGACAGCCCTTGCCAAAACACGGCGTGTCTTTCTCCAGACACTCCGTTACCTTCCAGCCTTCAGGGACCCCTGGGACTGGTGGCTGGGCATGGTGATTCCTGGCGATGACCACCTCAACCAGCCGACCCAACACCTTGCACCAGAGCGTCACACGTTGTTCCTGCATCGGGTACCGTCCCTCAGTGACGAAACAAGCCAGCTCCTCGTGTGGAAAGAGAAGCTGGCTTGACGATACTCCAGCCTGCCGTCTCCTTTCCGAACACGAGGAGGCCGAGTCGTTTCCTTCCCGGCCCGGTCCTACACGCGGCGTTGCGTGTGGGACAGGGGTTCAGGGACCATCCCCGCCATCACGCGAGCTTAGGTCGCTGAACTCGGAGCGTCGTTTCGAATTGTCATCCCACCACGTACCCTACGCGATCACACCCCAAAGAACCCTGACGCGCGTCATACACTCACACGCGTCATCGCTCCAAGGTCATTGACGGCTTCGCACGCCTCGACACAGACACCACAGCCGTCGCACATGGAAGCCACCACCGTTGGTTTGCCATCCTCAAACACCATCGCACGCTCACGCAGGGGACACCGGAGATAACACACCTGACAGCCCCCTCCTCCCCACGCGAGACACCGCGAGACATCCAGCATCGCCACCTTTCGAGGAAGCGGCCATGCCTGGTCATCCAAGACAGGCGGCGAGAGCCCTCTGAGATCGCTCATCAGCGCTCTCAGCCCGTCCAGCAGGTGCCGAGGCGCCGAGGCGAGAAACGTGCGCCGATTGATTTCGCCGTTCGTCGCATTTGCGTCTTCGCGCGTCATCCCATCACCGGTAGCCTTGCGCGATACAACTCGAAGCACTGCCGGCATGCTCCCTGAACCGGATCCCACCAGGCGTAATCCGTTTGGATCGCTTCAGCAACAGCCGCGCGTTCGCCACGCCAATCGCACACGCCCTCCCGCGTCGGAAAATGGCACAAGGGGCAGCGAACGCCGCCTTGCCCCAGCATCCGGGTGAGACGTTCGTCCTTCGCCAGTTCCAGGAGCTCACGTTGCGTGCAGGATGCTCGGTTGCCAAGATCCGGCCACACCGCCTCGCGGCGCTGCGGGTCCCAGGAGGCAAACGCCCGCTCAAACTCCCGAAGACGTGTCGTTCCATGGTCAACGGCCGGCCAGCCCTTCCGGCGCATCCGCCCATCCACAACGAGGTTCCACAGCAATCGGAAGCGCTTACGGATTAGGTCCTCTTCTGTTTCACACTCCGCGCCGAAGTCTGGATGCGGTTGGTACCCGAACGCCGGGTCAAACATATCAGAGATGTGCATGAGCTCATGCCGCAGGAACGCCACGAGCTGCTCGCGATTTAAGCACCGGGCGACCTGAAAACCGATCCACAGCGTCGGAAAAGCTTTGAGGCTTGAGCCCCCACCGGGCGTAGGGGGAACGTATAACTCAACGCGCTCTTCCTTGCGGCTCCAGGCGCGTCGCACCAGCGCAACAGGAACATGCGCTCCGATCAGCGGAAACTCTTCGAACCGTTTCGCAAAGAGCTCGGAGAATCCAAGCTCCTGGAAATAGCGGGCTGCCAGCTGCTGAAATCGCGCCTCGCGCTCGCCTGTTGCGGTCGTGGTGTCATAGAGGGCGCTGCGCTGTACATGAAACGCCTGCGCCATCGCGCAATTGCCGAGGGCTTCCCGGTTCCTCAATTCAAGGAAAACCGTCTCTTCCACAAATGCTGGATCAAACTGGACATCAACGCTTGCCATCAGTATTTCCTAGCTGCTGAGGTGCGCACGCTGCGCATCCCACCTCATCCCGTTCCTTGGGCAGTCGCAGCGGGAGGTCGCGTGATCCGGTAGGCACCTGCATACGCTCGCAATCCTGCACCAGCCATGCCAGGGTCGTATCGGCAAGCGCTCCCAAGACTCTCTGCTCAGCCGCTCGCGAGAGTCTTAGGGCAAAGGCCGGACCCCAGCGACCGAGGTGATCAGCGAGGAACTGCTGGGCTGCCGTTTCGCACACATCCGCCCGCTCCTCGCTCCCCTCATCAAGTGCACAGGCTTGCTTATAGAGCAGGTACTGCATGAAGTCGCACTCCGTGACGATATGATCGATCCGCTCATGCGAGGCAAAGGCCACGCGAAGGCCGAACGCTCGATAGAATGCCGCGATATCGCCCAGCTCCTGCGGCTGCCGATGGCTGTGCTCCTCGCCGTACTCCAGTTCATAGGGTGGCGCCGCGCTCTGGACCGAGTGTCCGAAGATCCGTTCATAGTCGCGGGTCCACTCCGCAATCGACACCCCCTCGAACGCCGTCATCATATACCGCACAGCCTCGTGCAATGATCCCTTTCGTTCCTTCGTCAGCATCTCCACGACCTCAGCCAGCCGCTGATATTCCCGCATCGACAGCCACTTCATGGCGGCCGCGTCTGGATGGCGCAGCAGCAGCGACAGCGCATGATAGACGGCGCTTCTCGCCAGCAGGTCCTCAATTAAATTTTCCGAAGGAAGATTTATCGTAGGATTCATATCCGGTTAATAAATGTTGCGCAGCAAAATTTATATGGAGTTCTGGTGCGTCGCCGGACGCACGTGAAACGGCTCCTCGACCTGTGTGCGAATCAGCTCTTTCCCATCTTCGCCGAAGCCTATGATCGTATCGTTGTACATCACAAACGGTTTGCCGTGGCGCTCGGTCTCGTAGACCTTCGGGCCTTCTTGGATCTCGTAGCGGAAGATGATGCGGTTGGTCCGCCGGAAAAGCTGCAGCACCGCCAACAGTTCCCGGCTGGGTGCGAGGTACGCGTCAATCGCCTCATCCACGCCGGGGCCGAACATCTGCTTCAAATAGCCGCGCGGCACCCATCGCGGCGGGATGTAGAAGCCGTTGGGTGCTGTCCCAAACTGCGGGTACAACGGCAGGGCGACCTTGGCGACTTTCACCAGATAATAGATCGGGTTATACCGGTCCTCGGTCCAACTGCCATCTGTGTTTATCTTCACCAGTCCCTGCAAACGGATCTGGCCGATGCAGGCTGCCATGCAGCGCGTCTCCATGGGGCGGCCGCCGGCTTCCGGGTCCTTGCCTTCGATGCGCGGATAGCACGCGATACATTTCTCGCTTACGCGGGTACTCGGCCGATACATCGCTTTCTTGTACGGACACGCCTCGACGCACTTGCGGTAGCCGCGGCAACGTTTCTGGTCAATGAGCACGATGCCGTCCTCGGGTCGTTTGTAGATCGCCTTGCGCGGGCAGGCGGCCAGGCATCCGGGATAGGTGCAGTGATTGCAGATGCGGGCGAGGTAGAAGAACCACGTGGCGTGCTCCGGCAGCGACGTGCCGGTCTGGTCGAATGTCATCGGCGCGCCCGGCTTGCCGACCGGGGTGTCCTCGTAGATGTTCGGAAAGCGCCACTCCTCATCCGTGGGCAGGTAGCCCAACACCTGCTGCGGCTCAGGGCCGACGTGCTTTTCGGCCGCCTCAAAAATGGTCTTCCCTTGATAGACGTCGTTGTTCCAACGCTGCGACTCACCACTGGCTTCTTCCAGTAGTTTCAGGATCTTCACGTCCCAGAACTGCGGGTAGCCGCCGTAGGGTTTGGTCTCAACGTTGTTCCACCACATGAACTCCTGCCCCTTCGAGAATGTCCAGGTGGATTTGCAGGCCATCGTGCAGGTCTGGCAGCCGATGCAGCGGTTGAGGTTGAAGACGAACGCGAACTGTCGATCCGGATGGTGCTCCTCGTACGGATACGACATCTCGCGGCCCAACTGCCAGTTGAACACTTTAGGCATGAGTCGCTCCTCCGGCTGCGTTGGGGCGCCAGATGTGACGGACTTCCTGGATCACAGCCTCCACGTATGCATCGCCCTTCTGCCGCCACACGAGGTAGGGACCTCGGTAGTAGGGATTGCGGAACATCGCACGAAGCTGCTCATCCGACCAGCCGTCGCGCAGGAACTCTTCGACGAAACACACGGCCATTTCCTTCAGTGACGTCTCGTCCGAAGCAGGTAGGACGACTCCCGTCAGCTCCAAAGGATCATCCGGTTCGGGTTCCTTATACGGCATCGCTCACACGCCTCATCTCGTCAAAATCTGACACTCAGTTTCGTCCCCAGGACGTGGCTGCTGCTCCAGTCGTGCCGTTTGCCGAGTTGACTCTGGAGCATGTAGTAGACATCCACCGTCGTCTCGGCGCCAAGCGCCTTGCCCATGGGGATGGCAAGACCAAGGAACACCCGGTTCTGGTTCCACGCGTCGCGGGTGTAGTCGTAGTACAGATCATCGGCGGCGTAGGGGATGAGCTTGTGACCGACGAACTGGGTCGGATACGCGACCTTCGGCATCACTCGAAACTGCCATTCCTGCTCGCCGGTGCTGCCTTGAATGGTCCGCAGCGCCAGCCGCCCTCGCAGAGAGACCTCGAGGGGGCCTAGCGTCGTTTTAGGCGTGAGGTCGAGCTCGCCGGTATGCTCCTCGAGCGGTTTGCCGGAGGACTCGTTGCGAACGAATAGGTAATTGAGCCCGAGTTGCCAGTGTTTGGAGGGCTTGTAGCGCACACCCTGGCGGTACTCGTGGTAAAAGAACTCGCCCGCATCATCGCGTATCCGTATCTCCGGAAGGAAAAACACCTCCCAATGTGGACCGAGCCGCTTGCTGAGCTCGATGGTATTCCACACCTGGAGATCATCCCTCGCCCAGCTCATTGGAGTGAGTCCTAGAACGAGCATGACGCTCGTAAGCCCTGCACATAGATATTTCCATCGATTGCGGTAAGCGCGGCTCTCGTTTACCATTTCTTGCTCTCCTCAACGAACCGGCCTTCGAGGTACTTCTTCATCGTGTCGTTCTCGTTGGCCGGGGTATAGCCGGTCGTCGCCGGAGCCCACACGCCCTGGCCACCCAACCCGCCGTCTTCCGCTTTCGTCACGCGCACCAGCGTCTCTTTCGGAACCGTGTTGACCGCGTGATTGTCCGCCTCGCCGCCGAAGAGAAAGCCCATGAAGACCTTCGCCTTGTGGAAGAGTGAGTCGGTCTGGTGCATCGGCATGTGCCAGTTGCGCGTGACACTCTGCTGCGACCCGTAGCGGAAGTTCGCCTGGTAGCCGGTGTCAGCGGAGAGGGCCCGTCCATCCTTGCGCGTCTCGTGGGCCTTCACAGATTTCTCGGTGGCAATATAGGTCCCGTGCTTCATCATGACGACGTTGTACGGGTAGGCTGCGTTGTACTTGACACGCAGCATCAGCCGCGCCACCCGATAGAACGGATCGTCAGGTTTCGCCCCAATGTAGGGACGATCTGCTGGATTCGCATCGACATAGGCGTAATCGCCGTCATTGATCCCTAAATCCTTTGCCGCCTGGGGATTCATGTGAACCTGGTGTTCGCCAACACCAGGGCTGCGTTTGTCCATCCGGTAGGGATCGCCGAAGTTGGAGTCCCAGATTTGGTGCCAGTCCACGTTGCTCCAAAGCGAGTGGACGCGATGGCGGCTCTTGGGAGTTAGACAGTAAAACTGAAAGCCCTTTTCCCAGAGGAAATTCTTTGTGCCTTTGACCTGATCCCACGGCATCTTCACGTTGCGCACCGTGCGGTCATCCCAGTGCTCCGCCGATAAGGGAATACCGTAATCGTTGGGGCGGATGTACGGGTTGCTGCTGACGATGACGTTCGGCAGGTAGGGTGTCGCCTCCGCACCTTCACGGTGGACGATGAAATTCTCGCCGTACTCGATCGCCTCGGGCACATCGGTGTAGGCCGAAAGCCTCCCGTGGTCGGTGTAGAAAGGTAAGTCCTCGTGCACCTGCTCCCAGAAGGGGATCCGGGGATAGGTGCGAAAGAGCATGAGTGCCGCCCCCGGCGGCCCGTACTTGCCCGCCATGATGTCCTCCAGACGATAGCCAACCGTCGTCGTGCAGGAATCCAGCAGCCGCTGGATGTAGACTTCGCGCTTGCCCTCGAGCGCAAACTTCCAGTAGTCGCTGCAGCGCGTATCGCCGATTTCCTTGCCGAGCGCTTCGGCGATCTGGGCGAGAATCACCAGATCATCCCGGCTGTCGAACACAGGCGGAATCCCGCCCTTCCAGATCTGGAGGAAAGGGTTGGAGCATGACGCCGTAACCTCCAGCCCCTCGAACTCAAGCCAGCTATTCGCCGGCAGTGCTAAGTCCGCGTATTCGATCGAAGCGGTCATTTGGATGTCGATAGAAAGGATCATCTCGACATTCGGGTTGACGTTCTTGAGCATCTCATAGACCCACTTGGCATTGTTGATGAGGTTCACGTTGGTGAAAAGCATCGCCTTTGTGGGTGTGGGCATGTGAGTGTTGCCGGTGAAGACCTTGCGGCCGCCCTTGGGCGTCTCGACGATCAGCGGCTTATCCCCGTGGTTCCAATAAGCCGGCTCTTCGTCCTTGAAGTAGGCGTGCGCGTGGATGTCTTTCCCGTGCGCGTTGGGGTCAAGGTTAGGCTCAAACGGATCCTCGGCCACCCAGCCTTTGAATCCCGGACCGGTCCATGGAGAGCCTTGGAAAAGCGCAGCCTTGTAGTTGCCGGCCCATCCGTAGCAGCCAGCACCGCGTTGGCCGATGTTGCCGGTCAGCATCAGCGGCAGATAGGCGGCGCGATTGGCCTCGGTGGCGTGGAAGTAGTGGTTGATGCCCTCGCCTTGGTGGATCGCGACTGGCGAGATAGTGGCGATGTCCTTCGCGAGTTGTTCGATCTGCTCTCTCGGCGCGCGAGTGATCTCATGCACGGTATCAAGGTCGTAGTCCTTGAGGTGGAGTTGATAGAGCGAAAAGAGCGTCATCACCTCAATACGCTTCCCATCCACCGTGTTGAGTGTAAACGTCCCTTCAAGCGCGGGGTGGACGCCTTTCTGTACGAGACGCTTGCCGACGTCGTCGCGTGTGATTGCGGCGGGCGCTCCGGAGGATTCATCCCAGACGACGAAGTCCCCCAACTTGGCATACTGCTCGTCCTTCAATCCCTGGAGCTTGTAGCTTGGGCCGTCCTTGGACAACTGCCCTTGGTAGCCCGGCAGGATCTCATTCGCTCGAAGGCGCCGCAGGGTGTCGGTTCGCACCAAGAGCGGAAAGTCGGTGAAGTTCAGGATAAACTCCCGGTCGTACCAGCCTCGGTCGATCATGAGGCGCGTGATACCCAAGAAGAGCGCGGCATCGGTCTGCGGGCGAATCGGAATCCAATAGTCCGACTTCGACGCCGGCGGGCTGTATTCGGGCGCGATCGTCACCAGCTTTGCCCCACGCTCCATACATTCAATGAACCAGTGCGAGTCGGTCATCTTGTTCTCGCAGAGGTTCTTGCCGTCCTGGATGATCAGCTTGGAAAAACGAAGGTCGTTGAAATCGCAGTCGGCGTTCTGCAATCCATGCACCCAGGGATGCCCCGGCGCCTGATCGCCGTGCCACGTGTAGTTGGACCACGTCCGTCCGGCCTTCGCCTCCTCAGGCTTGACACCGCGCAGGTGGACATCGAGAAGCGCCATCGTGTTCGCCAGTCGGTACATGCCGTACTTGCCAAACACCCCAAGCAGGCCCATCCCGCCGCGGAACTTCAAGGTCCGTGTCCCGGCCCCACCCATCGCTTGGATCATTTCCTCGGGATAGCCCTGTGCGCGCAGGAGTGTTATGCCCGGCTCGCCGCTGTAGCGCGTAGCGATAGCGATGAGGCCGCGGGCAATGTAGCCGTAGATATCCTCCCAACTGATTTTTTCAAAAGTGTCTGTGCCGCGCGAGTCAAACTTGTATTGTGTCTTTTTCTCAGGGGTCAGCGTTGGGAATCCGTCGTCGGCCCAGCGCTTCCAACCGTTACGGATGATGGGATGTTTCAAGCGGTAAGGACCGTAGATGAGCCGATGAAAGGTGAAACCTTTGGCGCACTGGCGCGGGTTCCAGTTGGGAGTGGCCTTGTTTCCGTACAGGTCGGCGTAGGTTTCATAGTTGTACTCTGAGCCAAGACGCACCACGACGCCGTTTCTCACGTACGCCAGGACCCGGCAGGCGTGCGTGTCGTTGGGCGAGCAGACCCAGGAGAAGGTGCTGTCATACCGGTACTGGTCGCGGTAGAGCTTCTCCCAGTCTCGCGAAGGATAGTAGGCGAGCGGATTCTCTATCTCGCTCACCGGCTCCAGCGCCCAGAGCGAGACCTCGCGTGAGGCGAGATACAACCCGATTCCAGTAGCTCCTGAGAGTTTTAAAAACTGACGACGCGTCAGATACATGGCTATCGCTCCAGCTCCAAGATGTTCCAAATCGACACGCTCTTTTGGCCGTTGCGATCCCCGGCATGGCCATCCCAGATCGCAAACGCCGCGCTGACTTGCTGCCCAGGCTTCAGCCTCAGATCCCCCTCCTCGTTGGGCGCAAGCGGTCGATGCAGCACGACCTGCCACCGACCGTCTTGCCAGAGACCATCCGCTTGGATCCGTTGCATCGAAGGTGCGCGTGAGGTCAGCGTCCCCAATCCCTTGGCCATCGCTTCCTCAGCCGCTGACGTTCGATTCGGATCGGAGAGGGGATTGCCCGCTCCCCATCCGCCCATGAACCGTGGGTCCTGCGAGGCCGTCCTCGACTGGCTCACCTCGGAGGGTTCACCGTGCTGATAGTCACGCTGTGCGGGATACCAATCCACGGCAGCATTGGGGTAGGCGGTCTCCACGTCCTGCCAGCCCTTGAGGTCCTCCTGCCAGGAGGCTTTCCAGTGCCATATCTGCACGACTCCGTTTGCGTCACCCATCCCAAAGAACGGCGGGTCCTGTTCTAAGGAGAATTCTACCGCGACACCATCGGAAAACGCCTGCGGGGTGAGGGTCGAGTTGTCACGCGTCTGGTCGTTCCATGACAATTGAAGCGCGAGCTCTTTGCCGTTGTGCAACGCTTTGACCTCGACCCCTTCGACTCGGTGATCGCGCCACCACAATGGTGTGAGGGCGATAGAGACCGGTTGTCTCGTGCTCCAGATTTTCGCTGTCGGTTCTAATGGGATGTCGCCTCTGACCCGATGGGCGCGGATGCTCCGTGCATGCATGCGGACGCGATCCTCGACTCCCGACGGTACGAGCGATTGAACGTAGTGGATGAGATCCCACAACTGCTCGTCGGTGTAGACGTCAGCGTAACTTGGCATCGGGCTGCCCGGCAATCCAGCGACAATTCGGTAATACAAATCGTTGCTCTCAGACGACCCCTTAAAGACGCCTGCGGTGAGATCGCGTGGCTTGATAGGATATCCGGCGTTGTCCGCCATGACCTGCTGCCCATCACCGCGGCCTTGTGGCCCATGGCAGGACGCGCACGCCTGGACAAAAATTTGGCGGCCACGCGCGATGCTCTCGGGGGTCTTCGGCGTCTCTGGAGGGACGTGGATGATTGAGGCTGGATCAATGGATTCGCTCGCACCCGTGAGGTGGCGAACGTAATACACCAACGCCCAGCGCTGCTCCGACGTCAGCGTCTCCCAGGAGGGCATCGCGGAGCCGGGCGTCCCACGGGTAATGGTGAGAAACAGATCTTCATCGGTGGCCTGCATCGTGCTGGTCGAGACAAGTCGGAATTCGTTTTGTGTGAAATCGCGCGGCTTAGGATAGAGGAGGTAAGCTGCCTGGCCGTCGCCCGCGCCCTTCGGGCCATGACAGACCGCGCACTGCTTGTTGTAAAGCCGCCGGCCCATTTCAACGATCTGCGGGGTCACAGACGGTTTCGCGCTCGAGAGTGTTGCGGATGGCTCCTTGGCGCACCCTGAGCCTAGCGCAACCACCGCAATCAGCATACCGAGACGCATCCTCAACGCTTCCGTCATCGGCCGGTTGACCGGAGCCGCCACCTTCGCTCAGACCTTCTTGACATCGTTGACGTCGTGCTCGATCTCCTTCAGTCCCTTCTTGAATTCAGAGAGCGACTTCCCCAAGCCACGCGCAATCTCCGGCAGCCGCTTGGCCCCAAAGAGGAGGAGCACGATCGACAAAATCACCAACAGCTCTGGAAACCCAATATTCCCAAACATGCCTGTTACCTCCTTCCGACTTGTTCCTTGCTGTGCCGGGCAATGAACTGGTCAATCGCTTTGAGCACCGCGCGGCTCTTCGGCAAGGACTCGCCGCGCTCCCAACGGTTCAAGGTCGAGTACGTCACGCCCAGGTGATAGGCACAGACCTCCTCGGACCAGCTCAGCGCCTGTCGAGTAGTCTTCAGCCGCTTAATTTTCTCACGGACCGTCACTGTGTCCATCTGCACATCAAAGCCTACAGCATCTGCTCTAGGCTCTTCCATGACGGGAGTCATGGATGGATAGATTCTGATTACACGGCGTCCAGGGGACTTGGGTCGTGTGGAAGGCTACGCAGGGGTGTTGTGTGGGTTTCGCCTCACGAAGATTTCTTGGCCAGCCTCGTTATCTAAGGCGAGCTCGGTTTCTCCCACTTGCACAACAAGCGCAGGTTGCGTTTGACGCAATCGAATGGGCCGTCCGGGTGCAAGCCCCAACGTGCTCAGACGCTGAAGATAGGCGTGTCGCGTGGTGTGTACAAACGCGACGCTCGCTGTCTCGCCAATCGTTAAGCGAGCTAAAGGAACAATGAGTGGCTCTAGCCTCGCGCGCGAAGTTTCACAGCAATGGCCCTGTGGGATGGCACGGCCATGCGGGCAGATCGGGGGATGACCCAGGAATGTGCACACCGCTTCGGTCACCTCGGCATTGAGGATATGCTCCACTTGGCAAGCGGTCGACTCCATAGATTCTTCGGAGATGTCAAGGAGGGTATGGAGGAGCACCTCGGTAAGGCGATGCCGACGGACCACCTCTTTGGCCTGGGGCGTTCCCGTCGCACTTAATCGGATGCGCCGACCGTCACTCAACAGGAGTCCTTCCTGAACCATCACATCGATAGTTTCCTGTTGGACATCGCCGTTTGGCTCAATGGGGTGCGGAAGAAAACACAGAAGCTGCGTCGGCAACTGGTGGCGATCAAGCGGCGCCAGGCCGTCCTCTGCCGCTGTCCAGCACAGCTCCAGCAACTCTTCAATCTGCTCACGATGGATCGTCATGACCGTTGGGGCGTTCGAGGATACGCCAGCGCTCTTTGAGCCAGTTCACCAACCGTGATTCCTCTGCCCACTCATAGCCGCATCGTGGGCAGCGGGTAAGTCGACAGCCGGACGCCAAGGGGCAACGCTGACAAGCCCAGGTTTGCTCCCTCTCTCCGAAGGCAAAGCCGCAGAGCGGACAGGTCATCCTACCACACTATATGGTTTCGCCGAAGGCGAAACCGGTCGCTGGCTCCATCGAGGGGGCCGCGTGCCACGCCAGCGCCCGGCCTGCGGCCAACACACAGGTGGTGGAATCATAGGGTAACTCGCAACAGGGTGAGAACGCGCAAGAGGAGACCTCCAACAAGCAGCGCCATCCCGAAGACAAACCCCGCCATCAGATTTGCGAGTTTCCAGCCGCGCTCTTTGACCATCATGAAGTACTGGGCGATGCAGGGGACAAACAGCGTGATGGTAACGAGGCTGACGACGGTCTGGACTCCAGATAACATTCCGTTTCGCTGAAGCGCGAAGAGCCCGGCCGCACCAAAATCCCGTCGGAGAAATCCCACCAGAAATGCACTGGTCGCTTTGGCTGGCAGCCCGAGCCACGAGACAATGAGCGGGGTCCCGATTCGCTCGAAGACCGCCAGGGCTCCTGTCACATCGAGGAGGAATAACACCAGGGTTCCCAGGAAGAACAGCGGGACGGCTTCTTTCACATACCACTCGATGCGACCCAGCGTCTTGATCAGCACATTCGACAGCTTCGGCGTGCGAAGCGGTGGGATCTCGTAGAGAAACGGGCTCTCCTCGCCCGGCAGGATTCTTGACGCGGCTTGACCAACCACAATGATCACCATGAGTAACACGCCAAGCCAAATCCCCAGGGCCAACGGCGGGCGGCCCGCCAGCATCGCTAGGATGACGCCCAGTTGAGCGGAACAAGGGATGCCGAGTGCCAACAAGAGCGTTGTGATGATCCGATCCCGATCCGAGTCGAGGATGCGGGCGGTCATCGTGGCCATTGTGTCGCATCCCAACCCCAGCACGAGTGGGAGCACCGCCTTGCCGTTGAGACCCAGGAGCCGACAAAAGCGATTGGCCATCACGGCTAGTCGAGGAAGGTAGCCCACATCCTCAAGCAATCCGAAGCAGAGAAAGAACATCCCCACGATGGGCAGGATGATCGCAAAAGCGTAGGGCAGAGCCATCGTCAGCAGGCCGTACTCACCGATGAAGAGCGCCTTGAGCCACCCCCAAGGGATCGCCCCTTGAACAACCCACTGAAAGACTGGGGTGAGGTAGCGCCCAAAGACCACGTCTTCTAGGAAATCTACGCCACGCTGAGCTGCGAGATTTCCGACGAGGAAGTACATCATGACCAGGACGCCAACGAGGATGGGCACCCCCCAAACCGGGTGCATCGCCCAATCACCCAGGCGGTAAAACCACCGCTGGCGCTCCAGAGGTGCAGTCGTCATCACCTGCTTGACGAGTCGCTCGGCCTCGCGGAGTCGGGCTTGACTGATCAGCAACCCTAATGGGCCAGAGGTCTGTTCTTGAGCCTGCGCAGCGATTGCCGTCAGCGCCTCGATGATTGATGGGTCGAATTGCTTCTTGAGCTGCTCGATGATGTTCCGATCCCCAGCAAGCCAGAACAACGCCAGGGCTTTCCGTACGCCCAGCGTCTTTGGTAGGACCTCCACCATCTTGGCAATGGCATCTTCAATCACTTTGGGGTAGCAAACGCCAACCCGAGCCTGCTGTGCCTGCAGGATCACTCGACGCAACCGCTCGATACCCCACCGCTGCGTTGCAATGGTCGGCACAACCGAGATCCCAAGTAACCCTGAGAGCTTCTTCGTATCAATGCTGATTCGACGTTCCCTGGCTTCGTCCATCATGTTCAGATCCAGGACGGATGGAAGTCCAGCTTCAGCCAGTTCCAAGGTCAGTGTGAGGGCACGTAGCAGGTTCTTGGCATCGCTAACCTGCACCACGGTGGTTCGTTCACCCAGCAGCAGATCGCGTGCGACCAGCTCATCTTCTGAGGCGGCGAACAAGCTATTGATTCCTGGCGTGTCGTAGACGCGAACCACCCGGCCGTCTAACGAAGCCGATCCTCGGGTAACTGCAACCGTGGTGCCCGGATAGTTCGACACGGTGGCGTAGCGGCCGGTGAGGAGCTGGAAGATGACGCTTTTCCCGACGTTGGGGTTGCCGGTTACGATGAGGCTCGGCGTGTGACGCTGGCCAGACAAGCCTGTCAACCTTTCGCGAGATTCGCTGCAGCAGATGGATTCACTACAGCAGGTGCAAGAAGACTTGGAAGGCGTCAGTCGTAACTGGGGTTTTACAAAATGCATCGAGGTTAGTGGCAGTGCTCACGTCTGTTTCATGAGTCCTGTGTTATGTCCTGAATCGCGTCTGAGTTACGCTGCTCCTCGTCGATGGCGGAGCGAGAAGTGTTGCAAAACCGTACGGAACCGGGAACATTGAGTTCGAAGGCAACCGCTGTCTCGTCGGAGCGGCCTCGCTTCCCGGACAGCTCCGTTGCAAACCTGGCGGGAATTTCACGCTTCGTCGACGGTAACGTACCTCTCACAATGTTCACAGGGTGTGAACTTTGTGAGAAACGACCTTATCGTCAGCAAGTCGGCCATTTGTAGCCGTGATTCACGGATGTGTCATGAAAAAGAGGATAGCGGCTCCGGATAAGAGTCTTCCATGACGAACGTCATGGAGACCTTTTGTCGGCTGGACAACTAAGATGTGCCGTAGAGGAGGTCAAGGATAAAGAGGAGATGAGAATTCCTTGGGCGCATGATCCCTTAGGGAAGAAGGCGAGAACGCTACGCTGGCCGCCTGCGGAGTATGGCTGAGACGCTCACCACGATGATGAACGCCAGTTCAGCGATGAGGTAGGCGATGAGAACTGGGGGCAAGGGCTTGGCATGAGCACCGGCATAGCTGTGCAGACCGACGAGATAGAAGCTGACACCGTAGTAGGTCATCAGCAGCAGAAAAAATCCGCCGACGGTGCACAGGGCTACGCCAACACCGCTGATCCATCCGGCGAAGCGTCCGTGCAGCAGCGCCAGGAACCAGATGAGGGTAATCAACGCCCAGGTCTCTTTCGGATCCCAGCCCCAGTAACGGCCCCAAGAGGCGTTGGCCCACACGGCGCCCAGCATGATCCCCGCCGCCAATAACACGACGCCGACTTGGATGACGCGATAGAGAAATGTCCCCAACGCATCTAACGTTGAGCCGCTCGTGCGGCGACTCAGGTACATCCCCCCATACATGTGCGCCAGCACAATCGCCAGGGTCAGCGCGCCGTAGCTCGCCACGATGGTCAACACGTGAATCGTCAACCAGAGATTGCTGTGGAGCACGGCGACCACCGGAGAGATGCTCGAGTCCAGCGGCAGATGATCCGCGAGAACCAGGGTGATTGTCGCAAGGATCGCCGCAGCCAGGGCGATGTAACGAGTCCGGTACACACGTTCCAGGATGAGCGCAATGGCGACTGCGACGAACGGCAGCCACAGCGTGGTCTCAAAAAAATTCGAGACCGGCGGACGCTCACCCAGAACAACGCGCATCAGGATACCTGATCCATGCGCGAGAAACGCGAAGCAGCAAGCGACAAATCCCAAAAGCGCTGGCCGGAATTTCTTCAATGCGCCAAGGCTCAGAAACAACAGGATCGCTGAGAGCAGATAGAACCCTTGGGCGATTCGAAATGGCGCGACGTGGTTGTAGAACACCTCGAACGCTAATCGCCACCGAGGAGGATAGCGAGAAGGGCTCAGATCTCGCAGCGCATCTGCCGCATGACGCGCTGAGGTAATCACCGCATCGCCCCGCCCAGCTTGCACCGCACCGATCAGCCCGGACCATGCGGTACGAATGGTCTCTTGCTGCGCTGGCGCATAGCCCGACGGCTCCTCAACAAGCTGCCACACACGCTCTGCAGATCCAACAGGTGGAGGCACGAGGTTGAGCTTTTGCTCGAGCAGAGTGCTCAGGGTGGCAAATCGCTGGAAGACATCCATCGTCTCTTCTTCCAGCATCGAAAGTTTCTCTTCGCGCTGCTGCTTTTGGACAATCGGGGGCAGCAGCCGCATGAGCTTGCGTGTCGCAACCAAATCGTTGTAGGACACCTGCGTCGCCTTGGGATCCATGCCCAGAGCCTTTCGCAGAGGGATAAATGGAACCGACACAAGCAGCAACTGCTGCCCATGGTCGGGACTGGCCATGAGGGTCAAGATGGTTTCGACAGGATCTTCATTTCCCACGCGCGCTGAGCCGGTGATGAGTCGGAGGGTTTCTCGCGCAAAGCTGTCGAAGGGTTTGTTGCGTCCATTGTGTTGGATGGCCATGCGACGTATGGTCTCGAGCGCCTCGCGCGGCAGGGCAACGGGCTGATCTGCGAATACGCTCATAAATCTCGCCAAGGCTCCGAACAATAACGCCATCGTCATAATCGTCATAAAGGCGCGTTTCATGAAGAGCGGCTCCTTCTGCGTACTCGCCGGATCGAAGGCGGAGGGGTTGCGGTCGTGGAGGGGGTGCCGAGCACAAACATACTGACGACGCCGGCGATCACAATGATGAACCCCGCATAAACAAATGGGGTTCCTGGATCATTGCGCACCGAGAGCACTGTGGTTTCCGTCGGGCCTTCGATGTAGCTGGATTGGTACACGCTAAACCCGCGGTAGCGCAGGGGGTTGTTCATCGTAATCTTGCGCATCAGGATGACACCCCGCTGAGAATCGGTGAGCTCCACGTCGCTTTCAAACGCCGAGGCCATCTGCGTTCCTGGATAGTCGATCTTGCGAAAGTCCAAGAGCTTGATGGTAAACGGCAGCTCCCATCGGGCCGGTCGGTACTCAATCGTAACCGGCTCCTTTCCCAACGCGAATTCTGCCGAGCCGCGCAAACCCAACCACGCCTCTGCGCTCTGATCACCTTCACGTCCCACGAGATGAAGCGTTTCGGCTTTGATTTCATCTCCTCGGTTGGTGACGTGCTGCGTGAGAACCGCACGGGGATAGTACGTGGCGACTTCAAACTGATAGCCGAGCGAAGGGTGGGTGTACCGTTTGCCAAGTTCCAGCGGATTGATCACGGATCGATCGGTCCCGCTGCCGGTCAAGATACCGATTAAGGTTCCTGATGGTGCACGGATGAGCCCGATACAATTGGGAGGCAGCGCAGCGCTGGCGGTGTGGGTATAACTCACCTGGGCGTCGATCTTATGTTCGAAGCCATGGATCGTTTGAAAATCGGGATGGAGCGCAAACAGCAAATACGCATCGGTTCCCTCGGGTCCGGTGATGATGAAAGAAACCGCAGGGTTATTGGCCTCAAGCGAGCGGCTCACGATCCCCTGTTCGGTAATCGCAAAATCGGGAAAGTAATCCTTGAAGATGATCTGATAGGGCGTGCCTGTGACGTCGACGGATCGGTTGCGCTCATCGGGAACCGGAATCTCGCGTGGCGCATGCATCCCGGGTAGGCGGATAACGATCACGCCTCGCGCAGACGCGACGCCAGGTGAGCGCCCAGCCCCAGTAAGCCGATCGACTTCAGAAGCAGTTCTTGGTTCAAGGAAGAGCACGTGCGCCTCACCCCAGCCCATACCAAAACGCTCAGAGTCCCTGCTCATGAGCCACACCGCATCCTGCTGCTCGTTGTGCGTAAGCAGCATGTGGAGAGCCGGATTGTCCTCAGCGCCACCGCTTGTGATTTCTTCATCCGTCACCGCGTCGGGATAGTAGCGGTCGACGGTGAGCGCAATCGTCCGGCCATCGAGAGTCACGGGAAAGGTCGCGTTCGGCTCATGCACCCAGGCCTGCGTTTCAAACTGCGTGGGGATGATGATAGATAGACCCGGGTTTGGCTGGCGCACTACAAGGACATTGCCTGGCTGCTCGAGGACGCGCTCGGCCTGAGCTTCCGGAATGATCATCTGACCCTCGATGCCGAATCGGGCTCCGATAATCCCCCCAATCAGGATGAGGATGATGCCGATGTGGGCCAGGACAAACGGCAGGTGTCGACGCTGCCACGGATAGCGCTCGAGCGCAGCCACGGCGAGGTTGATCGCCAGAAAGCCGAGGAGCGCTTGAAACCACCACGCGTGGTAGACAAAGCGCTGAACCGCCGCCGTGCCAAAGCGGGTTTCATAGATGGTGCCCCATGCGAGCACCAGGGCAATCACGATCAGCAGCGGCACCGCGATGCTCAGCGATCCAAGGAATCGGACGAAGGGTGTCATGGCAAGGTTTCTATTTTATCATACAGAGGACGTTTGCGCCTCCGAGGTATGTTTTTGCGCCAACACGGCGTTAAGTCTTAGAGGATTCAGCCTGGATTGCCTTCCTCGGCGTCGCCTGGATGCCGATGTGCCTCGTCGGTGGGTGAGGCCTTGCCGCTGATCCACGTCCACTTCATCGGGTATTCATCGGGATCGTACATGACGAAGTAGAGGTGCCAAATAAGGATCGCCAAGCATGCGAGGAGTGCTTCATAAAAATGCACCGTGATAAAAACATCGAACGCCCACTTGGGCAGGAAGCGCAATGTCCAATTCTGCCAGGTCATCAGACCGCCGGTGAGCACCATGATGACTGAACCCCAGACCGCGCCCAATACTCCGCTTTCTCCACGTAGCTGTACCGCGCCGCGCGCGGCTGCTCCCGGCTCCTACCCAGATAGAAGCCGAGCATCCGTCTCAGGTGCGTGAAGTCGGCTCGTTCGGGTCGCAAGGCGCGCAACTCGCTCCGCCCCCGTTTCGTGCACGTCATGAACCAGAGGTGGTAGCCGGCGAGCAGGCAGAAGACGACCGCCGCTCCCCGATGCCCCAGGCGGCGCCAGTCGACGCGGCCCATGAAGGGGCGTGCCCACCAGACATGCGGGAACTTTAACGCAAATCCGGTATAGGCGAGCGTCGCAAAGGCGATCAAGAGCACGCCATGTTGAAGGCGCTCATTAAGACTCATCCGTTGTACCGCGCTGCTGGCGGCCATCCGTTGGTAATGGATCGAGAGTTTTTTGCGGAAATCGAGACCGTTGTGAATCAGCATGCCCCCAATGACCAAACCGATGAGGATGAGGTAGAACCGGCGAACGAATGTCACCGCAGGATGTTCCGCTCCGGGCTGTGTGCCGGAGTGAATCTTTCCCTGTGCGACGAACGCGCCGACGCCCGGATGGCAGGAGCCACAGGTTTTCGGCAGGTTCTTCGGATTGACCGAGGAACGCTCGTCGTTCGCGGGGAGAATGTCATGCGCCCCGTGGCAGGAGGCGCAGTTCGCGGCCGTCACGGATCCCAGTTGGTGTATGAGGCCGTGGAAGCTGCTCATGTACGTATCGACCACGTACGCCGGCAACCGATACTTCGTAACGATGCGCTCCGCCGCGTGGCACTGTGCGCACGTCTGCGGGATGTGCGAGGGAAACACTTTCGACGCCTCCGTTTTCACCGGGGCCACATAGTGCTCACCATGGCAGTCGGTGCAGACGGGCGCATGGCGCTTGCCGGCGGCGACCGCCTGAGCGTGGATACTCCGCTGGTAGGCAGCCTTGATGTCTTCATGGCACTGGCCGCACGTGAGGGGGATCTGCGACTGACTGATCGACTCCAGCGGCACGTCATGGGGAATGGTGACGACATCCGCGTGGCAGGTAGTGCAGGAAAAACTCCCATGGACGGAAGCCTCGAACTTCGCGTGGTCCACAAAGCGGATTGCCGAGGGATCACCATGGCAAGCCAGACAGGCAGCGTTGTCGATCTCTTGCGCGGCTGGAGAGACGCTGCCCTCTCCCATGGCCCGCGGCGCCCAGGTCCAGCACGTGAAGAGCGCGCAGAGCGCTACGCGCCGTATCCGTCCGCCGTTTCTCGTCAGAGCCTCCCCCATCGCCTAAGTAATCTTCTCAGAACGCAGGGAGACGAACTATGACCCAGATCACACTTTTGGACGACAGGCGGGCAGGCCTAGAGACCGCTCGTGCCGGTATGACACTGGCTGCACTTAAATTCCGTCACGTCCATCCCCACGTCGACCGGGTGGCGAAACGGCTGCGCTTCAAGCTTGGCTTGCGCCACCTCCTCAGGTGGCCCCTGGGCCAAGATCGTGTGACAGGCGGTACAGTCTTTGGTTAGCACCTTGCCCTCGCGGTTTTTGTGCAGCCCATCGTGGCAGCGGAAGCAGCCTTCGGCATTTAGATGGCCCATGTGGTTGGGATGGGCGCGCCAATCGGCGCGCATCTCGGGAAAGAAATTCCTCGAATAGATGCGTTGCAACTCAGCTGTGGCCTGTTGAATAGCGACTGCCTGTTCGCGATACACCTCTGGATAGTCCTTCTGGTAGAACTCGGCCAAGCCTTTCAGGATGGCTGATAACGCCTGCTCCTCCGAGGGGTACTCTTGCGCCAACAACCTTATGGCTTCGCGCTTCAGATACGGCAGGGACCGCTCTAGCCGGCCGGTCTCGAAGGCCTCCTCCACCGCACGATCCGGCGGTCGAAAGATGTGGGAGGGCCGGTTGTGGCAATCCACGCAGTCCATGCGGCGCACTTCGCTCTTTACGATCTGCTCCGGCGAGAGCGGACTTTCCATCGACATATATTCGGCGATGCGTCCCTGCGGCTCGACCACGCGCACCCACGGAATGGTTTCCCGCTGCTCATCTGAGGCAATGTAATAAATATCGTTCTTGATGTTCATGTGCCAGTGAATGCCCGCAGGAGCGCCAACCGACGGATCGCCGCCGCCGATTTTCAGCAGCATCTGAATCTGCCACGGGCTGTTGTGCTCATCCGCCATGTAGTGCGTGAAGGTTTTCTGCTGCGCGCCAAAAAACTTCGCCGGCCAGTGGCATTGCTCGCAAGTTTCTTGCGCCGGACGCAGGCTCTTCACGGGTGTGGGAATCGGGCGCGGGTACTTGTTGAATGTAACCGCGTAAACCTGATACGCTCCTGTGATCTTTGAGCGCACGAACCAGCTTGCACCAGGCCCGACATGGCACTGGGTGCAGGCCACGCGCGCATGCGGAGAATACTGATACGCCGTATACTCCGGTTTCATCACCTGGTGACAGACCAGGCCGCAGAATTTGACCGACTCCGTAAAGTGGTACGCCCGGTAGCCGGTCACGGAGAGCATGGCCACAATAGTCATGAACGTTGTGAGTGCTCCAGCCACAGCAATCTGGTGGGCGCTTCGATTGAGATCGATGGATGGCAGGGGTGGCACTACCATGCCAGGCCGTCGGCGTCTTCGACGGCGTTCCCACAATGCTCCAAGCAGGACTAAGCCGACGCCGCCTGCTGCAACGAACGGCAGCACGAGATAAACGAGCACAGCAAGATACGGATGCGTGCGTCGACTGAACATGTCGACGAACATCATGGGCAGGCCAAACGCCGTGCTCGTGATGGCGACGGCGAGGCCGAAAAAGCTCAGCGGGTTGCGCAAGAGGCTGGGGGGTTTTGGCATCGATGTGTGGTTCATGATGCTCCGCAGATATCATAGCCGGAAATGGCAGATTTTACGAGGAGTCGCGAGGGGATGTGTCGTCCATCTTGTCTGTCGAGTCCGATCGCTCCAAGTCTCGAATCTTCAGAAGGAGTCCAGAAACCACGAGGGCGAGAATGATCAGGGTGACCCACAAGCCCTGACGGCGGAAATGAAACTCACGGATCGCCTGGCGGGCTTGCCCCTCGGCCCGCAGGGCGTGGTGAGTTCCCTCCTCGGCAATGGGTTCCATGGTTGCGGCGGAGAAAGAGTGGACGTAGGTGCGCTCTTGCGTGAGTTGGGTCATCGCCTCGCGAAGCTCAAATTCCGCGTCACCGACATCCATGCCCAACTCCGCTGCGTGCCTGACGGCTGCCTCAGCGCTGGCCATGTGGGTTTTCAGTTGCTCGATGGCGCTGCGCATCTGCTGCGCGGTGACGTAGCCGGTCGACCCTGGCTCGTGACAACTGACACACACCGCATCTTGTCCCGTCCCAAGCATCTCGTCGCTTGGCTTGCGGATCAGGTGATTGCCGTGGCAGACCTCGCACTCCGGAAGCCCTAAGGCTTCATGCGCGGCCTTGTGGGGACTCTTTGCAAACAGATCGCGCGTGAGGCTATGGCACTGAGCGCAGACGTTGCCGATTGCGACCGTCCTAGGTTTGGCCGCTTCGTGCGATCCGTGGCAGCTCGCGCAATGGGGAGCCGCACGATCGCCACGGAACAACAGCGCCTGGCCGTGGACGCTCTGCGAGTAGTCCCAGTGCTGGTTCACCGGCAAGCCGTGTTTGTCCATGATCGACGCGTCGCTGTGGCAGCTCGCGCAGGTTCCGGGGATGTTCGTCGGGTAGACCGGCGAGGCTGGGTCTTTTTTCGAGCGGATGCCGTGCGCCTCGTGGCAACTGATGCAGACCGGCACATCGGCATCGCCAACACTGAAGCGCTTCCCGTGCTGACTGGTCAGGTACTTCGCGTATTGGTCAGTCGGAAGATTGGGATTGTACTTGCGCATGGTGGCCGGATCCGCGTGGCACCGGGCGCAAAACTGGGGAATCTGCTCCCGCCTCGGGCGACCGAGGAACCCTTTAGCCGGGTCCATCGCGGCTTGAGGATCCATCGCTGTTGGATCGCCGCCATGGCAATCCACGCAGGACAAGCCTCGCTGGAAATGCACGTCCTCTGCAGCCAGTGTGGCCGGCCCTCGCGTTTGGCCCTCCACCTGCTTGTGGCACTCGACACAACTATTCGGCTTCTCAGCCGACCACACAAAGCCAGGGCACAGCAGAAGTCCGAGTGCCACCCGTAGACGATACCCTGTCATCAGTGAGGTTTCACCCATAGCGCGTAGCCGGTCATCCCGACGACATAGGCAATGCCCAACACGCCAACAGCCCATACCAGCCAGGATGATTGCTCCCGTCGGGCGGGGCGATCCAGCCATGGAACGAGTAGCAGCGCAAGACCCGCCAGTCCGGTCAATCCCACCGCGACTAACTCACCCTCGAGACCAAACAGGTGGCCAGGGAAAATCTTGAGCGTCTGAAACATCCAGAGAAAATACCATTCCGGTTGGATGCCCACGGGTGTCGGAGCGAACGGATCGGCCTTTTCGCCGAGCGTCGCGGGCCAGTGCACGCTCACACACAGCACTATCCCCAGTATGAGTGACCAGGCAACCAGATCGCGCAGGAAAAAATTCGGAAAGAACGGCATGGACCGATTGCTCTTAACCCAAGGCGGTTTGCTCATGCCCTGGAGCTGGATCATGAGCAGATGAAGGCTTAAGAGTGTCATCAGGCCGATTGGCAGGATTGCGACATGAAGCCAAAAGAACCGCGTGATCGTCACATCCCCAACGTCGCTTCCACCGCGCAGAAAGATTTGAACGACAGGCCCGACGACGGGCACAATCCCCGCGATTTCCGTGCCGACCTTGGTGGCGAAAAACGCCAGCGTATTCCACGGCAGGAGGTAGCCGGTAAATCCGAAACCAAATAGCAGAAACAACAACACAACCCCGGTCACCCAGGTCAGTTCACGGGGTGGCCGATACGCCTTCAGGAAAAAGACGCTGGCCAGATGCACCATCGCGCAGAAGATCGCCAGGTTCGCCGCCCACGCGTGCACGGAGCGCACCAGCCACCCGAATTGCACCCGCGTCATGAGGAAGCGAACCGACTCGAAGGCTTCCTGGGCTGATGGGCGGTAGTACAGCAACAGCAGCACACCGCTGATGATCTGGATGCCGATGAGCACGAGCGTCATGCCGCCCCAGTAGTACCAGACGCTGTGGCGGTGGATGGGGACCGTCTTATGCGTGGCGAGATCCACTAGGCCACCCAGCCGGTAGCGCTCATGCAAGAATGCGCGTAGGTGCTCGAAGTACCCCATCAGGCTAGGACGTCTTGGAGACGATGATGTCTTCTCCGCGGACGTTCACCTGGTAGGCATCGAGTGGTCGTGGGGGAGGGCCGGAGATGACCTGTCCGTTTAAGTCATACTTGCCGTTGTGGCAGGCGCACCAGATGATGCTCGCGTCGCTGTCGTACTGAACGGTGCAGTTGAGGTGGGTGCACACCGCCGAGAAGGCTTTGAGCTCGCCTTGGGGGGAACGAATGAGGAGGCCGGGCCGACTGCCGAACCGGAAGATCTTCGCGGTATTCGTCGCCAGATCCCCCACCTTCGCCGCCGCAACGCTGGAGACGGAGGATTCAACGCCTCGGGGAGGATAGAGATACCGCAGGATGGGATAGAGCGCAGCCCCAAGCAGGGCAAGCCCACCACCCCTGAGGCAAAGCGCCAGGAAAACCCGGCGACTGAGGGGCTGACGAGGACACATCAAAACTGCTTCGACAACTCGAGCCAGATGACGTGGGCATGGTAGTCGCCCACTTCGGTCAGCGAATTGGGCAGATACGAGTAGAATGCGTATTCGGTGCCAACAGACGTATCCTCGGTCAGCGCCCACTTCAGACCTGTGGTCACATCCAGCCGATCAAACGAGGTCCCGAACGGCATCCCGCTGGCGGTAAAATCGTTGAAGTTTCTTGCGCGCGAATAGAGCAGCGCGTTGGTGATACTCACATTCGCCCTTGGGCTGTAGTCGGTGCTGAAAAGCCACGTGTTGACATTTGCGCGAAACCCAGGAACGTTTGCTGACGACGCCGAACCCGCGGGAGTGGTGGTGACGGCCGTCTGACGCGAGAAGGAGGCGGTGGTCGTGAGGTCTCGCAACGGTTGTGCCGTTACGTCAAAAGTGTAGATGTTCGAGAGCATACCCGTCTTTACGGTATCCTGCGCTTCCGTCCGAGTCGCATATTTATCGTTACGGAACTGGTACCGGAACGAGGGGCGAAACCACCGAGAGGGCCGCAGCGTGGCCCGCGTGGTGAACTCATCCGTATGGATGTTCTGCATATCGACGAATGCGGACAGCGCCGTCCCTGAGGCGACGGTTTCCCGTTGGTCATCGTAGTCGTTGTTGTTGACACGTCGCCGGACCTGCGTCGTCAGATCGAGGAACGACCCCGGCGCGACATGGCCGCCCAATGTCCACGTCCCTCGTCGGACGTTGGTGACAGTGTAGCGGCTGAAATCCTCGTTGACATTCGGGATCGTCACTAAATCTTTCCGATCCTCTGCCAAGATTACTCGCGATTGCTCCAACTCCAAATCAGTGTAGAGAGCGGTGCGTGGGATGCCAAAAAACCGCAGGGACACTCCTTCCCCCCAGCGAACGGCCTTGTTCTTGTTGAGACTGGCCACGAGAGAGTCGATCGCCCCATTCGGGGTGCTGCCGCCCGTGGAGTTCGGCGAGGCATCCGCCGGATAGCTTGAGTCGCTCTCCCGGTGAATCGCTTCAGCCTTGAGTTTGGTCCCGAGGCTCAGCCAGTTCCAGGGGTTGATCATGAAGTTCCCTACCCAGGTATGGGTATCGTAGTCGTTATCGGCGCGCGCATTACGGATCTGCTTCGGATTCGAAAAGTTTGTTACGGTTCCAGCCGCGTTCGACTCGACGATTGTCTCGAATTCCCGATTATCCATGTGGGCGAAATGGTAGCCCATCGATGTAAATATCTTGTCAGCGAAGAACGAACGCTCCCCGCCTAACGTCGTCGTCATCAAGGTGGCTTGCGGGGCTTGGTCCTGCCGTCGAATCTTGGTGTCTGCTGCGACACCTGTTGTCGCGAGAAATTTCTCCTCCCGAAAGGTTTCGGTCCGCACGAACTCCCATCGCTGCTCGCCCTTGAGAGTGAATCCTGCGATCTCATGATCGGCTTTGAGGCCAAATGAGTCGACGACCTCATCAAGATCTTGCCACGAGGGACCGATATTCCGGGTGGTGGTCCCTTCCTTCGTTGGGACCCAGCTCAGGCGCGATTTCGCCCCATCCTTGAATTCGCGCTCGTACTCGAAGGTCAGGTCAGGCCAGCCTTCCAGGGTCAACCCGCTTTCAAGGCTGAGGTGACCGATGTCCAGAGCAAGGTCCTTAAACGTATCGTTGCTGCGAAGGGTGGTAAACGGATAGTACACACCACCGGTTTTATCGTAATACTTGCGGAATTCGGAGTAGCCGAGATTGAAAAAGCCCAGTGAGTCTTTCTTAAGTGAGACGTCAGCGCCCAAATCGTTTTGATCAATGAGCGCGTGGCTTTCTGCGGAGAGCTGCGTTCCATCCGCAAGGGCGTAGTCGAAGGAAAACTCCTTCACGCCTCCGACGTAGTTGTCTTTCATCCAATGATGGGCGCTAAACTTATCCCGGTCGCCATTGACGAACGCATAACGGATGGGCTCCAGGGAAAGGGAAACCTCCGGGTCCGCAGCCTCAGCAAGGCGTGAGGGTAACCATAGACTCACACCCAGAATTCCTCCCAACGTCCAACAAAGCATCGCGCGCATGAGGCGTCTCCTTTAGTAGCGGAGGTGATCGTCGAAGTTCGATCCGTGAACCGCCGTATGGCATCCCGCGCTAAAGCACGTCCCTTGGGGAAGCCGGCCAGCATGGCTGGACCTGCCAATGGTCGGGAAGTTCGTCTGCGTATGGCAGCGCAGGCACAAGTTGTTGTCCCGGACGAGCAGCATCTTCTCGTGAATCGAGCCATGAACCTTGTGACAGGTCGTGCAACCTTCCCGCAGCGCCTCGTGTTCCCAGGCGAATGGGCCGCGCTGTTCCTTGTGGCACCGAAAGCAGGCCTCATTGATATCCTTCAGCGTCGTCGCTGACCACGGCCGCACATCCTCACCGTGGGGATTGTGGCAATCCGCACAACTCATCTTGCCTTCCATCACGGGATGGTGATGGGGCAAACGAAATTCCGCTTTCTTGTCGAGGTGACAGGCAAAACAGGCGCCGGGATCCTTCTTCGGATTGATAATCCCACCGACGCCACGACCGCCACCGGCAGCAACGTGCAGACTGCCGGGCCCATGACAGGTCTCACAACCTTGCGCCTTGGTCTCTCCGGGGATTGCGATCCTGGCATGGGTTGAGTGGAGAAATTCCTGGTGCTGCTTGTTATGACACATCGCGCAGGTCTCCATCCCCACGTACTCAGCCTGTTCGGGTTGGGAGGATTTGGCGTTGGACGCTGTTTTGTCGTCATGCCGCCTAGACACTGACGATTCCTCTGGCGCCGCTTGAACGTCTGGGACGATCTGCTCCTCCAGGTAGGCCTGCAACTGTTTCAGTGTCCCTGGATTCAGTTGCGACGCGCCGCCTGGAGGGCTTGTCTGCTGCTCAGTGCCTGGGCTTTCTTCTTTTTTTTCTGGCGTTTGCCCAGCGCCCTCCGGCACGGACGTGGGATCATTCAGATCAGTGCCCGCGTCCAGCTCATCAAGATTGGAGGCGCCATCCCCATCAGCATCCGCAGCCTCGAACGCCCGAAAATCTTCTTCGGTCAATTTCTTCGCCCCGGCATCCACTTTGAACTTCTGCAAGGTGAGACCATAGGCGTTGAGGTTGTCTTTCTTCCCGATGAGGCCCTCGTGGCAGGCCTTGCACGAATAGGCCTTGGGATCTTTATCGGGATAGGCTGCCTTGTAGCTTTTGAGGTTCTCGATCGTTGCCCACGCTGATTCTCCGAGCGTAAGCGCCGCGACGAGACTCACACCGACGAGAAGGCCTCGACGGATCGGCATGGAACATCCTCCTTCTTGTGGGAAACTGCCATCCACCAACGAGAGAAATGGTTGACCTGCTCCTGAATGAGCGCGTCAGAGCGTTCGCGTTCCTGTTCACGCTGCGATTGTGCAGCCTGCGTAATGGTTTGGAGATCATCGATGTTGTAGAGGCGCACACCGGGATGCCGCGCGAGGGACGGCTCGACGTTGCGAGGCACCGCCAGGTCAACGAGACACAGGGGGCGGCTGCCGCGCTGAGCCGCAACCGCATCGAGGTCGCCTTGATCGATGACGTAGTGCGGCGCTTGGGTGCAGACGATGGCAATATCGACGTGGGCGAGGTGCTTCAACGCCTGCTCCCACGAGAGCCAGCCGCTTTGGCAAAGCGTCGCAAGATCCCGCGCTTTGAGCGGTGTGCGGTTGACAATCCACAACTGGCCCACCCCGTTCTTGATGAGATACCGTGCAGTCGATTCCGCCGCCTTTCCGGCTCCCCAAAGCAAGACTTCGCAATTTTGAAGTTGCCCTTCGAAGAGTTTCCTGGCAAGCGCGACAACGATTGATCCGATGGAGGCTTGGCCAAAGCCTAAGCGTGTCTTGGATCGAATGACCTTTGCCGTGTGCAAGGCTTTCTGGAAGAGGCGATGGAGCACAAGCCCGGTTGTCTCTTCGGTTTGTGCCACCCGATAGGCTTGTTTCACTTGGGCCGTGATTTCTGACTCCCCAAGGACCATCGAATCCAGCCCTGCAGTGACGCCAAAGAGCTGTCTCACCGCGTCAGGTCCCGTTAGGCAATACATCCGGGATTGGAACGCCTCGGGGGCCACGTGGCTTCGATGACTCAAGAAGTCGATGAGGCCGTAGGAGGTTGCGGAGGGGTCTGGTGTGATGACGTAGATCTCAACCCGATTGCAGGTCGACAGGATCACCGCTTCATCGATCCCGAACTGGGTATGAAGATCGCCGAGTGTGTCGGGCAACTCGCGTGACGGGATCGCCAGCAGCTCGCGCAATTCGAGCGGCGCGGTGCGATGACTGAGTCCCACAACGAGGAGGTTCACGCTGGACGGCTCCTCACAACACCCTGTCGACCCATCGCGTGTTTCATCTTATTAACAAGCTCGTGGTTCGTCAAGTCAAAAGCGAGCTCATGCTGCTACGATCTCATCACAGTGGTACGCCACGCTGATCGCCTCCTCAAGCAGCCCGATGAATTGGCAGCAGTCCATTCCCCGTCTCCAGGCGACTTCATCTAGGCAGTCGTAGCCCTCATACGGAACGTTGATGAAGAGCCGTTCAAGGAGTGGTTTGGTTTGCGGGTAAGTATGGAGTACATGGTTGACCGTCATCTCCTCGCGCAGCCTGACAGGCGGAAGCGGCTCTTGAACCTCCGCTGCTTCATGGTCGCTCAGGACCCCTTCAATCGCCGGGAACAACTCGGCCTCCTCTTCGTCCATGTGACCACGCAGGCCGAGAATGAGCCTCGTCAACGACGGCCTGATGCTCGCAAGAGAATGCCCCTGCTCCTCGATAAACAGCCGGTTGATCGTCCGCAGCAACGCAGGCTCGTCCTTATGCCCGACGGTGAGATGGGCCAGCACGTCGTCGGGCAGTGCTTCTTTGCACGCCGTGACCAGCTCCTCTTCACGTTTGATGTGATCCTGGAGCTGGCGAGAGAGCGCGTGGCAAATTTCCCGGAGCACGAACCATGTCTCCGACCCCATGGTCAGCGCCCCTTCCAAGACGCTCAGCTTGGCTCTGAGGATCGTGTGATCCCGCCGCAGACGCTCGACCGCGTTCATCCTGCGCCTCCTTTCATATCTAACTGTAGCGCTCAACAGGGAATCCTTCTATGACGTACGTCATGTCATTATGATGGAGTTGCGTGGGATCTCCCTTGGAGGCTTCCGCAACTCCTCGTCGTCCAATGAGTGTAGTCTTGCAAAACCGACGGAGTCACCTCCTCTGTGACGTGGCTACCCGCAACGATACCTTGCGGTCTAGAGGATTTCTATGACGTCCGTCAGGAAGGGCTTACGGGTCGAGGAAGGCGGAGAGCTTCTCTGGGCGCAGGATCGTGGTTTTCCCGCGGGCGGAACGAATCACCCCTTGCTTGCTCAGTTGGCTTAAAATTCGGATCGTGGTCTCCTGGGTGGTATTGGCCAGCTCGGCCAGCTCCTGTTTGGTCAGCGGAATCGTCGGGCCGAACTTCTTTGAGAGCATGAGGAGTGATTTGGCCAGCCGCCGCTCGACGGAGTCGTAGGTCATGCAACTCTTGTCCTCGACCTGGCGCAGCCGATCGCAGAAGAGGCAGAGTGAGTCTTGGAGGAACGCGGGGTTCTTGCGCAGGAGCTCATGGAAGGCGCTGGTAGGAATGCAAATGACCGTGGAGTCCACTGCAGCGACGGCATCCACGGGGTACGGTTTTCCGTCAAGCGCCGGCAGACAACAGAACGTTTCCCCGGGCGTCATGACGCACGTCGTGGACGCCTGCCCGCCTTCGAGAAATTTCATCAAGTGGACGCGGCCTTCTCTGACGACGCAGACGGCATCGGCTGGCTGACCTGCGCGGAAGATGGTGTCGCCTTTGTCATAGCGTTTCTCACGGGCGACAGCAGCAAGCCGTAGCCGTTCAGCCTGGCTGAGTCGTCTGAAAGGCTCCATACGAGAGAGGAATTGGCCCATGAAGGCTCTTGGTTCGTCACCCATCTCATGAAGAATACGCCTACGCGCCACAACCGTCAAGGAGAACGAGAAGGACTCGCAATGGAGCAGCCCTCTCGCGGGCTTCAATAGACCTATTGCGCAATCAGTTTTCTGTGCTCAAACTCCGGTCGGCTGGTGTGCTTGAAAAACCAAAGGATCGTGGGTAAACGGTACCGCTGTAAACGCTGCGGTTACACGTTCCACGACTTCTCGGTCCGATGGATCAACCGGCTGAGAATTTCGTACAAGAGCTGGCTGTGGATCATCATAAAAACAGCTTCAACCCGGTTACGTTTTTTCATCCCAGAAGACGACGAAGCCGTCACCTCTTCCGAGATAACGGCTTCCGTCAGTTCAAAAACGGGGGCGACGGGGCTCGAACCCGCAACCTACGGCTCGACAGGCCGCCACTCTAACCAATTGAGCTACGCCCCCTGAAAAGCTGTGTAATGTTTAAGGTGGAGTGTGTAATGAGAGAAAATCTTCCAGCTTCTCGTCGAGGGGATGATGGTATCGTGGATTTTTCCTGCCGTCAACTGTTAAGCTGATCACTTCAGGGTTATCGTTCAATACGCGTGACCACGATGGTCGGCAGTCAGCATAAAGATGAGTCGTTGCCGCTCATCGACCCTGTAGAAAAATCGGTAATCCCCGATGCGATACCGCCAGGTCTCAGGAACGGCATCCCGAAGTTTCTTGATATTCTTCCCGATGTAGGAATTCGCTCGCAGCTGGGGATAGACATACGTGGCGAGCTTGCGTTCAATGCGCGCCTGTTGCCCTCGGAAGTCCTGCTGAAGGTCCTTCTGAAACTGTGAGGTCTCGAAGATACGAAAATCAGCCAACGAGCTTGCCTTTGCGTCGCTTGGCGTCGTAGTGCCCTGCCCGTAACTTAGCCCTCAGAGACTTGTCCGCGAGGATCTGATCCATCTCCACGGCATCGACGTAATCGCCCTCCTCGATGCCCTTGATCACCATCAGCGTCATAAAGTTCGAAAGCGGGCGCCGCTCACGTTTTGCGACGGCTGCAATCTTTCGATAGTCCTCCTCCGAAAGCCGTACCGTGACCACTTTTGCCATGGGAGCCTCCTGAATATATCTATAATGTATTATATTCTATTGTATTCGTCAAGCTCTTTCGCTTCACCACCAAGTCGCTCAGGCAGAAGTCAGCATTTTCAAAATCCAGAAATGGATGGGACACTCAAACCCCAGAATTACGATGGAGCATTACGCGCATCTCTCACCTGAGTACGACAAGGATGTTAACCGATTTCCTGTGGCGGTGTCAGGAGGAGTGTCGAGCAGGATGTGATTTTAAGTGTGAAAGCTGACGAAACGAGCTACGTTTGCTTTTGAAACTGTGCTTTCACCGAAGGTTGAAGGAAAAGCTAGATGAGGTAGCCATTCAAGATAACCCAGCAGAAGAACATGACCCATTGACCAACCGTATGGCCTACTTGTTGATGGCCTAGGATAACATTATGGAACTTTTGAGAAACCCTGAGCAATAACTGGAACGAAAAACTAAACGCAATCCACAATCCAGACTGCCACACGGCTAACGTCCGCGCCCAATCCCTCAGCATTAAGATACCGATACCAGCAATCAGCTTCCCCATGCCAAGTAAACTGGTTATGAGCGCAAGCACCTGTACTGCACCCCAAGACCTAAACTCAGGGAACGCCCCTTGCTGCTCACGTACCTTTTTAGCCTGCTCTCTCCTTTGCACAGCTTCTTCGGGTGAAATCGCGCCCCGTTGGACTGTTCTGCTCAAGACCTTTTCCCACTCTGGCGATAGCTCGATTGGTTCCATCGCTCTTGAAAAGACTACCAGGCCAAAAGCAACAACAGCTACCCTTCCCGCTCCATTAAGAATTAGCAAGACCGCTATGAGCCTAATTGCCAGCGATAGCTTCTTCACGGTTAGCTCCTCATCTACGAAACTGTACTTTCACGTTAGCTCAGCCACTACAAGTTCCACTACATTTCAACATGAGCTAATTCAATAGACCTATTGCGCAGTTGCCCTTGACACGATGAAGGCTCCGCGCGTCCGGGTTCGGTTACGTCACCGTCGGCGTTAGGCGGAAGTTCGTCAAGGCCGCAATGTTGCGAAAGCGGTGGTTGTAGTCCGCGATCCGGTGGCGGTAGACCTGCGCGAGGAGCTGGTACTTCTTCACGCAACTTGGGACATGCTCCACGATGATCCGCTGCCGCGCCTGGAGGCGGTTGAATGCCCGCTCCGAGCGCGTCAGGACCTGGTGGTTGCCTCGACGCTTGACGGGCAGCGCGATAGCGGGAGTCGGATAGTCCGTCATGGCACCATCATACCCCCGATCCAGGGTGAGGCGCGTCTTCGGCGGCAGCCGTTCGTCCAGTCGCGTCCGCTTCAAGAGCGCGTAGTCATGGACACGGCCCGGGACGGTTGAACTGATATGGAGGATCCGGCCACTCTGCCGAGTGATGCTCAACTGCGTCTTGAGTGTGTGGCGCTTACGTTTGCCGGAGTACCAGCGCCGCTGGGTGCGTCGCGGTGGACGGAGTCGTGCCTGCTTGGTCGCATCAGTGACCACGTCTGCGAAGTCCGGACAGCGCTCCACGAGTTCCTCCCAGGTGCCGATTCTCTTGACGCCGGGCGGGAGCCGACGGCGGAGCGACAGCCCCAGGCTTGGATCGGCTGCCTGCTCAATGAGCGGTTCGAGCCGAGGCTTTAGCCGACAGATATTGCTGGCATCCAGGCCGACGAGATAGCCGAGCAGCTCAAAGGTAGAGGTAGAAGCGGTAGAAGCTGAGCACGCACAGGAGTTTGTCCGCCATCGTGGAGAGCTTGTACTTGGTACTCTTTCCCGATGGCGTGGCTTTCGCTTGCGCTGCGAGAGGCACATCCGTTCCGCTTGCTCCCACAGCGGGGTGAGCCGATTCGTCAGCGTCTGGAACTGGTCAAGCGTAAGTCCCGTCATTCTGTAGAGTTTCCTCGGGTGGTGCACGAGTTTGGCAAATCGTAGCATGCCTTTGTTCCTCCTCTGCGTTAAGGATAGGATGCTACAAATTGGGCAATTGTGCAACAGATCTAATACTTACCACCGTCTGCTTGGCTCTAACCCGCAACCTACGGCTCGATAGGCCGCCACCTCCCACTGATTTGCTTCGTCCCATGGAATGCAAAGCATTTCGGATTTGATCCCTGAAATCGCTTCGCGATTTCTAGGGACAGATCAAAGCTGCGGGGGCTACGCCTAACCCATTGAGCTGCGCCTCCTGAAAAACCGTGCAATGCGAAACGCGTAACGGAGAAAATCTCTGATTTCAGTCGGAGTGACGATAGTATCGTGAATCGCAGCTTCCGTCCACCTCGGTTTGAACGTGTTCGGTACTGATAGATTCGCGCAGCGAAATTTATTCGGAGCGATTGCGCAAGCGCTGAAATAACTGACGTAGCGGCCGGCTGGATCCTCCCCCACCTTGCTCTTGCGATCCAGACCGCTGACGCAATCGATGACCCAATCCTAAAGATCGGCCCGAGGATACTGGCTCCTTTCCAAATTCAACCACCCCTTCGGCCGCAGGATTCGTGTCGTATAGATAATACGCTAAAAGAGAATCCGCTTGCGTCAATCGTCGGTCGGCTGAGGAATCCCCACGTAGATGTTTTTGAAAAAAGGTATACCCATACTGGAAAATCACCCGAGCCTTGGGTTTTTGGGTAACGGCTAGATACAACGGGGTGTTGCCACAGACGCGGTTACCAAAATCAAAGTGGTTCGTGTCTTTAAGGACGAGGTGATATTTCTGCGCCGGCGCTTGGTCAACAATCAAACGCCTGGGATTCTCAGGGTGAACTGCCGGAGCATCATCGTCTCCAGCCATGAGCATGATGGGAATGCGAATCCGCTGAAACCGATCCGGAAAGGCGGGAGATGAAAGTAACAGGGCTGCGCGGATCCTGGAATCCTGAACGGATGGATCGGGATGGGCTCCAATCTTTGCCAAAATAGTCACGCCTCCCTCAGACCAGCCAATGGCTCCGATCGCCTGGGAATCAACAGCCTGGTAGAACATCGAGCTAGACTGAGCATTCTGCCTGAGCATCCAGTCGATGATAAACGAGGTCTGCGGAAGCCGATGGGCCGCCAGATAAGAGAGAAAGAAATCTGAATCCGCGTTCATGTCAGCCACCCATTGCTTGGCGGCTTTGAGAACCTGGATATTCCGGGCAGTCTTTCCCTGGCGCATCCGGCTGAAGGCCAAGGACTGCGTATAATCCGGTGGGATCGTATCCACATAATCCGGGGCCACCACCACATAGCCGTGACGGGCCAGCTCCTCCGTGAAAAACGATGAGGCGAATCCGGAGGAGAAACCACCGTGGATATAGATAACCAAAGGATAAGGCTCTCCTGGAGCAACCGGAGCATCCAGTGCGACTTGGCTGATATAGTCTTGGGTCAATCGATAGGCGTATTCATCCTGGGCTTGTCGGGTCGGATACCACACCGCCGTTGTGATGATCGCTTCCTCACCGCGCCCCGACGGATAAGGAACATCGACCAGCGTGAGCCCGGCGTTGTACGAACCGCTGGAATCTTGGGCAACGGATGTTTGGGATTGAGCGGCACAAAACCTGTGACTACTGAACCAACCGAGGAGCAGACTAATAACGAATAAAACAAGTCGCGCACACATATCCTAATGTCCTTTATCTATAAAACTAATGAACGGGTCACTCACATTTCGAAGCAAAATTTATACGGGCGGTGGAGGACTCGGCGCCTTCACTCGCCTTCGGCTCGTTCCGGTCGGCCATCCGCCTCGCCTAAGGAATCATGAAACAGCCTGGGAATTTTCGATTGTCGATTTTGGATTGTCGATTGGAAGACGGCCGTTCAATCAAAAATCGACAATCGTCAATCGACAATTCCCTCGGCTCTCTTGATTGACCGAAGGCTCGGCTCCCTTCGAATCCTCCACACCAGGAGGTTAAAAACCTGGGCGGTGGAGGACTCGAACCCCCGACCTTCTGAATGTAAATCAGACGCTCTAACCAACTGAGCTAACCGCCCGAAGCGTTAAGATTAAAGCCGTTAACGAGTTTTTATTATACCTGCTGTGGGCGATGGAACCAAACTTAGAGAGACGGCGTGTGAGACGGCGTCACTAAAGACGTGGGCGCTACAGGTCACTGCGGCATGATCGGAAGTTGCGCAAGTACAAGGAGGTTAGCCAGAAGGAGTGTCGCGATGCCGATGAGCATGCCAGGGCCTAACCACTGCGCAAAGGTAATTTCCCCGAGCTTTCGACGCTCCATGACCCCTACAGCCACGATATTGGCGGTTGAACCAATCAGCGTCGCGTTTCCCATCAAGGTCCCTCCCATCAGCATCGCCCACCAGAGGGGAAAGGTTTGAATCCCCTGCTGGGAAACGTCGCTGATAATCGGCACGAAGGTGGCGACGGCAAGAACGTTGTCCATCACCGAGGTAAGAATACCCGAGCTCCACGCAAACAGACTCGTCAACACAGCGATGCTTCCCCCTGAAAGCTCGATGATGCTGCGGGCAATAACACTGGTGACACCAGTCTGTTTGAGTGTCCCCACCGAGGCAAATAGAAAGATAAAGAAAGTAAGCGTCCACCAGTCCACCCGCTTTTCGACGAGATCCCTGGCTTTGTCGCCGATTAGGCCAAGGGCTATCCCTGCACCGATGAGGGCAACTCCCAAAAGCATGGTGTTGTTCGGAAGATGCAACAGATACTCCAGAGGATGATGAAGAACCAGCCCAACGATTACCGACCCAAACAACCAACCGGCTTGCCGCACGCCTCGCTTGGTGAGATGTTCTTCCTCAACGATCGCTTCGAGCCGACGCTCCCCTCTGGGGCCGGCCAGGACCGTCTTGAGGGCTTTGATGTCCCGCTTAAAAAGGCGCAGACACAGATAGATGGTCAACGCCAGACAGAGTGCAGAGATCGGTGTTGCCCATCGGAGAAAATCCATGAAGGTAAGCCCGCTGCGAAGCGCGATGATGACACCGACCGGATTGCCCACGACGGTTGCGCTGGATCCGACGTTGGTCGTGAAGACGAGCATGAGAATAAACGGGGCAGGATTGATCTTCGCACGGCCGAGCAGATTGAGCATCGCCGCGACCATGAAGAGAATCGAGGTGACCTCATCCACCAGGGCAGCAGAAACAGCGGCCATCACCATCATCACCACCATGATGCGCTTCGGGTGCGGGCCGATGAGAAGCAAGAGGCGATCGATCACGAACTCGAAAAAATGTTTCTCTTCCAAGAAACCGATAACGGTCATCATCGCGATGAGAAATAGGATGATGTCTAGCCCGGCGAACTCAACCAGATGCGGCACATCCAATAGGCCCAAACTCAGAAGGAAACTGATGCCGAAGCACGCGAAGGCCAGCCGCCACTTCCAAAAAAAGATCGCTCCATACAGGATGGTGCAGAAGCCACCCACGGCGATGACTTGCCTCCCCGTCAGCCCGAGGCGGGAAAGCAAAACAGGCGTGAGCCCGACGCAAAGGGCGTACCCGATCCAGTCTCGCTTGGCGGAAATCCAGTCGCTGCTCATGGCGTTGCCCCGCTGCGGGTCTTTGATGAATCGAATGGCCGCACACGATCGACGAGAAGGGTCACCTGGTTGCGCATCACTTCCATCAGACCGCTCTCGAGGAGCAACCCGTGAGACTCTCCGGTGGTTGTCTTCCAGGTGAGTTTGCCCGGTTGAATGGTAGTGACCAGCGGCGCGTGATTTCGGAGAACACCGAGGTAACCCAAAGTGCCGGGCGCACGGATGGCTGTAGCTTCCTCTTTCATGTAGAGGCCTTCCGGCGTCAGCACCCGCAATGTCATCGTCATGGATTGACTCTCTTCACTGATCAGCAGCCTGGGGATCCTGTACAACGTGGCGTGCCTTCAGCACGCAGACAGGGGGTGGGGTCACTGAACACTACTTTTGGCCCGCTCGGCTGCAGCCGTAACCTCGTCGATAGTGCCCTGCATGAAGAAGGCCTGTTCGGGGATGGAATCCATCTGGCCTTCTACAATCATCTTGAATCCCTTGACCGTATCCTCACGCTTGACGTAACGGCCGCTCTGGCCGGTGAAGATCTGGGCGACGAAAAACGGCTGCGAGAGGAACCGCTGAATCTTGCGAGCCCGATAGACGATCAGCTTATCGTCGTCGGTGAGCTCATCCATCCCGAGGATGGCGATGATGTCTCGGAGGTCTTTGTATCGCTGGAGGATATGCTGGACCGCGTGCGCCACCTCATAGTGCTCCTGACCGACGATCCGAGGATCGAGGATCCGAGAGGTGGAGTCCAGAGGATCGACCGCCGGGTATATGCCAAGCTCTGCGATCTGGCGAGAGAGCACGGTTGTGGCGTCCAGATGCGAGAACGTCGTGGCTGGTGCCGGATCGGTGAGATCATCCGCCGGAACGTAAATGGCCTGGACCGACGTGATCGAGCCTCGCTTGGTGGATGTGATGCGCTCCTCAAGTTGCGCCAGCTCGGTGCCCAAATTGGGTTGATACCCGACGGCTGAGGGCATCCGTCCCAAGAGTGTGGATACCTCTGAGCCTGCTTGAATGTAACGAAAGATGTTGTCGACGAAGAGCAACACATCCTGTCCGCTTTCGTCTCGGAAATGCTCGGCCATCGTGAGCGCGGAAAGGGCCACGCGCAGACGCGCCCCCGGAGGCTCGTTCATCTGCCCAAAGACAAGGGCCGTCTTGCTGACCACTCCGGATTCATTCAGCGAAAGCCACAAGTCGTTTCCTTCGCGCGTCCGCTCACCGACACCGGCGAAGACGGAGACTCCTCCGTGCTCCGTCGCAATGTTGCGGATGAGTTCCATCAGGATTACGGTCTTTCCCACACCCGCGCCACCGAAAAGCCCAACCTTGCCGCCCTTTGGGTAAGGCGCCAAGAGGTCGATCACCTTGATGCCGGTTTCGAAAATATCCCGGACAGGCAACTGTTCTTCAAAGGATGGGGGCGAGCGATGGATGGGTGAGCGACGCTGGGTCTCAGCCAAAGACCCGCGCTCATCCAAGGGTTCTCCAAGCAAGTTGAAGATGCGTCCCAGCGTCTGAGAGCCGACCGGAACCGTAATCGGCCCCCCGGTATCCAAGGCCTTCATCCCGCGCGTGAGGCCATCGGTTGAGTCTAGCGCAATACAACGGACGGTGTTGTTACCCACGTGCTGGGCCACCTCAAGGGTGAGGTGGCTGTTGCGATCCGAAACATCAATGCGGATGGCATTGAGGATGGCGGGCAGACGATCCGCTGGAAACCGGATGTCCACGCTCGGCCCGATGACTTGCACGATCTCGCCGGTGTTGTCAGCCATTCTGTACTCTCCGTAATCACAAAGGGCGGGGGGCGGGAGACAAGGGGCGGGAAAAAAACCTGTCTTCCCACTCCCCGTACTCCATTCCCCGTGCCCCTCACTTAGGCTTCATGTCACTTGAGGGCCTCGGCCGTGCCGACGATTCAAACGGAATGACGTAGAAACCGTTGGATCTCATCATGACTCCCAACAATCACAAACTCAATGAGGTCATCGACCAGTCGGAAGATAACCCGATCCCCCAATCCTGCCCGCACCTGCCAGTAGTCTGCTCGCAGACGTTTTAAGCCAAGCCCATGCGGCTGCTGTTTGGTTTCGAGGAAGATCACAAGGTTGCGAATCGCATCTTTGATGCGTACCTTCCGATCAGGGGGCAAACGTCGCAGAGACCGGCTAAAGGATGGCTTGCGCTCATAACGCATCAGAACGCATCAGAGCGCTTCGAGATCTTTGAGAAAGGCCTTTGCATCGGTGTATCGCTTACCTTTCTGACGCGCTAAACGCTCAAGGGTCTTCCACTCATTCTCAGAGAACCCCTCTGGCTCAAGCCGGATTTTTGTGACCCATACTCCGTCAACCTTTGGCTCAAAGCGGATATAGTCGCCACGCTCTACGTGAAGGAGCTCGCGCACACCTTTTGGGAGTGTCACCTGCCCCTTGGAGGATATCGGCGCCACCAGTCCCTTGGTCATCGTACCGCACCTCCTTTCTTCTGGATAATCCATAAAAAAGGATACCTTGCTTCTTGACGCCTGTCAACGGCTCACTCCTTGAGGGCTTCCGCGGTGCCGACGATTTCGCTCAGTTCCTTGGTGATGGATGCTTGGCGGATTTTGTTGCGCTGCATCGTCAGGGTCTTGAGGATTTCTTGCGCGTTTTCCGTGGCGTTTTTCATGGCGATCATGCGGGCGCTGTGCTCGGAGGTAAAAGCCTCAAGCAGAATACATTGAAACTTAGCCATCGCCCAGCGCGGCAGCAAATCCTCAAAGATGGCTTGAGGGGATGGCTCGAAGATATACTCCGTCGGTTCACTGATCGTTGAGCGCTGATTGCTGATTTTCTGTGTGCTGTCTGCTACGTGCTGTCTGCTGAATTGGATGGGAAGCCATGAAACGATAGTCGGATGATAAACGGCGGCGGAGACAAATCGGCAGTAGAGGAACTCGATGGCGGCGAGTTTTCCGGAAAGAAAACGGTCCATCAAATCCTGGGCGATGGGTAGAGTCTTTTTCGGCTCAAACCGGCCCGCCAAATCCGTATAGGCCTGCGTAGCTGCAAAGCCTCGCTTGGTGAAATAACGGTAGCCTTTCTTTCCGATGAAATAAAGCTGCGTCGGAGATAGACTGTCCCGCCTTAAGTGCGCCTCGGCTAATTGAATCAGACGGGTGTTGTAAGAGCCGCTCAAGCCGGCGTCCGATGTAAACAGAACCAGGGCACAAGGGCCTTCCTTGCGCGAGACGCATAAAGGGTGCGACAGATCGGCAGATGCCGCCAGTACGCGCTGGAGTAGATCATCGAGAAACTGCATAACCTCGCGAGAGCGAAGGAGTTTCACCTGCGTGCGCTTGAGCTTTGAGGCGGAAACCAATTGCATCGCCCGCATGATCTGCGAGCTATTTTGAACGCTCTTGATGCGTTGCCGGAGTTGACGCAAGGAAGCCATAATCCACCAATCAACACACAGCACTTAGCAGATAGCTCGATAGCAAATAGCAAAGAAAAGTACGTCGTTCGTGAATTCTCTTTTCTTGTGCCATAAGTGTTGCGCGGATTCTTTGCTCTTTACTATCTGCTATGTGCCATCGAGCCATTTGCTATTGCTGATAAAAATTGTTGCTTGCATTTGACGGCGGCCTCATCCAAGCGCTTGGCAATCGTTTCGGAGAGGTCTTTGGTCTTTTCGATTTCATGAATGACGTCCGGGTAGTGCTCGTCGATAAAACGGTGGAAGGCCTCCTCGAATGGCTTGACCTGATCTTTGGGGATATCGTCGAGATGACCCTGGCCTCCGACATAAATGATCGCCACCTGATGCGCCAGGCTCATGGGCTCATACTGGCCTTGCTTGAGGATCTCGACCATTCGCTCCCCACGCGTCAGTTGGGCTTGCGTCGCTCGATCGAGTTCCGAGCCGAATTGCGTGAATGCAACCAGTTCCCGGTACTGGGCCAGGTTGAGACGCAAACGGCCGGCCACTTTTTTCATGGCCTTTGTCTGGGCGCTTCCCCCGACACGCGAGACGGATAGCCCGACGTTGATGGCCGGACGCACGCCGGAGTAGAAAAGATCCCCTTCGAGGTAGATCTGCCCGTCCGTAATCGAAATGACGTTGGTTGGAATATAGGCTGAAACGTCACCCGCCTGAGTTTCGATCACAGGAATGGCGGTGAGGCTGCCCCCACCCAGATCCTCGCGGAGCTTGGCCGCGCGTTCCAAAAGACGCGAGTGGAGGTAGAAGACGTCGCCCGGATAGGCCTCGCGGCCAGGAGGACGACGCAGAAGCAAGGAGAGTTGCCGATAAGCCTGGGCGTGCTTGGAAAGATCGTCGTACACGCACAGGGCATGTTTGCCGACGGCCATAAACTCCTCGCCCATCGCGCAGCCGGCATAGGGAGCGAGGTATTGCAGGGATGCGGGATCTTCCGCGGACGCTACGACGACGATCGTGTAATCCATGGCGTCGTATTTTTGGAGCGTTTCCACGACGGCAACGACGCTGGAGAGCTTCTGGCCGATGGCGACATAAATACAGAACAGGTCTTTGCCCTTCTGGTTGAGCAGGGTATCGATGAGAATGGCAGTCTTTCCGATCTGACGGTCCCCGAGGATGAGCTCACGCTGGCCGCGGCCGATGGGAATCATCGCATCGATCGCCTGGATTCCCGTCTGCACTGGTTCCTTGACCGGCTGACGCTGCACCACGTTGGGGGATCGTGACTCGATCGGGCGAAAATGATCGGTGACGATCGGCCCTTTCCCATCGAGCGGCCGGCCCAAGGCGTCCACCACACGTCCCAAAAGGGCTGCTCCAACCGGAACAGAGGCGATGCGGTTGGTGCGTTTAACCCCATCCCCATCCTTGATGTGTCTGTCGGATCCAAAGATGACCGCGCCGACGTGATGTTCTTCCAGGTTGAAGACCATCCCCATCGTTTGCCCGGGAAATTCCAAAAGCTCCCCAGCCATCGCATCGTCGAGGCCATAGATGCGGGCAATCCCATCCCCCACCTGGATGACGCGCCCAACAGAATCTAAGCGCACCTGGCTCTTGTAACGTTCAATCTCTTGCTTTAAGGCAAGTGAGACTTCTTCAGGATGTAATCGAGCCATTTTCTTAGTGGACCCTCACACGACGCAGACGCTGGCGCAACTCCGTCAACTGCCGACGCAGCGAACCATCGATGACGCGATGATCCAAAACGATCTGCAAGCCTCCGATAAGCTGCGCGTCCAGTTCCCTGCGCAGGAGAATCTCCTTGCCTTCCCGCTTAGCCAAGCTCAGGCGCAAACGTTCCAGGAGTTCTTCGGAAATCGCGGACGCTGAGCGAACGGTGACTCGCAGACGTCCCTGCGCAGCATCCACCGCTTGCCCAAAAGCCTCAATGATCTCATCGAGGCATTCGGCGCGGTTAAAGGAAGCGACCACTTGGATGAAGGAACGCACTAAGCCCGTCCATTGACCTTGCACCGATCGATCCAACACCGCCACTTTCTCCTTGGGCGTCACGTCAGGATTGTAGAACAGCCCCCGAGCATCGGGATGTTCCTGAAGCGCCTGGCGGATGATGAGGAGTTGCCCCAGCGTCTCATCAACCGCATCTGCATCCTTGGATACTTCTAAGAGGGCTTCGGCGTAGCGACTCGCGATGGGATTCATTACCATTCGTACTAGCAGGCTACGGAAAATATCTGTTTGCTCAAGGCTTTTGGCTTAAGGCCCAACGAATCGTCGATTGTCAATTTTCGATTGTCGATTTGTCGTGTTTTCCAATCGACAATCTAAAATCTACAATCGAAAATTCTCTCAGCCCAAAATCGAAAATCGGCAATTCACGAAGTCTTCGTGGATTGTTGCTGCTCCAGCTCTTCGAGGGACGCTTCGATGAGCAGACGATCCGTCTGGGCGTCGAGTTTTTTGCGCAGCATGCGTTCGAGCGCCTCTAAAGTCATCTCAACCACTTGATCCCTCAATGTAACTTTAGCCTTGGAGAGTTCCATCTCTACCGTTTCCTGGGCTTTCGCCAGGATGTTTTGAGCCGCAACACGCGCCTGTCCTTGAATCTCCATAGCCACCTGTTTGCCTTCCTGAACAGCTTCCTGAATCTTTAGCCGGGCTTCCTGGTCGATCGCCGCCAAGCGCTTGCGGTAGTCTTCCTCAAGGCGCGTCAGCTCTTCTTTCTTGGCCGCCGCCTGCGCTAAGTCCTGATCGATACGCTCCCGACGCTGATCGAGCATCGAAAGCAGCGGACGCCAGGCAAAACGCTTAAGCACCCACAGCAGGATTAGAAAGCTGATGGCCTGTGAAATAATCTGCTGGACGTCCAGTTGCAGAATAGGAGGCATCGAAATTCAGAGATCCGTGGTCAGTGACCAGTGACTGGAAAGCATACAAACAGGCAGTTTTCTAGACGGTAATCTTGCCTTGAAGGACGAAGGCGATGACAAGAACATAGATCGTCAACGCTTCGATGAGGGCGCAGCCGATGATCATAGTGGTTTGGATCTGTCCACCGGCTTCTGGCTGACGCGCAATGGCTTCCATGGCAGCACTCACTGCTCGGCCCAAGCCGAACGCCGAGGCCATCGCGGCTAACCCTAAGGCTAACGGCACAGTGAGTGCCAACATCGCTTGATACGTCTGTGGCATAGCGATTCTCCTCCTTGTTTCTAGTGTACTAATGATGCGCTTCGTGAGGTAACAAAAGTGCGATGTAAATTGTACTCAGCAGGCTGAATACCAGAGCCTGCACCGTACTAAAGATCAAAACCAAAGGGACAACAAACGTCTGAAGCGGCAGGCCAACGGGCAAATGGAGTAACAAGCCTGCCGAGAGCCCCAAACCCACCAGGACCGCCAACAGCACATCTTCCGCAAAAACATTGAAGCCGAGTCGCAAGCTCAGGCTCATGGGCTTGACGATCTCACCCAACAGATGGATCGGAAACATCAGGGGTATCAGCGTCCAGCCAACGGCATCTCGTGGCGAGCCGGCCAGATGATCGAGATACTTAAGGAACCCTCTGGATTTTATGCCAATCCACTGCACGTGGCAGAAAACAACCAGAGCCAACCCAAGCGTTGTGTTCAATCGGGACGTTGCGGATTTCATACCAGGAATCAACACAGACAGGTTCATAAGCAAGATGTATAGAAACAGCGTGCCGATAAAGGGTGTGTAGCGCCGTCCTGCCTTACCCAGGATACCTTGCACAGATTGGTCGATACTTTCGACTAAAAGCTCCAGGAGGTTTTGCGGGCCCCGCGGTACCATTGAGGGTTTTCTCGCATAGAGCCAACTGATGGCACAAAGCATAAGACCCACCAACAGTGAAAAAGCTAAATCCTCCCAGTGATGAAGCCACGCAACAAAGGCTGAGTCAGCAAGGCGATGATTTATCAGACTGATCCAGTTAGCGAGTTCCGGAATCTCTGTCCCGTGAGATCCAGCGGACGCTGCCGCATGCGCGGTCGCTTGTTCGACTGGGTGGGAAGCGCGTTCGAGGGCTTCAGCGATCATATCTGTCAATTTTCAGCGATAGCCACGGACTGCACCGGGACCTGCTTGGGAAACAGTGACAATCAAACCCCTTGCTTGGACCGCAAAGATACCGATGGCGCTGATCAATATAATAGTAAACCCAATACCAAACCCCATGAGGGAAATGGCTGGATGGCGCAACAGGAGCACTACGAGCCCATAGAGGAATAAGAACTTAAGCACTATCCACCCCACAACTCGACGGGTAGAGCGCGTAGTGCCTAACCAAGCGTTGAGCAAATTCTGAAGGCACCAGAGGTTGATTAAATTCCAGAACCCTCCTGAGAGCACACCGAGCGCACCCCGAATACCGTAAAAAGAACCGGCAAGCCCTCCACTGACTAACAAGAGGGTACTGCCCAAGCGCCACAGTCGTCGAATGAATGCGTCACCCATTGCGATTGAGTTTCTGCGCCTGACGAATCAATTGAATCGTTACCTTACCACTTGCGAGAAATCCTAAGACAATTCCTCCCACCAATCCACAAGGAGTATAGGGCCATCGATGATCTAAGGCAGCACCGAGAGAGTAGCCGATCGCGGGACCGACTAGCAATACAAAGGGAATGGACGTCAACAATCCCGCTTGCTGGGCCCAAGTCGACCAATCGGCACGCATGATCCCCCACAGGTGGGGGGATTATAACACAAGAGCCTTCGCTTTGTGAAAATTTTCACGGCTTAGAACAAGCTGATGAACGAAGACCCTCGAAGCAACGCCACCAACTCGTTGGGGAATAAGCCAAGCCATAGTGTCCCGACCCCGCAGAGAACCACAGCCAGCCGCAGGGGAAGCTTAAGATGCAGGGGGCGAGCCTGTTGAGGATCCAATAGGTACATCAGTCGTACCAGGTTGATATAGTAGTAGAGCGCCACCGCGCTGTTTACGACGCCCGCGATAGCAAGAACGATCTGTCCCGATTCGACCGCGGCCCCGAAGAGAAGGAACTTTCCGAAAAATCCCAGAAGCGGGGGAATGCCCGCCAAGGAAAGGAGAAACAGCGTGCATAAAAACGCAAGGACCGGCGAGCGTTGCGCCAGCCCTCGAAAGGCCTCCAGGGATTCGTTTCCCGAATCATTCACGACCGCCACCGCACAAGCAAAAACCCCCAGATTCATGAACATGTAAGCCACCAGGTAAACGAGGATGGCTTGCAATCCCAGGTTGGAATTGACAGAGAATCCAATCAAAAGATAGCCCACCTGAGCGATCGTCGAATAGGCAAGCAGCCGCTTCACATTCGTCTGCACAATGGCTACCAGATTGCCTAAAGTCATCGTCACAATCGTAAGGCTCAGGATAAGCGGCTCCAGATCCGGCCATCTCGGCCCCAGCGCAGTCATTACTCGAAGCAACAGGGCAAGCCCCGCCGCTTTAGGACCTACGGACAAAAAAGCAGCCACAGGCACCGGAGCCCCTTCGTAGGCATCCGGCGTCCACATGTGAAAAGGCACCATGGAAATCTTAAAGGCGAGCCCTGCCAGAAGAAAGGTCACGGCCACCATCATCAGCGCCCCTGAACCGGCTACCGGACGCATCAGCGCTTGAAGGATGTCGGGGAAACCCAACTGCCCTGTGAGCCCGAACAGAAGAGACATCCCGAAAAGCATCACCGCTGAGGACAAGGCTCCGAAGAACAGATACTTGAGCGCCGCCTCGGCGGATCGCCGCTGGTCCAAGAACCCCACCAAGACATAAGAACTCAAACTGACCAGCTCCATCGCCACATAGGCCATCAGCAGATGATTCGCCTCCGCCATGAGCATGAGCCCCAGACCGATCAGCAGCAAAAGCCCCACGTACTCACCCCTGCGATGGGAAACAACCTCACGGGAATCTACGACCATCAGGATAACCAAAGCCGTCGTTGCCAAGGCAATCCACCGAAGAACCCGGCTGAGCGGATCGCAGATGATCAAACCAAAGAAGGTCTCGCTGTCCGGGCTCGTCGGAGAAAACCAAAGCGCCACCCCTGAGGCAACGAGGATCACCCCACTTGCGATCCAAAATAGACGGGTACTCGTGGTAGACGTCTCGGCGGCAAAGAGGCCGCCGTTGCTTGTGGCCTTCGAGGGACCAGCCGGACGGACCCAGGCTCCCAGTAGCAACACCCCCAATGCCCCGAAGCTTAGGATAGTTTCAGGCCACCAAGCGCGTAGACTCTCAAGTAACAGAGCACTCATTTTTCGTAGCTCGTAGCGTATCTCGTGAAGGAGAAGCTCTCTATAGTTTATGTCTATCCTTATCGAGGGGTGTTTCACGAAAGACAAACTACGGTCCTTTGACGTGGGCGATAAACTGCTGAACCGCTCCATCCTGAAGATCGATCAATAACAAAGGATAAACCCCCAACGCCAAGATAAGCACAACGAGCGGGATCAAGCTGGCCATCTCTCTCGGATTGACATCCGGCAGATTTTTCCAGCGTTCGTTTGGCGGCCCCAGCAAGACTCGCTGAATCGCCGTGAGGATATAGGCCGCCGCGACGACGATTCCTAGCACTGAGACGACCGTCTGCCATCGCCAGACCCCGAAGGCCCCCAGCAGAGACAAAAATTCCCCCACAAATCCACTCAAACCCGGAAGCCCTAAAGAAGCCAGCCCGAAAAAAATAAGCAATCCTGAAAACTTAGGCATGTGCGCGCCCAGCCCGCCGAAGGCATTGAGGTCTCGGGTGTGCGCCCGATCATAGAGCACGCCGACTAACAAGAACATGCCACCGGTGATCGTGCCGTGATTGAACATCTGCAACAATGCCCCGTTGACGCCTTCCGTCTGAAGGCTCGCCAGCCCAAGCAGGACAAATCCCATATGGGAAACGGAAGAGTAGGCGACGAGTTTCTTAAAATCGGTCTGGGCCATCGCAACGAAAGCGCCGTAGACAATGTTGATCATCCCCAAAACGGCCATCGCCCCTGCTGCCCATTGCGCCCCCTCAGGGCAGATAGGATAGGCGATACGGAAAAAGCCGTAGCCTCCCATTTTCAGCAACACCCCGGCCAACAGGACGCTGATCGGGGTGGGGGCATCGACGTGCGCATCCGGAAGCCAGGTGTGGAATGGAAAAACCGGAACCTTGATGGCGAATCCCAAGAAGAACGCCACAAAAAGCAGTCGTTGGAGATCCGGCTCTAGCAACGGTCCCATCTGCGCAAGGGCAACCATATCAAAGGTCCCCGTGCGGAAATAAAGCATCAAGATGGCCAACAATATCGCCAGGCTGCCGGCGAGGGTGTAGACAAAAAACTTAAAAGCCGAGTATTCCCGACGACCGCCGCCCCAGATGCCGATCAAGAAATACATCGGCACCAACACCACTTCCCAGAAGACATAGAACAAGAAAAAATCCAATGCCATGAACGTGCCCAGCATCCCCATCTCCAACAGCAGGTACAGGGCGTAGTACTCTTTCTGACGCTCGGTGATGGAGGCGGAAGCCAGACAGGCGATGAACCCTAACAGAACGGTTAAAAACACAAGAGGCAGGCTAAGCCCATCCACACCGACGTGATAGAAAATGCGCATCTGCGGGATCCAGACTATCCGCTCGACTAACTGGATTGCCTCTTGTGGCCGGAAGAACTGGAACAACTGGATCGCAAAAGCCAAGGCCAGCCCGCTTGCGAGCAAAGCGACAAACCGAATGGCCCGCACGGCTGTCTTGGGCAAGGCCAAGACCACCAACATCCCGATGAGTGGACACAGTAACAAAACACTTAGCATGTGCGCATCTCCCTAAGCAGGCTGCTGAAAAAGACACATCTGCTGCGTTGTATGCCTGACGGCTTCGTCAGCGTACTTGAAAGTACGCGCCTCCTCAGCCCTTCGACGTTGCTCAGGGCTGAGTCCTGAGCGATAGTCAAAGGACTCAGCCGAATCGAGCTGCGCCTTGCATCTCGCACCTTTTTGAGCAGCCTAAGAGTGCCTAACATAATGAGCACATGGCCGCGTTGCACTGAAAGATGGCCCAGATGCAAGGAGTGACGACGAAGGCGTAGCCGAAGGAGCGCTACGCCGAGGAGGAACGACGCAGCAGATGGCCATCTTTCAGTGCAACCCTAAGGGCTGGGCGGAATTGCTTCGCCGCGCTGCGTTGCTCGTCGTCACCGTACTTCTATGGATCAGTACGGCTTCCTCCTGGCGTCTTGCGCATCGAAGCAATTACGCCCAGCGCGACCATGCGATCATTATGTTAGGCACTCTAGCATCCCGTGGGTCTTTTAGCATCCTGCTAAAAACTGCGGAATTTATGGACGCAACAGCCAGGCGAACACAACCACTGAGACCACAACAGCCAGCAGGTAGTTTTGAATCACACCGGTTTGAATCAGCCGAAGCCCCATCGCCATCCGGCGCGTGGAACTGGCAATGCCGTTGACGAGCCGATCGATAACCTTGGCGTCAAAACGCTCTTTCCCCTGACCGAGCTTCCAGCCCAACTCGGCGACCCCATTGACGCTGCCATCAATGACGCGCTGATCAAACTGGGACAATCGGCGGGTCGCTGCTTGAAACGGCTGAACGATCCAGCGGTCATAAGCCTCATCCACATAGTATTTGTTCACCGAAAGCCGATAGAAAAATTGACCCAACGGACGCAAGGATTCAGGCAGGTGCAGCTGGCGTTTGAAACCCGAAAGCCACGCCAGAGCGAATCCGACAGCCACAGCGCCGCTCGACAAAAGCAAAATCGGCACATCGATCCCTTCATGCAGGCGTTTTGAACCGAGCAGATGAAAGATCGGCTGATGCAGCCACGGCGATCCTAAAAGACCGGCGAAGACCGCTCCAAGAGCCAAGACCGCCATGGGTATAAGCATGATAGCCGGCGATTCATGCACGCTGTGTGCTGTGTGCCCTCTTGCGTCTGCCGACTCGCCGTGAAAGCACCGCAGAAACAACCGGAATGTATAACTCGCTGTCAAAACCGCCCCAGCCAGTAACGTCCAGAAGAGCGCCGGCACATCGTGTAACGCAGCCGCCAAGATTGCATCCTTGCTCCAGAATCCGCTCAGAAAGGGAAAACCGCTCATCGACAGAACGCCGATGAGAAACAAAATCGCCGTCGCGCGCATCTTTCGGAAGAGTCCACCGAGCTGGGAAAGATCCTGTTGATGGGTAGCATGGATGACGCTGCCGGCCGCCAAAAACAAAAGTGCCTTGAAGAACGCATGAGTGAACAGGTGAAACATCGCCGCCGCCTGCGCCCCAAGACCCAGGGCCGTCATCATCAACCCCAACTGGCTGATGGTCGAGTAGGCCAGGACCTTTTTGATGTCGGTCATCGTCAGGGCGACGGTCCCGGCCAAAAGATGGGTAAGCAGTCCGACGATCAACACCCCCTGGAGGCTCTGCGGGGTGAACAAAACAAAACTGCGCGCCACAAGATACACCCCGGCCGCTACCATCGTCGCTGCATGGATGAGGGCGGATACGGCAGTCGGACCCTCCATCGCATCCGGCAGCCAGACATGAAGAGGAATTTGCGCGGACTTGCCCATGGCTCCCACAAAAATCAATGTACTGATCAGAGTCAAGAGCCAGGAACGTTCGCTCAACTGCGCACGGATAACTTCCAGATTCTGAAGACGAAGATCGCCAACCGTCAGGGCTAAGAGAAAGATGCCCAGCAACAGCCCCGTATCCCCAATGCGAGTCGTGATAAAAGCCTTCCGGCCCGCGGCGGCTGCAGCCGGCTTTTCAAACCAGAAGCTGATCAATAAATAGGAACACAGCCCGACGAGCTCCCAGCAGCCATAGAGCAGTAAAAAATGATCGGCCATCACCAACCCCAGCATGGAAGCACAGAAAAGACACAGGTAGGCGAAAAACCGACTGAACCGTGCGTCTGCGTGCATGTAGCCCACTGAGTAGACCATAATCATCGTACCGATCAGGGTAACGACAACGAGCATGATCCAGCTCAATCCGTCGACGGCCAGACCCAGCGACCACTGTGGCTTTTGCGCGGACAACCATATCCAGCGCACCCCTAACCGATGACCATCGAGAATCCAGCTCCCTATCAAGAAGACCAACGCCGCCGAACCACTCATGGCGGCAATCGCCACATGAGAACTCCAGCGTCCCAAGCGTCTGCCAACGAGCAGCAATATCGCAGCGGCCAACAAAGGCAGGCCTGGAATCCACAAAAGCATCTTCATCCTTTTAAGAGGCTCGCTTCATCGACGAGTACGGTGTGGGCGCTGCGGGCCAGGCTGATGATAATCGCAAGCCCAACCACCGCCTCACAGGCAGCCAGGGCGATGATGAAAAGCGCGAAGGCTTGCGCCTGCACATGGCCGAACCATCGACTAAAGAGCACGAAGTTCAAGGCCGCGGCGTTGAGCATGAGTTCCAGGGCAAGCAAAAGACCGATCGCGTGTCGCCGAGTCAGCATCCCGTAGACCCCAATCGAGAACAAACCGCAAGACAACCAAAGTAGAATCCGCAGCTCCATGAGTTTACGTTTCAATATCCTTGCTATCAGCAGACTGCTGAAAAACCCGCATCCGGGGTAAAGGGAACGGGGCGGGGGGCGAGGGAAGTGCGAATAGCACTCCATAAATCTTGAAAGCTAGACATCGCCCGTTCTTTTTTAGGCGCTTCCGGGATATATGGGCATGCCCTTCTCCCTCTCCCTTTGGGAGAGGGAAGTGTTGCTCCTTTTACCCACTGCAAAACCAGAAGAACCCTTTTTTAAAACCGGTTGTAGGACTTTTTATCTCTTGTAATCTGTTCTCCCACGCCCCACGTCTCCCACCCCGTTCCCCCCATTGTTAGCTTTGAGCAAACAGGGCATTTTCCTGTAACCTGTTAGGGCTCAGCCGACGGCGGGAATTGACGAGTCACCAAAGCAATGGCACCTACCATGGCCGCCACAAAAATCAGGGAGATCGCCTCAAAGGGTAAAATCAGAGTCGTAATGAATTGCTGGCCCACAGCGGTTAACCGGACCGACTCCACGGCCAAGCGCTGGGGAAATGTCAACGATTGCGTGGCCCAGACCAATAATCCAAACAGGGCTAGGGCTGCCGCACCCGCGAGCCAGGAATCTTGGCGGTGAGTCACCCGTGTGGCGGGGCTGATGTGCAGACGAGCCGTTAACATGACGGCGAACACAACCAAAGTCAGAATCGCACCCACATAGACCAAAATCTGAACAAATGCCAAGAACTCCGCTTCAAGCAAAAGAAAGACACAAGCCACCCCGACCAAGACAAGCCCTAAGCTGAGGGTGGCGCGAAAAAGATTCCGTAACGCCACGACCCAAAAGGCGGCCGTGAGGATCAGGCCGCTTAAGAGTACGCCGACCGTGGCTCGGATGATCGACTCGTGAGGCATGGTGAACCTCTTAGATCTGAGGGTTTTCAAAATGCATCGCGGTTAGTGGCAGTGCTCACGTCTGTTTCATGAGTCACGGTTCTAAGCTCCAGTACTCACGTCTGTGTCATGTTTCATGTTTTATGTGTCATGAGTCATGGAAAGCAAAAGGCGTACTTTGGCCGTGCTTGAGATGCCTGTTTATTTTCTGCTTTTTTCATGACACATAACACATGAAACAGTCTCTCATGACACATGACTCATGAAACATGACACAATCCTCATTACTTCTCTTGGAATAGGACACAATCCTCATTATTATTTCTCTTGGAACATGCCTTTTTTCGGCCGACCCGGATGGGTCAAAGGGATGTGCTCGTTACACAGGGGGCAGTCGTGCGGTCCGAAGTGCTCAAAGTCCAGTTCCAGCAGCTTTTCGTAACGACAGCCTCGGAAACGAACCTTGCCGCCGGAGCGATCCACAACGGCACCGATGCCGACTACCTTCGCACCCATAGCCTCTACCAACTCCGCCACCTTCCGGGCAGACTCTCCGGTTGTGACCACATCTTCCACTAAAAGCACCCGATCCAACTTCGTCACGGTGAACCCGCGACGCAATTGCATCTCGGCATCGACCCGCTCGGCGTAGAGGGCCCTGCCCCTCAGGGCTCGGGCAACTTCATACGCCACGATGATGCCTCCCGTCGCCGGACCGATCACGACGGTTGGCTTGCGCGACACAAATCGCCGGGCAAGCTCGCGGCAGACGGTAGCAGCTAGTTTCGGGTGTTGCAAAAACTGCGCGCATTGAAAGTAGTGCCCACTATGCAGCCCTGAAGAGAGTTCAAAATGCCCTCGCTGAAGGGCGTTGCACTGGCGAAAGATGGCAAGAAGCTGATCGCGTGTCAACATTCCGTTGCCGCCTCCATCTCCTTGAGGATCCGCTTCGTAGCCTGACGCGGATCGACAGACGCAGTGATGGGTCGACCCACCACCAACCAATCGGCCCCGGCCAAGAGCGCCTGGCTGGGTGTTGCCACCCGGTGCTGATCGTCCCCTCCAGCGCTGGATGCTCGGATGCCTGGGCAGAGAATCCTCAGCTGCTGGCCAAAACGCTTGCGAAGCTTCGCCGCTTCCTGTGCGGATGCCACTACCCCTGGGCAATGGGCTTGTCTTGCTTGCTCAGCCAATCTCAGCACCTGGGCGCTTATCGAACGCCGGTTGTTTTCTCCCACACTGGTCAGAACGGTAACGGCAAGCACATCTGGAACAGGCAAGCCAAGACGCCAAGCCTCCTCGGTTGCTCCGCGCACAGCCGCCTCTAACATCGGACGCTGGCCGGTGGCATGCACCGTAAGCAAAGACACTCGATGACGCGCGGCCGCGCGGCAACTCATCTCGATGGTGGAGGGGATATCGAAAAATTTCAAATCCAACATGACGTCGAAGCCCAACTGTTTTATTTTACGAATCGCCACAGGCCCACAAGCGGTGAAAAGGACGCTTCCGATTTTAACCATCCGTACGATACCCTTAAGGCGCCTGGCCATGGCAAGCGCGGATGGCAAATCAGCGGAGTCCAACGCCACGATCAAACGGTCGGAAGCAACTCGGGGATGGTCAACCGTGCCTCGATAATCTACAGGAACGCCTGATTTGAGCTGCCTTACGGCCATGGGGAATGGAAATCGATGGCTCCATAAAGTTCGTGTATGGCGCTTAGTTTGTGTCGAATCATGTAGCGCTCGATACCGTGGACGATTTGCCTGGCGGCATCCGGTCGCACAAAGTTTGCGGTACCCACTGCAACGGCTTTGGCTCCGGCCAGGAAATACTCAACGGCATCCTTGGCCTGTACGATACCCCCTGCACCGATTACCGGAATGCGAACAACCGGGGCAGTATACCACACCCTATAAAGTGAAAGCGGACGAATCGCGGGTCCGCTTAAACCGCCGGTGAGGGAACCCAGACGGGACCGACGGGTTTCTGGATCCAGGCTCATCCCGATGAAAGTATTCCCCACGCTCAAGGCATCGGCCCCTGCCCGCTCGGCCGCTCGCGCGATGGGCCTTAGATCGGTGACGTCGGGACTCAATTTCGCGATCAAAAGTTTGCTGGTTTTTGCCCGGGCCGCCTGCACCATCGCAGCCGTCGCCTCAGCATCCTGCGCAATAAGACGGGGCAAGGGGCGCGAGACAGGGGGCAGGGGAATGCTGGAATCCCCCCCCTGCCCCCCGCCCCCCGTCCCCTGTCCCTCTTCGAGGTTGGGACACGACATATTCAGTTCGACTCCGGAAACGCCATCGGCACGATCGATTCGTCCGACCATCTCTGCCAGCTCCTTGGCCGATTCCCCCAACACGCTTACGATCACTGCCACCGAATACCGGCGCAGTTGTGGAAGCTTCGTCTCAAGAAATGCCTCAAGTCCAATGTTCTGCAGCCCAACAGAGTTAAGCATCCCTGAAGGAGTAACGGCAAGACGGGGGGGCAAATGACCCGATCGCGGCGTTGCGGTTAAGGTTTTTGTAATCAACGCACCGAGATGATCCAAGCGGATGGCTGAGGTAAACTCAAGGCCGTAACCAAAGGTCCCTGCCGCAACCAAGACCGGATTCGGTAACGTCAGGGAACCAATCTTCACACGAAGATCAGGCATTTTCTGTATCAGGGTAGCTGTGCCCTGTGTTTATGAAGTCGCCGGTGGCTGGGTCGATCTGCCGTGCTGTCTCATGAACTCGACCAAGGCGTCGATCTGCATCCGTTGATCTGCAGACATCTCTAAAAACTCAATCCCGCACTCTACCCAATCATCGATGGCTTTCTCCCACACCACGCGGCCCATCAGCACCAGAGGGTTACGTAGCCCTGGAAGATTGAGCTGAATCTCCAATTCATCGCCTTTTTCCACAAAGGGCTCGGCCAAAAGACGAATCCCCGAAGCGCTGATGTTCACGCTCCTAGCGCTGTGCCACGTCTGGGTGAACTCGCCGGAGATCCGGTACTGAACGGTAAAACCCTCTGGGATGCGGGGGTAGCTGCGAGATTCCTTGGGCATCTTTCGATCACATTCAAAGTTCAGGTATCGCGAATCTCGGATTGCGAATTTCGGGTGATCTGTTTGTGATACTCCTGGATCGATCGTACCGTTAGGGGTCGATCCAACCCAGTCGCGATGCCGTTCACCGACGCCTGGGCTCCCGCAATAGTGGTGATGCCGGGGATCCCCAACATCACGGCGGCTGAGCGAATCTGGATTTCATCCGTCCGCGGCAGCCGTCCGGATGGCGTGTTGATTACCAGATGAATCTCGCCGTTGCGGATAAGATCCAAAACGTTCGGCCGTCCCTCGTGGATCTTGTTGACCGACCTTGCGGGGATACCGTTGCGTTGCAAGACGCTGGCCGTGCCTCGGGTGGCCACCAGCTCGAAGCCCAACTCCTGCAACTGGCGCGCCACCAAAACGATGGCGCGTTTATCGCGATTCTTGACGCTGACAAAAACGGTTCCGGATTGCGGCAGCCGTTGCCCCGCGGCCAACTGCGATTTGACAAACGCCACTCCGAAATGGGCGTCGATGCCCATCACCTCGCCGGTGGAACGCATCTCCGGTCCCAGCAAGATATCGACACCCGCAAAACGCGAAAAGGGAAACACGGATTCCTTCACCGATACATAGGGAGGAATGATCTCCTGGTTGAAGGCCTGCTCCTGAAGCGACACCCCCACAATCGCCCGGGTGGCGAGCTTGGCCAGAGCCAACCCGGTCGCCTTGGAGATAAAAGGGACGGTCCTTGAGGCGCGGGGATTAACCTCAAGGATATAGACCCCATCGTCCTTCACGGCGCATTGCACATTCATCAGTCCGATGATCTTAAGCGATTTTGCGAGACGATAGGCGGCATCCCGGATCTGAGTAAGAACATCTTCGCTAAGCGTGTGCGGCGGAAGCACCATGGCACTGTCCCCAGAGTGAATGCCCGCCTCCTCAATGTGTTCCAAGATGCCCCCGATGACGAAAGCCTGGCCGTCTCCCACCACATCCACATCCACCTCGATCGCGTCCTCCAGGAATTTGTCGATTAGCACAGGAAAGCCGGCAGACACCTCGAAGGCCCGCTTGGCAAAATACTTGAGTTGTTCTTCATCGTAGACGATCTCCATGGCTCGTCCCCCCAAGACATAGGAAGGCCTCACCAGGCACGGATAGCCGATCGTCCGGGCCGCGAGCCGCGCCTCTTCAAGCGTCAGCGCCGTGGCACTGGGCGGTTGCTGGAGAGCGAGTTCATCCAGAAGCCGCTTGAATTTCTCCCGATCCTCCGCACGATCCACGCCCTCGGCAGCGGTTCCAAGAATCCGCACACCCGCCTGAGCCAATCCCACGGCCAGATTCAAAGGAGTCTGGCCGCCGAATTGCACGATCACTCCTTCCGGATGCTCGCGCTCGACGATATTCAATACATCCTCCACTGTCACCGGCTCAAAGTACAAGGTGTCCGAGGTATCATAGTCGGTGGATACAGTCTCAGGATTGCAGTTGACCATGATCACTTCGATGCCCAGCTCGCGCAGGGCCAAAGCCGCATGCACGCAGCAGTAGTCAAACTCGATTCCCTGCCCGATGCGATTCGGGCCACCGCCGAGGATCATGACCTTGCGTTTAAAAAGGGCCGGAGGGGTGAGACAGGGGGCCGTGGAAAAATCATGTCCCTCGTCCCTCATCCCTCGCCCCTCGTCCCCCATAAGCATTTGTGCAGGCTGTTCATACGTCGAGTAATAATACGGAGTCCGCGCCTCGAACTCACCCGCACAGGTATCGACGAGATAATAAGCAGGGCAAACCGCCCACTTGCGCCGACACTCGCGCAGGGTGGCTTCATCCAATCCCCAGAGCCGCGCAAGCTGCCTGTCGCTGAAGCCCCATTGTTTAGCTCGCCTGAGAATCGTCGCTCCACTGGCTTGTGCCGTACTTCCAACAGGAGCGTCCACGCACAAACGCATCTTTTCTCCGGCGGCTTGGATGCTTACTTCCTCTTGCACCAGAGCGTCGAGCTGCCGCAAGAACCAGCGGTCGATCTTGGTCAACTGGAACAATTCATTCAGTGAGAACCCATCGGCTAAGGCTGCCTTGAGATAAAAGATCCGCTCGGCGGTTGGCACAGCCAAGCGCTGGCGCAACAAATCGCGCGGGATGATCTCTTCCGCGTCCCAGCCATCCTTTTTGATCTCAAGACCACGAAGGCCTTTCTGCAGCGCCTCGATGAATGTCCGACCGATGGCCATCGTCTCACCGACGGATTTCATTTGAATGCCAAGCGTCGGATCCGCACCGGGGAGTTTCTCGAAGGCGAAACGGGGAATCTTCACCACCACGTAGTCGATGGTCGGTTCGAAACAGGCGGGCGTCTGCTTCGTGATGTCATTGGACAGCTCATCCAAGGTGTAGCCGATCGCCAGCTTCGCTGCGATCTTGGCGATGGGAAATCCGGTCGCCTTGGAAGCCAAGGCCGAGGAACGTGACACGCGCGGATTCATCTCGATCACCAGAAGCCTCCCCGAATCCGGATGCACCGCAAACTGGATGTTTGAGCCGCCCGTTTCCACGCCGATGGCTCGAATGACGGCGATGGCTGCATCGCGCATCTTTTGGTACTCACGATCCGTCAACGTCTGGGCCGGCGCGACGGTAATCGAATCCCCTGTGTGGATCCCCATCGGATCCACGTTTTCGATGGCACAGACGACTACTACGTTATCGGCCCGATCGCGCATCACCTCAAGCTCAAACTCCTTCCAGCCGACCACCGATTCCTCAATCGAAAGCTCATGGATCATCGACAGCTCAAGCCCGCGCTTGACCAAACGCTCAAACTCCTCGCTGTGATAAGCCACGCCGCCACCGCTGCCGCCCAGGGTGTAACTCGGCCGGATCACGCAGGGAAAGCCGATTTCCTCAACGATCGCCTGGGCCTGCTCAAAACTGCGAGCGAATTTCGCCCGAGGCAATTCCAGACCGACCGACTCGATGGTTTTCTTAAACAGCTCCCGATCCTCGGCCCGCCGAATCGCCTCCGCCGTCGCACCGATAAGCTTCACCGAATAACGATCCAAGATCCCCTGCTCGACCAACTGCACGGTCACATTCAGCGCGGTCTGCCCGCCCAGCGTCGGTAGCAAAGCATCCGGCCGCTCCACTTCAATGATGCGCTCCAGAACCTCGACGGTGATTGGCTCGATGTAGGTTTTATCCGCAAGCTCTGGATCCGTCATGATCGTCGCCGGATTTGAGTTGATGAGTACAACCGAAAACCCCTCTTCCCTCAGCGCCTTGCAGGCTTGGGTGCCGGAGTAATCAAACTCGCAGGCCTGACCAATCACGATCGGCCCCGATCCGATAATCAGTATCTTGTGCAGATCCGTCCGCTTCGGCATATTTTGTTTTCCGTTGATCGTCTTCCGTCGCTAGGCTACCACTCCGTGACGTCCTTGACAATCTGATATGGACTGAGTAATATTAATCAGTAGCGATCAATACGGATGATACCTAAAAAGGAGCCTCTACCATGCCCACGCCCAATCCCACAACGATTCCAGCCGTAAAGGCGCGCATCCACTTCGGGGAGATTATGAAGCGCGTCGCTCTTAAAGGAGAGCGCTTTATCGTTGAAAAATCCGGCTTGCCCGTAGTTGCCATCATCAACGCGACGGAGTACCTCAACTGGGTCCAGGAGCGCGAGGAGCACTTTAAAGTCTTAGACCGCGTTAAAGGGCGTCTACCCCATGCTTCCCCTGAAGAAGTCGAGCGCGACGTCCAGCAAGCCGTTCGTGCCGTCAGGAAAGCCTCGTGATTAAAGCCGTCCTGGACACCAATCAATTCGTCAGCAGCTTGCTTACTAAAACAGGACCATCCGCCAAGCTCCTGGAGGAGTGGCGAGCCCATGCCTATCTTCTCGTTACTTCTCGAGAGATCATCGCCGAGATCCAACGCGTGCTCCATTACCCGCACATCGCCAAGAAGTATCGCATTCCAGAAGCTGAAGTTACTGCCCTGATCGAATTGCTTGAACATGAGGCCATCGTCCTACCCCACACAAAGCCTATCGCCGTCATCGCCGAGGATCCTACCGATAACAAAATCCTTGCCTGTGCCCTTGATGCTCAAGCGTCTTACTTAGTCTCCGGCGACCAACACCTACTAAGCCTCCACCAGTACCAAGACGTTACCATCGTCACCGCCCGCGAATTCCTCACCCTTCTTGACCGCACGGCCTCTCATTGAATCTGAATCACCCCTTATCAAGATGCAATTTTAGGTCGCGTTTAGGTCTCGGAGAATTTATTGTTTAAACGACCTTATGTTCACGCTAATCCAATCATACAGGACTGGGATTCGAGCTCCTGCGGGTGGTGAGATTGCCCCGATCAAATCCTGCTCGATTGCAAGAACATTATGGCTTAAACGATCAATGTCAGTACTTGATAAAGAAAACTCTAACGTTGAGAGGGTTGGACGTTTCGAGCCGACAACGTTTATGCAAACTGTAACCGTATACTTCCCTTGCTGCCAAAACACATTTTTCTTGTAGAAGTCAACTAAAGCAGCAAACTCTCTCGATCGAATCGTTAGGTCGCGAAAACTCTCAGGTTGCGTCTTCTGTAGATGGTTTCTAAGCTCAACAATGGGGCTGAACAATATGTTCTGTCTTTGCTGAAATTCGACCTCATTGAAAGAGATTAACTTTTCCACCAATACAAGCGTCCCAACCTTTAAGGCTATTGCGGGTTGGCTCTTGCTAACTTCGGCTGTTTCCCCAGTCACACCTCTGATTTGGGAAAAAGTTTCATTGAGGTATGTCCAGAGAAAAGATGCTGATTGGCCTTTTTCATGCTGCACCCTCAATAGCATTTTTTGAATTACAGCGTCCCTTCTGGAAGCTGAAATGGCGCAGTTTAGGTGGACGCTGGGTCCAGTGAAGAGGGCGTAGCCAATCTGAGTGTGCGGCCCAGAAACAAGTGCTATCTTCGGCTTAACCGTGATCTGATATATCCAAAAAAGAATGGGAGGGAGCCAGGCAGCAGCTCCAATCCAAGCGGCAATTTCAGACGCAGTCATTATCCCGCGCTCCTTACCCACAGCCCCTAAGAAATTGGTAAAAATGGCACCGGTTCTCTTTAATCAAAATCGCATCCGGGGACAGCCACCGATTTCCAGAGGGGATCGGACAAGGGAAATTGGTACCGGTTCTCTTTAATCAGAAGCCGGCACCCATTTCTCCTATCGAGGTGTTTTGTAAGACCTCAGTAATGACTCTAGTTTGTGCTTGGCAGCCTTGCCATATTTTTGCGCCAAGTCTTTCAGTAATGGTAGATTGATTCGATCATAAGATACGGCTAGTACACCAGCGACGTCGCTTAAATCTTTTGGACTACCCGCAAAGATTTTCATGGCGATGAAATCTTCGATACCAATCAGGTGGATCCGCGCATTCATGAATTGAGCTTCGACGCTCCGACTAAAAACAGCCTCGGTCATCCCTTGAATGTTCATCAAGAGATCAACGCGATTTTGAAATTTATCCTCAACATTGATGACAGCGCCGATGGGATCCTGGGAATCGCCTTTTCTGCAGGTGGTTTTCAATCCGGCCTTGCGAAATTCGCCTATCAACTGTTTGACATTCGCTTGACTGTGTTGCAAGGAAATCATGGCATCCGCATCCATGCTTGTCCTTACAACACCATAAAAGGACGCGGCAAAAGCGCCGATGATGGCATAGGGAACACGAAATTTATGGAGAAC